>JBFWXZ010000134.1:0-9049 GCA_050186955.1 Flavobacteriaceae bacterium
CGGAATCGCCGCGGAAGCGCCCGATGCCGCCGATGATCGCCGCGTCCTCGGCGAATTTGCGGTCGCCGGCCAGCGGCGTGAACTCGTCGATCAGCGTCGAGATGTAGTCGGTCGCATGCGGCCGCGCTGGATGGCGGGCAACCTGCGTCTTCTGCCACGGCGTGAGCTTCTGATAGAGGTCGCGCAGCGCCGCCTGCGCCTTGAGCTCGAGGCGCTCGATCTCGGCCGTTATGTTCTCGCCGCTCTCGTCGTCGCCGATCGCCCTGAGCTCGGCGATCTTGCCCTCGAGCTCTGCGATCTGGGATTCGAAATCGAGATAGGATTTCATGCCACCGGCGGACAATCTGGCAGACGGCACCGGCCGGCCGCTGCTTGAGCGGCGCGGACACTGGACTGCGACCCTGCGAGTGTCAAGCGCGCCGGCAACCGACGGTTAAGCCACACGCGACTTACTCCTTTTCGTCGGCGGCGAGCGGATGATGCGCCTCCACCACCTGCCGCAGCCGCTCCTGCATCACATGGGTATAGATCTGGGTGGTTGAGATGTCGGCATGGCCGAGCAGTTGCTGCACCACCCGGAGATCGGCGCCGTTCTCCAGCAGATGGCTGGCGAAGGCGTGGCGCACCACATGCGGCGACACTTTGGCGGCCGCGATGCCGGCGCGCCCCGCCAGCCCCTTGAGTTCGCGGGCGAAGACCTGGCGGCTGAGATGGCCGGCCTCGCCATCGGCGGGGAAGAGATAGCGCGAGCCCTCGCCCCTGCCCCGCAGCTTCGCCCAGGCGGCAAGCGCCTCGCGCGCCGGCTCGGTCAGCGGCACGATGCGCTCGCGCCCGCCCTTGCCCCTGACCATCAGCACCCGGCCCTCGCCGCGCGCCGCGCTCGCCGGCAGCGTGACGAGCTCGGAGACGCGAAGCCCGGTGGCGTAGAGCGTCTCCATCAACGCGTGGAGCCGCACCGCGCCCGGCGTTCCCTCGCCGGCCTCGTCCGCCGCCAGCGACAGCAGCGCGTCGACGTCGCCGTGGGAGAGGATCTTCGGCAGCGGCCGCCCGCGCTTCGGGGTCTCGATGACCCGCGTCGGGTCGTCCGGCCGCCTGTGCTCCTCGACGAGATAGCCGAAGAACTGCCGCATCGCCGAGAGGCGGCGGGCGACCGAGGTCCCCTCGAAGCCGCGCCCGGCGAGATCGGCGAGGTAGGCGCGGATATCCGCCTCGCCGGCATCCTCCAGCCGGCCCCCGCGCCTAGCCGCGAAGCCGGCGAAGTCGAGCAGGTCGCGCCGGTAGGAGAGCAGCGTGTTGCGCGCCGCCCCGCGTTCGGCGGCCATCATCTCGAGGAAACCTTCGACAGCGAGCGCCGAACCCGACGCGCCGCCCGCCCCGGCGGGCCCGCTCACGGCAGCTTGTCGGTATCGACCCTGACCACGATCTCCCGCTCCTTCGGCTGGACGAGCGTCGCCAGGGCGAACATGCCGCCATAGACCAGGCCCGCCAGCACGCCGCAGAACACGAGAAAGCGGATGAGGCTCGGCATGGCGGCGAAATCTCCGGACAAGGTCGCTGGTCGTTAGCGGGAATGGGCCGGATTCCAGCATGGCCGGCGCTGCCTTGGCAAGTCGGTAGCCGGACCGATAGCGGGCTTGCCGCTTGTCATTTGCGCCCGCGGAAAGTAGGACGCCGGGTGAGAAACGGTTGGGGTCATGCAGAACAAACCCATGAAAGACGCCGGCGAGGGGCCTGCCGCGGAGCGGCGGGTGGCGAGCGATCCGGCGACGGTGGCCGAGCTTCTGGCCGATCGCTCGATCGTGATCGTCGGCATGATGGGGGCGGGCAAGTCCTCCGTCGGCCGCCGCCTCGCCTCGCGCCTGTCGATACCCTTCACCGATGCCGATCACGAGATCGAGGTCGCCGCCGGGCAGTCGATCCCCGAGATCTTCGAGAATTACGGCGAGGCGCATTTCCGCGACGGCGAGAAGCGCGTCATCGAGCGGCTGCTGCGCTCCGGGCCGCAGGTGCTGGCCACCGGCGGCGGCGCCTGGATGGACGCCGACACCCGCGCCCGCGTCGGCGAGACCGGCGTCTCGGTGTGGATCAAGGCCGACATCGACCTGCTGATGCGGCGGGTGCGGCGGCGCTCCAACCGGCCGCTGCTGCAGAACGACGACCCCGAGGGCACGATGCGCGCGCTGATGGAGAAGCGCTATCCCGTCTACGCCCTCGCCGACATCACCGTCGTCTCGCAGGACGCCCCGCACGAGACCGTCGTCGGCGAGATTTGCGAGGAACTGGCCGGCTTCCTGTCTTCGCGGCAGGGCGGCAATGGGTGACCACGCCCCCGGTGGCCGCGCCACCGTCTCCGTCGACCTCGGAGAACGCAGCTACGACATCCTCATCGGCCCCGGACTGATCGACGAGGCGGGAGCGCTCGTCGCCGCGCTGGCGCCCGGCGCGCGGGCGGCGATCGTCAGCGACTCCAATGTCGCCCGCCACCACTTAAAGCCGCTGCAGGCCGCGCTCGACCTCGCCGGCGTCCGCCACGGCCACATCGTCGTGCCGCCCGGCGAATCCTCCAAGTGCTTCCGCGAGCTCGAGCGGGTGACGACGGGCCTGCTCGACATGCGCATCGAGCGCGGCGACCTCGTCGTCGCGCTGGGCGGCGGCGTCGTCGGCGACCTCGCCGGATTCGCCGCCGCGATCCTGCGCCGCGGGGTCAGGCTGGTGCAGGTGCCGACCTCGCTGCTCGCCCAGGTCGACAGCTCGGTCGGCGGCAAGACCGGCATCGACACCGCGCACGGCAAGAACCTCGTCGGCGCCTTCCACCAGCCCTCGCTGGTGATCGCCGACACCGCGAGCCTCGACACCCTGCCGGAGCGCGAGTTCCGCGCCGGCTACGCCGAGGTCGCCAAATACGGCCTGCTCGGCGACAAACCGTTCTTCGAATGGCTGGAGGCCAATCGCGACGCGGTCTTCGCCGGCGGCGCCGAGCGCCGGCACGCCATCGCCGAGAGCTGCCGCGCCAAGGCGGCCATCGTCTCGCGCGACGAGACCGAGACCGGCGACCGCGCCCTGCTCAATCTCGGCCACACCTTCGGCCACGCCTTCGAGGCGGCGAAGGGCTATTCCGACGCCCTGCTGCACGGCGAGGCGATCTCAATCGGCATGGTCTGCGCCTTCGAGTTCTCCGAAAGGCTCGGCCTGACCAACGGCCAGGAAACGGCGCGGATGCGCGCGCATCTGGAGGCCACCGGCCTGCCGGTCTCGCCGGCCGAGATCCCCGGCGGGCTGCCCGGCATCGATGCGCTGATGGCGCTGATCGCCCAGGACAAGAAGGTCTCGCGCGGCGAGCTGACCTTCATCCTCGTGCGCGGCATCGGCGAGGCCTTCGTCGCCCGGGGTATCGACGCCACGGCGGTTCACGCCTATCTATCGGAAAAGATTTCATCCGGCCCGGCCCAATGACCACCGCCTTCGCGATCACCGTCGCCGTCATCGTACTGCTGCTGGTCTGCTCCGCATTCTTCTCGGGTTCGGAGACCGCGCTGACCGCCGCGTCACGCGCGCGCATGCATCAGATGGAGAAGAACGGCGACAAGCGCGCCGGCCTCGTCAGCCGCCTGACGGCGTCGCGCGACCGTCTGATCGGCGCGCTGCTGCTCGGCAACAACCTCGTCAACATCCTCGCCTCGGCGCTCGCCACCAGCCTCTTCCTGCAGCTCTTCGGCGACGCCGGCGTCGCCTATGCGACGCTGGTGATGACGCTCGTCGTCCTCGTCTTCGCCGAGGTGTTGCCGAAGACCGCGGCGATCACCGATCCCGACCGCTTCGCGCTCGCCGTGTCGCCGCTGGTGCGCTTCGCGGTGGCGCTGTTCGCGCCGGTCACCCTCGCCGTCGAGGCCTTCGTGCGCATCCTCCTGCGCGCCCTCGGCTGGAAGCTCGAGGAGGGCCAGAGCGTGCTGTCGGCGCATGACGAACTGCGCGGCGCCATCGACCTGCACGCCCGCGAGGGCAACGTCGTCAAGGACGACCGCTACATGCTCGGCGGCATCCTCGACCTGCGCGACCTGTGGGTCTCCGACGTCATGGTCCACCGCACCAGCATGCAGGCGATCAGCATCGACGAACCGGCCGGCAAGATCGTCGACCAGGTGCTCTCCAGCCCCTATACGCGGCTGCCGGTATGGCGCGACAAGCCGGAGAACATCGTCGGCGTCCTACACGCCAAGGACCTGCTGCGCGCCCTCAATGCCAGCGGCGGCTCGACCGCCGATCTCGATATCGCCGGCATCGCCTCGCCGCCGTGGTTCGTGCCCGACACAACCAGCCTGCAGGACCAGCTCGACGCCTTCCTGAAGCGCAAGACCCACATCGCCCTCGTCATCGACGAGTACGGCGAGGTGATGGGCATGCTGACGCTGGAGGACATTCTGGAGGAGATCGTCGGCGAGATCGCCGACGAGCACGACGTGCCGGTCGAGGGCCTGCAGATCCAGTCCGACGGCACGGTCCAGGCCGAGGGCACGGTGCCGATCCGCGACCTCAACCGGGCGATGGACTGGAACCTCCCCGACGACGAGGCGACCACCGTCGCCGGCCTCGTCATCGACGCCGCCCACATGATCCCCGAGGCCGGCCAGGCCTTCACCTTCTTCGGCTTCCGCTTCGAGGTGCTGCGCCGGCTGCGCAACCGCATCACCCTGCTGCGCATCACGCCGGTCGGCGTGGAGCGCGGCGAGGCCAGGAAGCGCGTCGCCGAGCGCGCCTGACGGCCCCCTAGTTCAGACCCGGCTTCAGACCTGCGGCGCGACCTCGATCGCCAGCGCGTGGACGGGCCCGGCAAGCTCCTCGGCGAGCACCGCGTTGATGCGGCGATGGCGCTCCAGCCGCGACAGCGGGGCGAGCTCCTCGGCGGCGATCCTGACCCGGAAATGCGTCTCTCCGCCCTCGCGCCATCCGGCGTGGCCGTGGTGGAGATGCGATTCGTCGATCACCTCCAGCCGGGCCGGCCGGAACGCTTCCTGGAGCTTGCTTGAAATAATGTCGCCGACACCCATTTTTGACGCTTTCCCGCAATAGTCGAGGCAATGATTGATCGGCCCGAGGGCCCGGCGGTCGGTTGTTCGCTTCCGCCGCCGCCGAGTATAGTCAGACCATGAAGCTCGATTCAAAATGGTTCGACAGCATCCGCGTTCGCCGGCCCGCCCCGGGGCCTGCGCCGCGCGCGCCGCGTTGCGCGGCGCGCGGATGCGGCGAGCCGGGCGAGTACAAGGCGCCGCGCGGGCGCAATTTCGAGGGGCAGTACCTGCATTTCTGCCTCGAGCACGTGCGCGCCTACAACAAGAGCTACAACTATTTTTCCGGCATGTCGGACGACGAGGTCGCCGCCTTCCAGATCGACAGCTCCACGGGGCTGCGCCCGACATGGTCGATGGGCAAGAACGACCGCGCCGCGCATAACGCCGCGCCGCGCTTCCACGACCCGTTCGATTTCTTCCACGCCGGCCGCGCCGCCCCCGAGCCGGAGCCCGAGACGCCGCATATCGGGCGCCTCGACCGGCGGGCGCTGGAGACCCTCGGGCTTGAGCCGACCGCCGGCAAGGCCGAGATCCGCACCCGCTACAAGCTGCTGGTCAAGCGCCTGCACCCCGATCTCAACGGTGGCGACAGGTCGAGCGAGAGCCGTCTGGCCGAGATCATTCAGGCCTATCGCCAGTTGCGCAACGCTGGTATTTGCTGACGGCCGTTGCTCCCGCCGACGGCAGCGCTACGATCGCGGACGCCACGATCCCTCGCGCCTTTCGACACGCACCGGCCAGTTCAGGAACTGCAATTCATGACCGAGACCCACGACGCCGCCCCGCTGCCCGACATGAAGGTGTCGGTGCGCCAGCTCTTCGGCATCGATACCGACATCGAGGTGCCGGCCTATTCGGAGCCGACCCAGCACGTGCCGGAGATCGATCCGGACTATCTGTTCAACCGCGAGACCACGCTCGCCATCCTCGCCGGCTTCGCCCACAACCGCCGCGTCATGGTCACCGGCTATCACGGCACCGGCAAGTCGACCCATATCGAGCAGGTGGCGGCGCGACTCAACTGGCCCTGCGTCCGCGTCAATCTCGACAGCCACATCAGCCGCATCGACCTGATCGGCAAGGACGCCATCGTCCTGCGCGACGGCATGCAGGTCACCGAGTTCCGCGACGGCATCCTGCCCTGGGCCTACCAGAACAACGTCGCGCTGGTCTTCGACGAATACGACGCCGGCCGCCCGGACGTGATGTTCGTCATCCAGCGGGTGCTGGAATCCTCGGGCCGCCTGACCCTGCTCGACCAGAGCCGGGTCATCCGCCCGCATCCCTGCTTCCGCCTCTTCGCCACCGCCAACACCATCGGCCTCGGCGACACCTCGGGCCTCTATCACGGCACCCAGCAGATCAACCAGGCGCAGATGGACCGCTGGTCCATCGTCACCGCGCTGAACTACCTGCCGCATGACGACGAGGTCGGCATCATCCTCGCCAAGGCGAAGTGGATGAAGGGCGAGGAAGGCCGCGAGACCGCCTCGCGGATGGTCCGCCTCGCCGACCTGACGCGCTCCGCCTTCGTCAATGGCGACCTCTCCACGGTGATGAGCCCGCGCACGGTGATCCTGTGGGCGGAGAACTCGGAGATCTTCGGCGATATCGGCGAGGCCTTCCGGCTGACCTTCCTCAACAAGTGCGACGAGCTCGAACGGCCCATCGTCGCCGAGTTCTACCAGCGCTGCTTCGGCAAGGAGCTGCCGGAGTCGAGCGTCAATCTCGCCCTCAACTGAACGGAGGAAGCCATGCACCATGAAGGCGGCTGCCACTGCGGCAAGGTGCGTTATTCCGTCGAGACCGACATGCAGCCTCTCATCCGCTGCAACTGCAGCCACTGCCAGGCCAAGGGCGTCGTCCTGACCTTCGTCGACCCGTCCGCCTTCGACCTCGAGCGCGGCGGCGACGAACTCACCGAATACCGGTTCAACACCAACAATATCGCGCATCTCTTCTGCCGGACCTGCGGGGTGGAATCCTTCGCCCGCGGCAAGACGCCGGACGGCGCCGAGAAGATCGCCATCAACGTGCACTGCCTCGACGGGATCGACCGCTTCAAGCTCGAGCCCCAGGACTATCCGGGCCGCGACAAGTAAGGCGGCGATGGCGCAATCCCCCAAAACCGGCCGCGAGGGACCGAACGAGCCGTTCAAGCGGGCGGTCTCCTCGACCCTCAAGGCGATCGCCGGCAAGCCCGGCGTCGAGGTCGCCTTCGGCGGCGACCGCGCCTCGCTGGCCGGCGACCGGGTGCGCCTTCCCGAGCCGCCGCGCAAGCTGAACCCCGAGGAGGCGGCCATCGCCCGCGGCCAGTCGGACGCGATGGCGCTGCGCATCGCCTGCCACGACAACGCCGTTCATCGCCGGCTGATGCCGGAGGGCCGCAACGCCCGCGCGCTCTTCGACGCCGTCGAGCAGGCGCGCTGCGAGGCGATCGGCGCCCGGCGGATGCCCGGCGTCGCGACCAATCTCGCCGCCATGCTGGACGCCCGCTACACCCGCCTCAACGCGCCGCAGATCGCCAGCCGCGACGACGCGCCGCTCGAGGACGCCGTGGCGCTGATCGCCCGCGAGCGGCTGACCGGCGCCCGGACGCCGGAATCCGCCTCCGCTCTCGTCGACCAGTGGCGCTCGTGGATTGTCGAGAAGGCCGGCGCCGAGCTGGAGCGGCTCGCCGGCGCGGTCGACGACCAGCGCGAATACGCCCAGTGCATGCGCGACCTGATCACCGCCATCGACATGGGCGACGAGCTCGGCGACGAACCCGAGGACGAAGAGGACGAGCAGAGCGGCGAGGAATCCGAGGATCCCGGCAGCGACCAGAATGAGCAGGGCGACGAAGACACCGAGGACGCCGCGCCGAGCGAATCCGAGGAAATGGTCGACGACGCCGAGGGCGAGCCGGAGGAAGCCGAGGCCGAGCCCCGCGACACGCCCGACGACCTGGACGCCGCCGAGGCGCCGGAATCCTCCGAGCCCTGGCGACCCTCCCCGTCGCTCGCCAACGAGCCGCGCCGCAACTACAAGATCTACACCCAGGCCTTCGACGAGACGATCGGCGCCGAGGAACTCTGCGACGCCGAGGAGCTCGACCGGCTGCGCGGCTTCCTCGACAAGCAGATCGTACACCTCTCCCATGTCGTCGCCCGGCTGGCCAACCGCCTGCAGCGCCGGCTGATGGCGCAGCAGAACCGCTCCTGGGATTTCGATCTCGAGGAGGGCATGCTCGACACCGCGCGACTGCCCCGCGTCATCATGGACCCGATGCAGGCGCTCGTCTTCAAGATGGAGCGCGACACCAGCTTCCGCGACACCGTGGTGACGCTGCTGATCGACAATTCCGGCTCCATGCGCGGCCGCCCGATCACCGTCGCCGCCACCTGCGCCGACATCCTCGCGCGCACCCTGGAGCGCTGCGGCGTCAAGGTCGAGATCCTCGGCTTCACCACCAAGGCGTGGAAGGGCGGCCAGTCGCGCGAGGCCTGGCTCGCCGCCGGCAAGCCGGCCAATCCCGGCCGCCTCAACGACATCCGCCACATCATCTACAAGTCCGCCGACGCGCCCTGGCGGCGCGCCCGGCGCAATCTCGGCCTGATGATGCGCGAGGGCCTGCTGAAGGAGAATGTCGACGGCGAGGCGCTCGAATGGGCGCACAAGCGGCTGCTGGCGCGGCCGGAGAACCGCCGCATCCTGATGATGATCTCCGACGGCGCGCCGGTCGACGATTCCACCCTGTCGGTCAATCCCGGCAACTATCTGGAGCGCCATCTGCGCGACGTCATCGACGAGATCGAGAACCGCTCGCCGGTCGAGCTGATCGCCATCGGCATCGGCCACGATGTCACCCGCTACTCTCGGCGCGCCGTCACCATCGTCGACGCCGAGGAGCTCGGCGGCGTGATGACGGAGAAGCTCGCCGAGCTCTTCGAGGAGGCGGCGCCCGACGACCTGCGGCGCGGCCGCGCGACCCGCCATTAAAA
>JBFWXZ010000135.1:0-8890 GCA_050186955.1 Flavobacteriaceae bacterium
GGGCTCAGGCGCTCGCTCGCCCGGCTCAGGGGCGAGATCGCGGCCGAAAGGGACCGCCGCGGCCGCTGAGCGCCATATTTCCGCGCATATCGGCGATTAGTTCCGAATGTGGACAGACATGCGCCTTTTGGGCATTTATGGCCCGAATACCCTATATGAAACGATCAGGACGCGGGAGCGACCGACGCCGCCTCGAGATGGCGGCCAGACCGGAGAAGACGAAGATCATGCTTATCAACCGCCGCCACCTCCTCCAGACGGGCGCCGCCGGCGCCGCCTTCGCCGCGCTCGGAACCGGCAGCGCGCTCGCCGTGACCAGGGAGGAGCTGAGCGTCGCCGGCCCGCTCGGCGACAAGTCGCTCGGCGACGAGAACGCGCCGGTGCGCATCATCGAATACGCCTCGATGACCTGCACCCACTGCGCGCATTTCCACGAGACCACCTACCCGGCCTTCAAGAAGGACTTCATCGACACCGGCAAGGTCCATTTCACGCTCCGCGAGTTCCCGCTGGACGGGCGCGCGCTGGCCGCCTTCATGCTGGCGCGCTCGGCCCCTGGCGACCGCTTCTTCGAGATGGTCGACCTGCTGTTCGACCAGCAGCAGCAATGGGCCTTCGTGCCGCGCGAGCAGGGCTCGACGGCGCTGTTCAACGTCGTCAAGCAGGCCGGATTCACACAGGAAAGTTTCGTCGAAACCTTGAAAAACCAAGAGCTCGCTGATGCTGTCAAATGGGTCGGGCAGCGGGCAAGCGAGCGATTCGGCGTGCATTCGACGCCCACCTTCTTCATCAACGAGGACATGGTAGCGGGGGCGTTGGAGATTGACGATCTGTCGAAGCGCATCGAGGAAGCCGCCGCTTCCTGATCTCCCCCGCGCCGGCCGCCGCGCTGACGGGGCGTGGCCGGCATGAGGTTCTCGCGCCTGCGGATCGCCGGGTTCAAGACCTTCGTCGATCCCACCGACTTCCTGATCGAGCCCGGGCTGACGGCCATCGTCGGCCCGAACGGCTGCGGCAAGTCCAACCTCGTCGAAGCGCTGCGCTGGGTGATGGGCGAAAGCTCGCACAAGAGCCTGCGCGGCTCCGGCATGGACGACGTCATCTTCTCCGGCAGCGGCAACCGCCCGGCGCGCAACACCGCCGAGGTGGTGGTGACGCTGGACAATTCCGACCGCCGCGCGCCCGCCGCCTTCAACGACGCCGACATCCTCGAGGTGAGCCGCCGCATCGAGCGCGAGGCCGGCTCCTCCTACCGCATCAACGGCCGCGACGTGCGCGCCCGCGACGTCCAGCTGCTGTTCGCCGACGCCTCGACCGGCGCCCATTCGCCGGCGATGGTCCGGCAGGGCCAGATCGGCGAGCTGATCGCCGCCAAGCCGCAGGCGCGGCGCAAGATCCTCGAGGAGGCCGCCGGCATCGCCGGTCTGCACACCCGCCGCCACGAGGCGGAACTGCGGCTGCGGGCGGCGGAAGCCAATCTCGAGCGGCTCAACGACGTGCTGTCGGAGATCGAGCAGCGGCTCGAGGCGTTGAAGAAGCAGGCACGGCAGGCACAGCGCTACAAGCAGGTGGCGGCCGAGATCCGCCGCGTCGAGGCGGTGCTGCTGCATCTGCGGTGGGTCGAGGCGAAGGCGCGCATCGCCGAGCGCGAGGCGATGCTGCAGGAGATCGGCCGCAAGGTCGCCGAGGAAACCGCCGGCGCCTCGACGCAGGAGCGCGCCCGCGCCGAGGCCGCCGGCAAGCTGCCGGGCCTGCGCGAGGAGGAGGTCGCAAGGGCCGCGGCGCTGCGTCATCTGATGGTGACGCGCGAGGGGCTCGACAACGAGCGCAAGCGCATCGTCGACCGGCAGAACGAGCTCAACGGACGCATCGAGCAGGCGCGCAGCGACGCCGGGCGCGAGAAGCGCGCCGCCGACGAGATCGCCGTCACCTTGCAGGGGCTGGCCACGGAGGCCGGCGAGCTCGAACAGGCGATCGCCGGGTCTGAGAGCCGCGCCGAGGCGCTGCAGGGCGCCTTCGCCAAGGCCGAGGAAACGCTGCAGGCGGCGGAAGCCGCGCTTGCCGACCTGACCCGCGAGCAGGCGGAGCGCACCGCCAGGCGCGGCCAGCTCGAACGCACGCTGCGCGACGAGGGCGCGCGGGTCGCCCGCCTGACCGAGCAGCTCGAGGCGGTGCGTCGCGACATCGGCGAACTCAACCAGGACAGCGGCGCGGCGGAGCGCATCGCCGGGCTGGAAGGCGAGATCGAGGCGGCGCGCGTGGCGCTCGCCGAGACCGAGGCCGCCCATGCCGAGGCAGTCGCCGCCCAGGGCCGGGCGCGCGAGGCGGAGGCCGCCGCGCGCGAGCCGCTGCGCGAGGCCGAATCGGTCACCGGCGCGCTGGAGGCGGAACGCCGCACGTTGCAGAAGCTGATGGGCGACGGCGGCGATCTGTGGCCGCCGGTGCTGGAGGACGTGCGCGCCGCGCCGGGCTACGAGAAGGCGCTGGGGGCGGCGATCGGCGACGATCTCGACCACCCCGCCGACGAGGCGGCGCCGGTGCACTGGAACGGCGCGCTGCGCCCTGCCGCCGACGACCCCGCCCTGCCCGCCGGCGCCGAGCCGCTGTCGCGGCATGTCCGCGCGCCGGAATTCCTGAAGCGCCGGCTCGACCAGATCGGCGTCGTCGCCGATGCCGCCGCCGGCAAGGCGCTTGCCGCCTCGCTGAAGCCCGGCCAGCGGCTCGTCACTGCCAATGGCGACCTGTGGCGCTGGGACGGGCTCATCAGCGCCGGCGACGCGCCGAGCGCGGCGGCCAAGCGGCTGGAGCAGCGCAACCGCATCGCCGAAATCGAGGAGCTGATGGCGGAGGCTGGCCGCAAGGTCGCCTCGCTGCGCGAGGCCGTCGAGGCGGCGGGTGCGGCGGTCGCCGGCGGCGGCGAGAAAGAGGCCGCGCTGCGGCAGACGCGGCGCGAGCGCCAGGAGGCGCTCGACCGCGCCCAGAGCGCGCTGTCGCAGGCGCAGAAGGACGCCGCCCAGGATACCGCGAAGCTCTCGGCGCTGATCGAGGCCGAGACCCGCCTCGCCCAGTCGCTTTCGGAATCGCGCAAGGGCGTCGAGGAGGCGGAAGCCGGCCTCTCCGCACTCGGCGACGGGACGGCGCTGGAGGACAAGGTAGCCCGCCAGCGCAGCGACGTCGCGGCGGCGCGCGGCGTCTACGCCGAGGCGCGGGCGGCGCGCGACGGCCACGCCAACGAGATCGCCTCGCGCAAGCGCCGGCTCGACGAGATCGGCCGCGACCGCGAGCGCTGGGGCCGCCAGCAGCAGGCGGCCGCCGAGCAGGCGGCGACGCTGGAGAAGCGCGCCGGCGAGATCTCGACCGAGCTGGAGACGCTGGCCGACGCGCCGGGCGAGATCGACCGCCGCCGCGAGGCTCTGAGCGGCGAGATCGAGGCGGCCGAGGCCGCCCGCAAGGCCGCCGCCGACGCCCTCGCCGAGGCCGAGACCGCGCTCGCCGAAATCGAGAAGGCGCTGCGCGCGGCCGAGCAGCGCGCCGCCGAGGCGCGCGAGGCGCGGGCGCGCGAGGAAGCCACGCTCGAAGGGCTCAAGGATCGCCTCGCCGACGTCGCCGCGGCGATCGAGGAGACGCTCGAATGCCCGCCTGAAAAGGCGCTCGCCGTCGCCGGCGTCGAGGCCGGCGAGGAGCTTCCCGCCGCCGACAGGCTCGAATCGACGCTGGAGCGGCTGAAGCGCGACCGCGAGCGCATCGGCGCGGTGAATTTGCGCGCCGAGGAGGAGGCCCGCGAGGAGCAGGAGCGCTTCGACGCGCTGTCAGGCGAGAAGAGCGACCTCGAGCAGGCGGTGGCGCGGCTGCGCCAGGCGATCCAGAGCCTGAACCGCGAGGGCCGCGAGAGGCTGGTCGCCGCCTTCGAGACGGTCAACGGGCATTTCCAGACGCTGTTCGCCAAGCTGTTCGGCGGCGGCGCGGCGGAGCTGCAGTTCACCGAATCGGACGACCCGCTGGAAGCCGGCCTCGAGATCGTCGCCCGCCCGCCCGGCAAGCGGCCGGCGACGCTGACGCTGCTGTCGGGCGGCGAGCAGGCGCTGACGGCAATCGCGCTGATCTTCGCGGTGTTCCTGACCAATCCGGCGCCGATCTGCGTGCTCGACGAGGTCGACGCGCCGCTCGACGACGCCAATGTGGAGCGCTTCTGCCTGCTGATGGAGGAGATGACCCGGCTGACCGAGACCCGGTTCATCGTCATCACCCACAATCCGATCACCATGAGCCGCATGAACAGGCTGTTCGGGGTGACCATGGCGGAACGCGGCGTGAGCCAGCTCGTCTCCGTCGATCTGGTCGATGCCGAAAGGCTCCGCGAGGCTGGCTAGCGACTCGCCGGGCGGCGTTTTCGCATTATATTACAGTAGTTTAAGCTCTCCAAAGCGATCCTTGACAGGGGTAGGGGCCCAAACTATGGTGCGCCCGGTTTCGGGAGGCGCTCGCGGCCCCCTCAGCCTGTGGGAAAGAGGCTCGTGTCCGGCACGAACGACCCCGGTTCCGGGGCTGGAAAAGGTCCCCCGGCTGAAAAAGGGAAGCGCGGCAGCGACCGGGACTTCTCCGACCGCTTCGGGCGGCTCGGCAGGGAACTCGCCGAACGGCGCGCGGAAACCGCAAGGGAAGCGCGCGACGAAAGCGGTTCGGGGACGCGCGGAATGGCCGGATTCGCGCGGGCGATGAAGCTCTCCTCGGAGTTCATCGCGGGAATACTGGTCGGGGGCGGTCTAGGCTGGCTCTGCGATTACTGGCTGGGCACGTCGCCTTTCGGGCTGATCGTGTTCCTGCTCATGGGTTTCGCCGCGGGCGTTCTCAACATGCTGAGATCGGCGCGGCTCGTGAAGGATCCTTTCGCCGGGTTTCCGGGCGGCGCCGATGACGGATCGGCGGACGGCCGGGGCGACGGCACAGACAAGACAGGGCACTGACAGCCGTGGCGAACGACCCCATCCACCAGTTCCACATCAATCGCCTCGTCCCGCTCGAAGTGGGCGGCCTCGACCTGTCCTTCACCAATTCCTCGCTGTTCATGGTGGCGACGCTCGCCGCCGGCGCCGGCTTCATGATCCTCGCCTCGTCGGGGCGCGGCGTCGTGCCGGGCCGCGCGCAGTCGGTGGCCGAGATCATCTACGAGTTCGTCGCCGACACGCTGAGAAGCGCGACCGGCCAGTCGGGCATGAAGTTCTTCCCCTTCGTGTTCTCGCTGTTCCTGTTCATCCTCGTCGCCAATCTGTTCGGCATGGTGCCCTACTTCTTCACGGTGACGAGCCACATCATCGTGCCCGCCGCCTTCTCGCTGCTGGTGATGGCGATCGTCGTCGGCGTCGGCTTCTGGAAGCACGGCTTCGGCTTCCTCAAGCTGTTCGTGCCCGACGGCGTGCCCGGGGCGCTGGTGCCGCTGGTCACCGGCATCGAGGTGATGTCGTTCCTGTCGCGCCCGATCAGCCTTTCGGTGCGCCTGTTCGCCAACATGCTGGCCGGCCACATCACGCTGAAGGTTTTCGCCGGCTTCATCGTCTCGCTGAGCGCGCTCGGCTTCGCCGGCATTCTCGGCTCGATCCTGCCGCTCGCCATGACGGTGGCGCTGACGGCGCTGGAATTCCTGGTGGCCTTCCTCCAGGCCTATGTCTTCGCAATCCTCACCTGCATGTATCTCAACGACGCGCTGCATCCCTCGCACTGACGGACGCGGCACAGCAGAAACGCGCAGGCGCACGGCAACAAGAACCCAAACACGAACCCATCGGACCCACAAAGGAGCACTTGAGATGGAACCTGAGGCAGCAAAACTGATCGGCGCCGGTATCGCCTGCGTCGGCATGGGCGGCGCGGGCGTTGGCCTGGGCTCGCTCTTCGGCCACTACCTTTCCGGCGCGCTGCGCAACCCGTCGGCCGCCGACGGCCAGTTCGGCCGCCTGATCTTCGGCTTCGCGGTGACGGAAGCGCTCGGCATCTTCTCGCTGCTGATCGCGCTGCTGCTGCTGTTCGCCGTCTGATCGGCCGACAGTCGACGGCAACCGGATACGCGGACGCCCCGGCGGCGTCCGCGCGCCGGTCATGAAGGCGCCCGCGCGGAGAGGTTGAATGGCGACCGAAACCCCCAGCGATCCGACGGAAAACACCCACGCGACCACCGAGGCCGGACACGGCGCGGCGGCGCAGGGCACCTTTCCGCCGTTCGATCCCTCGACCTTTCCCTCCCAGCTCCTGTGGCTGGTGATCACCTTCGCCCTCTTCTACTACCTGATGGCGAAAGTGGCGCTGCCGCGCATGAGCCAGATCCTGGAGAGCCGGCACGACCGGATCGCCACCGATCTGGCCGAGGCGGAGCGGCTGAAGGGCGAGACCGACGAGGCGATCGCCGCCTATGAGCAGGCGCTGGCCGAGGCCCGCGACCGGGCCAGCGGCATCGCCCGCACCAACCGCGAATCGGTGAACGCCGAGATCGAGGCCAAGCGCCACGAGGCCGAGGCCGAACTCGCCGAGCGCATCGCCGACGCCGAGAAGCGGATCACCGCCACCCGGCAGAAGGCGATGGCGGAGGTTTCCGGCATCGCCAGCGACGCCACCGTCGCCGCCGTGCAGGCGGTAGCCGGCATGAAGATCACCAAAGCCGAGGCCGACAAGGCCGTGGCGGCATCCTGAGAGGCTGGAGCCCGGCAATGGAATTCGACGCGACATTCTGGGCCCTCGTCGGCCTGATCCTGTTCTTCGTCCTGATCTCCTACCTGAAGGTTCCGGGGAAGCTGATGGGCAGCCTCGACGACCGGGCGGCGAAGATCGCCAACGAGCTCGACGAGGCCAAGCGGCTTCGCGACGAGGCGCAGGCGCTCCTGGCGGAGTACCAGCGCAAGCAGCGCGACGCCGAGCGCGAGGCCGAGGGCATCATCTCGCAGGCCAAGGAAGAGGCCGAGCGGATGACCCGCGAGGCCAAGGAGCAGCTCGCCGACCTGATCGAGCGGCGCACCAAGGCGGCGGAGACGAAGATCGCCCAGGCCGAGCAGCAGGCCTTCGCCGACGTCCGCGCGGCGGCGGCCGACGCGGCGGTGGCGGCGGCGGAGAAGATCCTCTCCGGCAAGCTCACCGGCAAGGCGGCGGACGACCTGCTGGCGAAGTCGATCAGCGACACCGGACGCCAGCTCCAGTAAGCGCCGCTCGACGCAGAGCGACGAAGGAATGAAAGCCCGGCCCGCGCCGGGCTTTTTGTTTGCCTCGCCCGCAATGTTGCCATTTGGCATTTAATGCTTATTATAATGCCGTATGGTGACAAAGCACGGAAAAGCGAGCGTAAGTGGTATCCGGCCCGTCGCGATCGCCCCGCGCGCCTTCACACCGGGGCCGATCGGCGACGACGAGGCGGCGGCGATGTTCCGCGCCGCGATCAATCTGTTCCGGCACTGGCGCGTCACCGACCAGCAGGCGGCGACGCTGCTCGACCTGCCGCTGCGCACCTATCGCCGGTGGAAGGCCGACGGCCCGGGACGGATGGGCCGCGACGGCAAGGCGCGGCTGTCGAACCTGATGGGCATCCACAAGGCGTTGAGGATCGTCTTCCGCGAGCCGCAGCGGGGATATGGGTGGATCGGCGCGCCCAACGCCGCCTTCGAGGGCCGCTCGGCGCTGGACGTGATGCTGGGCGGCGAGCTTACCGACCTGATGCGCGTGCGGCGCTATCTCGACGCCGAGCGCGGGGGATGGTGACGCCGCCGCGGGCCGGCGGCGACATCGCATGGCGCAACGCGGCGAGGATCATCCGCAGCGCGCATCCGCCGATAGATCTCTTCGAGGACATCGCCGACCCCGCCGACTGGCCGCTGCTCATCTCGGCGGAGCAGAAGACCAATCCGCGGCTGATGGAGGCTGTCGGCAACCTCGCCATGGTGCCGCCGGAGAGGCGCGTCAGCGGCCCCGGCGCCAGCTTCCTGATGGCCCCTTTCACCCACGCAAGCACCGACCGGCCGAGCCGCTTCGGCAACGGCAGCTACGGCGTGCTCTACGCGGCGCGCGAGTTCGAGACCGCGCTGCTGGAGACCATGCACCACCATGCCCGGTTCATGGCGGCGACGCGCGAGGCACCGGGCTGGACCTCGCAGTTCCGGGAAATCCTGCTGGATGTAGAGGGCCGCTTCACCGCCCTAGACGCGGCGCGGGCGTCGCACCGGCGGTTCCTCGATCCCGACAGCTACGCCGCCTCGCAGGAACTCGGCGCGCGGCGACGGCGGCACGGCGCCAACGGCATCGCCTATCCCAGCGTGCGCCGCCCCGGCGGGCGCTGCGCGGCCCTCTTCTATCCGGACCTCGCGGCGAATGCGCATCAGGGCAGGCATCTCGACTATCACTGGGACGGCGGCCGCGTGGACCTCTACCGCGAGGCCGACAGCGGCGCCGTCTTCAGGATCGCCTGAGAGAGTTCACAGCGAGTCGACGAACTCCTTGTAGGCCGCCTCGTCCATGAGGGCCTCGATCTCGGCGGCGTCGGCGGGCTTCACCTTCATGAACCAGCCCTCGCCCTGCGGGTCCTCGTTGACGGCGGCCGGCTGGTCGGCAAGCGCGTCGTTGACCTCGACGACCTCGCCGGTGATCGGCGCATAGACCTCGCTCGCCGCCTTCACCGATTCGACCACCGCCGCCTCGTCGCCGGGCGTGAGCTTCTTACCGACCGAGGGCAGCTCGACATAGACGACGTCGCCGAGCTGCTGCTGGGCGTAGTCGGTGATGCCGATCACGGCGACATCGCCGTCCATGCGGATCCATTCGTGTTCCTTGGAATATTTCAGGCTCATCCTGCGGTTTCTCCTGCCCTCTGGTTGTCGTTGAAGCGTTGCGCCGTCAGCGCGCGTAGGAATGCGGAACG
>JBFWXZ010000136.1:0-8868 GCA_050186955.1 Flavobacteriaceae bacterium
CCGGCTACCACGCCGTCCAGCAGGACCGGATGCTGCATGACGGCAAGCTCAACTTCTACTGGGTGCAGGTGAACAACAACGTCCAGGCGGCGCCCAACAGCAGCAACGAGACCTATCCGGGATACCGCAACCCCGACAATTTCATCGTCGTCTCGGACGCCTATCCGACGGTCACGGCGATGTCGGCGGACGTCATCCTGCCGGCGGCGATGTGGGTCGAGAAGGAGGGCGCCTACGGCAATGCCGAGCGGCGCACCCATGTCTGGCACCAGCTCGTGAACGCGCCCGGCGAGTCGCGCTCCGACGTCTGGCAGCTCGTCGAGTTCTCCAAGCGCTTCACCACCGACGAGGTGTGGCCGAAGGAGATCCTCGACGCCAATCCCGACTATCGCGGCAAGACGCTGTTCGATGTGCTCTATCGTAACGGCAATGTCGACCGCTTCCCGCTGGACGAGCTCGACCCCGAATACGAGAACCAGGAGTCGCGGGATTTCGGCTTCTATCTGCAGAAGGGGCTGTTCGAGGAATATGCCGAGTTCGGGCGCGGCCACGGGCACGATCTGGCGCCCTACGACCGCTATCACAGCGAGCGCGGCCTGCGCTGGCCGGTGGTCGACGGCAAGGAGACGCGCTGGCGCTATCGCGAGGGCTACGACCCCTATGTGAAGCCGGGGGAGGGGCTGCGCTTCTACGGCCGGCCGGACGGCAAGGCGGTGATCCTCGCGGTTCCCTACGAGCCGCCGGCGGAGCCGCCGGACGAGGAATACGACGTCTGGCTGGTCACCGGCCGGGTGCTGGAGCACTGGCACTCGGGCTCGATGACGATGCGCGTCCCCGAGCTCTACAAGGCGTTTCCCGGCGCGCGCTGCTTCATGAACGCCGACGACGCGCGCCGCCGCGGCATCAACCAGGGCGCCGAGGTCAGGGTCGTGTCGCGGCGCGGCGAGATCAGGACGAGGGTGGAGACGCGGGGGCGCAACCGGATGCCGCGCGGCGTCGTGTTCGTGCCCTGGTTCGACGCCAGCCAGTTGATCAACAAGGTCACGCTCGACGCGACGGATCCCATTTCCAAACAGACGGATTTCAAGAAATGCGCGGTCAAGATCGTCCCCGTGTGACGCGCGGCATGCGTGTCGTCGTCATCGCCGCTGTCGCGCTCGCCGCCGGCTCGGCCGCGCTGGCGCAGATGGCGACGAAGATCGTCCCGCCGCTCACCGGCGAGCAGGACCCGATGGCGACGGCGGAGGCGCCGCCGTTTCCCAAGTGGGTGGTCGACGACATCCGCCACATGCGCGCCTATCCCGAGCAGCCGCCGGTCATCCCGCACTCGATCGAGGGCTACCAGCTTTCCGTCAACACGAACCGCTGCCTGTCGTGCCACAAGCGGGAATTCACCCAGGGCTCGGGGGCGCCGATGATCAGCGTCACGCACTACATGACGCGCGAGGGGCAGATGCTCGCCGACGTGTCGCCGCGCCGCTACTTCTGCACGACCTGCCACGTGCCGCAGGCCGACACGCAGCCGCTGGTCGGCAATGTCTTCGTCGACATGAGCGATCTCGGCGTCGGCCACGCCGGAGACCAGTAGGATGTGGGCCCGTGCCAAGGCGGCGGCGCTCTGGGCGTGGGGCGTGGTGTCGACGCCGGCCGCGACCCTCAGCCTCGGGTTCCTGACGCTCGGCGGCTTCGTCGGCGGCGTCGTGTTCTGGGGCGCGTTCAACACCGCGCTCGAGCTGACCAACACCGAGCGGTTCTGCATCTCGTGTCACGAGATGGAGAACAACGTCTACGAGGAGCTGTCGCGGACGATCCACTTTGCCAACCGCTCCGGCGTGCGCGCCTCGTGCCCGGACTGCCACGTGCCGCACAACTGGACCGACAAGATCGCCCGCAAGATGCAGGCCTCGAAGGAGGTGTGGGGCAAGATCTTCGGCACCATCAACACGCGCCGGAAGTTCCTCGATCACCGGCTGGAGCTGGCGCAGCACGAATGGGCGCGGCTGAAGGCGAATGACAGCCTGGAATGCCGCAACTGCCACTCCTCGGTCGCCATGGACATCTCCAAGCAGACCCAGCGGGCGGCGGAGATCCATACCCGCTACCTGCTGTCGGGAGAGGCGACCTGCATCGATTGCCACAAGGGCATCGCGCACGAGCTGCCGAACATGGAGGGCGTCGACCCGGGCTGGAAGACGCCGCCGGAACTGCAGGGAAAGACCGTGTCGGAAGGCTCGCCCGTCGACCGGCTGGAGCGCTTCGTCACTTCGCCGCATCATTCCGGCTGGCTGGCCGCGAGGCGTGATTGAGCGAAGGCGGGGAAGCCGGGCGGGAGGTTTCTGTCGCCTCCCGGCCCGGCTTCGACGGCGCTTCCTCACTTCGACGCGACGACCTGTCCGAAGAGCTCGGCGAAGACCTTCTTGGCCTTGCCCGTCTGCTTCACCGCCTGGGCTTCCTCGAGATTGCCCGGCTCGCCGACGCGGATCAGGGCGACCATGCCCATGGCGTAGTGCGGCGAGCACTTGACGCCGTAGACGCCTTCCTTGTCGAGCGTGACGGAGAATTCCTGGTTGAACTTGCTCTTGAACGGCTCGGCGCCCTCGGGGAGCATTCCCTTGATCGTCTCGGCGTTGTGCCCCTTGTCGGTCGGCACGAAATGGATGGTGTCGCCGGGCGCCGCCACGATGTAGTCGGGTTCGAAGACCATGGAGCCCTTCTCGCCCTTGTTCAGCATGTGGACCTCGATCTCGGCGGCCCCCGCCGCACCCGCCATCAGCACGGCGGTGCCGAGGGCCAGGGCTGCAATCATCCTTTTCATGGTCATGTCCTTTCATGTTCGCGGCTTCGTGCGCCGTTGGGCATCCAATAGACCCGCCGCGCGCGGCGATGTTTGCGCTGGCTCAAACTGCCTGTAGAAAAGCGGGCAGGTTCCGCCCGGTACGAGCAAGGAGACCCGAACCGGATGCCGACACTCGACCGATCGCTCATCGCGGGCCTTCCGGGCTTCGCCGGCATGTCCGGCGAGGACCTCGACCACGTGCTGTCGCTGGCCCGTCCCGGGCGCTACGAGAAGGACACCGAGATATTCTCGCAGGACGAGGAGGCGCGGTCCTTCTTCCTGCTGCTCTCCGGTCACATCCGCGTCGTGCGGACGACGGCCGACGGCCACCAGGTGATCGCCCGCTACATAAATGAGGGCGAACTCTTCGGAATAGCGGTGGTGATGGGCAAGGCGACCTATCCGGCCAGCGCGGTGGCGGCGGTGGAGTGCGTCGTGCTGACGTGGCCGAACAGCGCCTGGCCCGACCTGCAGTCGCGGGTGCCCGGCTTCGGGGCCACCGCCATGCAGACGGTCGGCGCCCGCCTCCAGGACGCCCAGACCCGCGTCGTCGAGATGTCGACCCAGCAGGTCGAGCAGCGCATCGCCAGCGCCGTGCTGCGGCTCGTCACCCAGTCGGGGCGCAAGACCGAGAACGGCATCGAGATCGACTTCCCGATCACCCGCCAGGACATCGCCGAGATGACCGGCACGACGCTGCACACGGTCAGCCGGCTGCTGAGCGCGTGGGAGGAGCAGGGCATCGTCAGCGGCGGGCGGCAGAAGGTCACGGTGACCGACCCGCACGCGCTCATGCTCGTGGCGGAAAGCCGCAAGCGCAAATAGCGCGGCTTGCCGGTCAGCAGCCGATGCGGCTGCCGTCGGGCCGCAGGCCGCCGGGCTCCCGGCGCATTTCTCCCGCATGCGGTTGCGGATCGGGTAGCGGATCGCCGCGCATGGCCCGGAGCAGCGCCGCGGCCAGCTCGTCCTCGTCGACGCCGTGGGCCTCGCAGGCCTCGGTAAGCGTATGGAAGCTGCCGATGGGGCAGCCGACGCAGAGCATCTGGTAGCGCATCATCACGCGCACGGTGGCGGGCCATCGGCGCATGATCTCGTCCACCGGCATGTCCGGATCGATAGACTTGATATCCATGGGTACCGAATTCTCCTTCGTGCAGGCATTCAAGCCCGCATCGCCGGAGCCGACGTTGCGCTTGCGCAAAGAGTGGTCGCATCGCTGCGACAATCGGCTCCTTGTCCGGATACGGGCTCAAACGCTACAAAGTGGCTTTCAGGATACCACTTTAATGACGATACGTCCCATCCCCGATCGAATCCGCCCGACAGCCGAGAAGCCGCTCGTCCACGCGAAGGTGGACCGCGACTTCATTTCCGGCCTGGTCAGGGACTTCTACGGCCGCATCCGCAAGGATCCGCGCCTCGGGCCAATCTTCGCCTCGGTGATCCAGGACGACTGGGAGCCACATCTGGAGAAGATGACGGACTTCTGGTGCTCGGTGATCCTCAAGGACGGCTCCTATGACGGGCGGCCGGTGCCGGCGCATCTCAAGCTCAAGCAGGTCCGCGAGGACGATTTCGATATCTGGCTGCGGCATTTCCGGGTGACGGCGCGGACGCGGTGCCCGCCCGGCGTGGCGCAAATCTTCATCGAGCGGGCGGAGCGGATCGCCGAGAGCCTGAAGATCGCGATGTTCTTCCGCCTCGACCGCGCGGTGACGCCCGCGCGCTGACGCATCGCCTTTCGGCCTCCGGTGGCGCGGCCTAGTATGGCTGCTCCGCGCGCGACGAGGGGCTGCCAGAATGCGTCTTACCTTCCAAACCGACTATGCCCTCAGGATGCTGATCTACCTGACGACGAACAGCGGCCCGGCAACGGTCGCCGACGTCGCGGCGAGCTACGGCATATCGCGGAACCACCTGCTGAAGGTGGCCCGGCGGCTCGGCAAATACGGCTATATCAGGACCCTGCGCGGACGCACCGGCGGCATCGAGCTGGCGCAACGGCCCGAGGACATCAATCTCGGCGCGGTGGTGCGGCGGATGGAGGACGATTTCGCGCTGGTCGAATGCATGCGCCCGGACGGCGGGGGATGCGTCATATCCCCCGTGTGCCGGCTGAAGGGCCTGGTCGGCAAGGCGCTGGAGGCCTTCCTCGCCGTGTTCGACGAATACACGCTGGCGGAGATAACGGCCAACCGCGCCGCGTTGCACACGCTGCTGGCGGCGGATCGCGCCTGACGCCGCCGCCTAGCTCGCCCGCTTGAGCGCCCGCGTGCCCTCCAGCAGCCGCGCGGCGGAGGCGAGCAGCTTGCGGTGTCCGTCCTCGATCCCGTCGAACAGCAGGGCGCCGTCCTTCTTCACCGTGCGGCCGGCGATCATCACCGTGCGCACGTCGTTGCTCTGGCCGTAATAGACGACGGCGTCCACCGGGTCCTGCGCCGACATCATGTGCAGATTGTCGCGGCGGATCAGGATCAGGTCGGCCTGCTTGCCGGGCGTCAGCGAGCCGATCCGGCCGTCGAGCCGCATCGCCTTCGCATTGTTGGGGATGGCCCAGTTGAGCACCTCGCGGGTCGGCACCGAGACCTCGGGAATCGGCGAGCCGCCGGTGCCGATGATCTTGAGGTTCTGGCGGACATGGGCGGTGCCGGCGGCGTCGCCCTCGCGGATGCGGCGCACCGTCTCCTGGTTGTCGAAGAGGCGCTGGCCGAGGAGGGCGGAGCGCATGACGCTGAACATGTCGCCGCGCGCCGCGACCTCACTGTCGATGCCGATGGAGGGCGCGCCGCCCATGCGCCAGACGCGGCCGGAGAGCGGCGGCTCGACGTGGAAGGTCAGCTCGACCTGGGCGGTGGACGTCACCGAGGCGCCGCTGTCGACGATGACGCGCAGCTCCTCGTCCCCGATGTAGTTGCCGTGGACGAGGTTGTGGTCGGGGCCGAGCAGGCCCTCGGCGTCGATGGTGCGGTAGCCGCCCTCGACCAGCCGGTTCGGTCGGCCCCAGACGTGGCAGGTGGACAGCAGGCCGAGCTCGCGGGCGGCGCGCATGTCCTGCCGGCAGACCTCCAGCGTCGAATAGTCGGGGCCGAGGATCGCCATGGCGAGGGTGACCAGCGCGTCGTCGGAGGAAAAGCGCTCGCGGCGCAGCCGCTCGATCTCGCCGACCGGGTGCGGCACCTGCGAGAAATGCGGTTCGCCGGGCTTCTCCTTGGCCTTGACGGTGCCGTGGCCGAAGACGGCGCGGATGCCGGATTCGAACAGCGCGTCGATGGCGGCGTCGGAATGCGCCGGCGTCTTGTTGTTGTGGCACCAGTCGAAGATCGTGGTGACGCCGGCGTCGATCTGGGCGAGCGCCCCCATGAGGGTCGCGATATGGGTGTCCTCGGGGGTGAAGCGCGGCGCCAGCGTCGAGTGCATGGTGTTGAAGTAGTCGGACCCCGCCCAGTCGCCGCCGATGCCGCGGAGCGCACTCTGCCAGGTGTGGATATGGGCGTTGATCAGGCCCGGCATGACGATGTGGCCGGCGGCGTCGATCACCTCGGCGCCGTCCGCCTCGATGGAGGGGGCGACGGCGGCGATGCGGTCGTTCTCGACCAGCACGTCGCCTTTCGGCAGGTCGCCGACAGCGGAGTCCATCGAGATCACATAGCCGTTTCTGATCAAGATCTTGTTGTTCATTGCTTCCAACCTGGTTTGCGTCCGGCGACGGCCCGTCGCGGGCGGCTAATCGGAAAAAGGCCGGGCGCCGTCCCGAGAGGAAACGGCGCCCGGAGAGGGAGAGATCAGTCGACCTTCACGAAACGCAGCTCGAAGGTGGAGTTGGGAGACTGGTGGACGGTGACGTTGTCCTTCGTCGCCCAGGTCAGCGTCGGCTGCAGCAGCGGGATCTGCGGCAGCTCCTGGCGCTGCAGCGAGAACGCCTCGAAGATCAGCTCGTTGCGCTTGGCCATGTCGCCCTCTTGGGCGATCGCCTCCTCGAGTTCGTCGATGCGGGCGTTGGAGAACTTGCCGCCGTTGAAGACGCCCTTCTTGCCGTCCTTGGAATGCACGATGGCGTGCAGGTAGGAGTGGGCGTCGATGGTGCCGACGGCGGTCCATGCGGCGAGCCACATGTCGGTCTCCGCCTTGATCATCATCGGCAGCCAGCGCGAGGCCGGCACCGACTGCAGCTCGACCTTGATGCCGACCTTGGCGAGCATCGAGACGAGGGCGAGCGCCACCGCCTGGTCGTTCACGTAGCGGTCGTTGGGCGCGACCATGGTGACGGTGAAGCCGTCGCCGTAGCCGGCCTCCTTGAGCAGCGCCTTCGCGGCCTCGGGGTCATAGGGCAGGATGCGGCCCTCGAAGCGCTTGTCGTAGCCGCGATGGTAGGGCGACATAAGCACGCTCGCCTCGGTGGCGCGGCCGCGCATCACCTTGTCGACCAGCGCCTTGGTGTCGATGGCCTGGTACATGGCCTTGCGCACCCGGATGTCCTTGAAGGGGTTCGCGTCGCCATTGGCCAGCGTGTCCTGGCCGATGCGCATGCCGAGATACATGGTGGTGATGTCGGGACCGTCGACGACCTTGAAGCCGGGGGCGGCCTCGATGCGGTCGATGTCCTGCAGCGGCAGCGGGTAGATCATGTCGACCTCGCCGGAGAGCAGGGCGGCGACGCGGGTCGGCGCGGCCTTGATCGGACGGAAGACCGCCTCGGTGACGTTGGTCTCCTTGTTGGCGTCGTTCCACCACTTCTCGTTCGCCTCGAGCACGATCTGGCGGTCGGGCTCGTAGGTCTTCAGCTTGAACGGACCGGTGCCCATGATGTGGCGGAGCGTGTAGCTCTCCTCGCCCTTGGTCGGGTCGACGGGGGCGAGCGCGTTGTGCTCCTCGAGCCATTCGCGGTCGAAGATCATGATGTCGGTGAGGTCGCGGATGAGGATCGGGTAGGGGCCGTTGGTGGTGATGTCGACGGTGTGCTCGTCGACCTTCTCGATGCCCTTGACGCCGGCGAAGACGCCCTTGAACGGCGACTTCTCGTCCATGCCGCGCTCGAAGGTGGTGACGACGTCGTCGGCGGTGAAGGGGTTGCCGTTGGAGAAGACGACGTTCTGGCGCAGGTGGAAGCGCCAGCGGTCGGGGGCCACCGTCTCCCAGCTCTCGGCCAGCGCCGGCTCGACCTCGAGGTCCTTACCGTAGCGGGCCAGCGGCTCCATGATGTTGGAGAGGAAGGAGCGCGTGAAGACCACGCGGCGGGCCTGCGGGTCCATCTCGGTGATGTCGGTCTGGAAGGCCCAGCGGAAAGTCTTGGCCAGGGCCGTCTGCGGGCTCGCGACGACGAGGGCGGCGGCGAGGCCCACCCCCGTGGCGAGCAGTCGTGCTGCATGTCTCATGAAACCTGTTCCTCCGTTTTGTTGACGCGGCTGGTCATGGGGTCGGACGCGCCGTTCGCGGGAGGCGGCCAGCCTCCGGCGACGGCGTGGCAGGCGACGGAAACGCCGGAGCTTCCCTTCGCCATCTCGGGCCGCTCGCTGCGGCAGATGTCGCGCGCCAGCGGGCAGCGCGGGTTGAACACGCAGCCGGGCGGCGGATCGATGGGGTTCGGCACCTCGCCGGAGATCGGCGCGCGGTCGCGCCGGCGCATCTCCAGGTCGGGGATCGTCTCCAGCAGCAGGCGGGTATAGGGGTGCCGCGGATCGGCGAAGATCTCCGCCGCCGGGCCGTATTCGACGAGGCGGCCGAGATACATGATGCCGATGGCGTCGGAGACGTGGTGGACGACGGCGAGGTTGTGGCTGATGAACAGCAGGCCGAGGCCGAGCCGGGCCTGCAGGTCCTTCAGCAGGTTGAGGATCTGCGCCTGCACGGAGACGTCGAGCGCCGAGGTCGGCTCGTCGCAGACGAGGAACTCAGGTTCGCCGGCGATGGCGCGGGCGATCGAGATGCGCTGGCGCTGGCCGCCGGAGAACTCGTGCGGGTAGCGCGCCGCGTCGGCGGGTGTCAGCCCGACCTGGGCGAGCAGGCCGGCGACGCGCTCCCCGATCTCGCGGCGG
>JBFWXZ010000137.1:0-8767 GCA_050186955.1 Flavobacteriaceae bacterium
TCCGCGCCCTGTTCCCGATCCCCTCGCTGACCATGCACTTCGTCATGCGGGCCGACGCCGGGGTGGCGAAGTTCGCCGATCTCGAAGGCAAGACCATCATCATCGGCAAGGGCTCGTTCGGCGCCAACCAGGCGGCGAAATACATCGAGGCCTTCGGGCTCGACGGCAAGGTGACGCTCGCCGACGTCGAGCTTAACCAGGCGGTCGGCGCGCTCAAAGACGGCCAGGTGCAGGGCTTCGTCACCGCCGGCTCGTGGCCGGCGCCGAACGTGATCGAGGCCGCGGCCGGCACGCCGGTCACGCTGCTCTCCTTCTCCGACGAGGAGATCAAGGAGGTGAAGGGCACCAAGACGGTGATCCCCGCCGGCACCTATCCGGGCGTCGACGAGGCGACCTCGACGACGTCGCTGCCGGTCGGCGTCTACACGACGGACGCGATGGACGACGACACCGCCTACGCGGTGACCAAGGCGTTCTGGGACAACAGGGCGAAGATGGCCGAGAGCGACGGCTGGTGGAAGGGCGTGTCGGCGGAGATGCTGTCGACCATGGCCGGCAAGCTGCATCCGGGCGCGGCGAAATACTACGCCGAGGCCGGCATCGCCGTTCCCGACGACATGAAGTGACCAGACGCGACCCTTGAACGCCATCGACGACATGCCGCCGGACGGCGCGGGGCAGCCCGCGCCGTCCGCATTTGTGGTCGCCTTCGCGGCGGCGATCACCCTGTTCCATTTGTGGCTGGTGGTCGCCGGGCTGATCCCCAACCTGATCAGCCGGCCGATCCACATGGCGCTGGCCGCGGGGTGGATATTCCTCGTCGCCGACGGCCGCTTCCGGCTGCTGCGGCCGGCGGCGGTGGCCGGCGTCCTCGCGGTCGGCTCCTGCCTCGCGGTGATCTGGTTCCGCGAGCCGTTGGAGGACCAGTACGGCGCGCTCAGGGGCTGGCCGCAATTCCTGCTCGCCGCGGTGCTGCTCGGCGCCGTCCTCGAAATGGCGCGCCGCCAGATCAAGGCGGCGCTGCCGAGCGTCGCGCTGCTGGCGCTCGCCTACGGGCTGTTCGGCCAGTATCTGCCCGGCCCGCTCGGCCATCCCGGCCTGCCGGCGAAGAGCCTGCTCGGAACGCTGGTGATCACCGAGGGCGGCATCTGGGGGCCGCTCACCGGCATCTCGGCGGAGGTGGTGGCGATCTTCGTCATCCTCGGCGCCTTCGTCGGCGCCGGCGAGGGCGGGCGTGCCTTCATGTCGCTGGCGGTGGCGCTGGCCGGCCGGCTGACGGCGGGGGCGGCGAAGGTCTCGGTGGTCGCCTCGGCGCTGTTCGGCTCGATCTCGGGCTCGGCGTCGGCCAATGTCGCCTCGACCGGCGCGGTGACGCTGCCGACGATGAAGCGGCTCGGCTATCCGCCGGCATTCGCCGCCGCCGTCGAGGCGGTGGCCTCCTCGGGCGGGCAGATCATGCCGCCGATCATGGGCGCCGGCGCCTTCGTGATGATGGAGCTGCTGCAGCTCTCCTACACCGACGTGCTGGGGGCGGCGCTGCTGCCGGCGATCCTGTTCTTCGCCGCCGCGTGGTTCGGCATCGACCTGTCGGCGCGCCGCTACGGCCTCAAGCCGGTGGCGCCCGAGGACATGCCGGCGCGCGGCGAGCTCTTCCGCCTGCTGCCGTTCTTCCTGCTGCCCTTCGGGCTGCTCCTGTGGTTCCTGTTCGCGCGCGGGGTGACGCCGGAATACGCCGCCGCGTCGGCGGCGGTGACGGCGGCGGCGCTGCTTGCCTTCGACATCCACGGCTTCGCCGGGCTCGGCCGGCTCGGGCGGCGGCTCGTCGGGGCGGTGACGTCGGCGGCCTCGCAGATCGCCACCATCGCCTCGGTCATCCTGTGCGCGGGGATCGTCATCGGCGTGCTCAACATGACCGGGCTCGGGGTCAAGATCACCTCTCTGATGATCGGGCTTTCCGGCGGCCAGCTCTGGATCGCGCTGCTGCTGACGGCGGCGGCCTGCCTGATCCTCGGCATGGAGGTGCCGACGACGGCGGCCTACGTCATCTGCATCTCGGTCGCCGGCCCGGCGCTGCACGAGCTCGGCGTGCCGCCGCTCGTCGCCCACATGTTCGTCTTCTGGTATGCGCTGCTGTCGACCATCACGCCGCCGGTCTGCGGCACCGTCTTCATCGCCGCCGGCATGGCCGACGCGCCGTGGCTGAAGGTCGCGGCGCACGCGATGAAGCTCGGCGTCGGCCTCTATCTCGTGCCGCTCGGCCTCGTTGCCAATCCGGCGCTGATCGCGCTCAAGAGCGAGCCGTTCCTGGCGCTTGCGGCGGCGCTCAAGATCGGGCTCGGGCTGGGCGCCGTCTCGTGGGCGGCGACGAGCCGGCGCGGCGCGCTGCTGCGACTTGCGGTGGCGGTCGCCGGATTCGCGCTCATCGTGGCGCCGGTCGGCCTGAACTAAGTCCTGTGTCGAACGCATGCGCCGCCTTGCGCGGCGGGGGCGAAGGGACTAGACCGGCGACCGCGAAAACCGTTCCGTTCCGCGACCACCTCAGGAGCCTCGTATCATGGGATTTCTCGCCGCCTCGCTCGACCGTGTGAAGCCGTCCGCCACCATCGCGGTGACGAACAAGGCGCGCGAGCTGAAAGCCGCCGGCCGCGACGTCATCGGGCTGGGGGCCGGCGAGCCTGATTTCGACACGCCCGACAACATCAAGGAAGCGGCGATCCGGGCGATCCGCGAGGGGCGCACCAAGTATACCGCCGTCGACGGGATCCCCGAGCTGAAGGAGGCGATCGTCGCCAAGTTCCGGCGCGAGAACGGGCTCGAATACACCGCCGCCCAGGTGAGCGTCGGCACCGGCGGCAAGCAGGTGCTCTACAACGCGCTGCTGGCGACGCTGAATCCCGGCGACGAGGTGCTGATCCCGGCGCCCTACTGGGTCAGCTATCCCGACATCGTCTATCTCGGCGGCGGCACGCCGGTGGAGATCGCGACCAGCGCGGCGACCGGCTTCAAGGTCACGCCGGAGGCGCTGGAGAAGGCGATCACGCCGAAGACCAAGTGGCTGATCATGAACTCGCCGTCGAACCCGTCGGGCGCCGCCTACAGCGAGGCCGAGCTCAAGGGGCTCGCCGAGGTGCTGGCCCGGCATCCCAATGTCTGGGTGCTGACCGACGACATGTACGAGCACCTCGTCTACGACGATTTCCGCTTCACCACGCTGGCCCAGGTGGAGCCGGCGCTCTACGAGCGCACGCTGACGATGAACGGCGTCTCCAAGGCCTATTGCATGACCGGCTGGCGCATCGGCTACGGCGCCGGCCCGGCCAACCTCATCAAGGCGATGGCCAAGCTGCAGTCGCAGTCGACCTCCAACCCGTGCTCGATCGCGCAATACGCCGCGCTCGAGGCGCTGAACGGCCCGCAGGACTTCATTCCGCGACACAACAAGGTGTTCAAGGAGCGCCGCGATCTCGTGGTGTCGATGCTCAACCAGGCCAAGGGCATTTCCTGCCCGACGCCGGAAGGCGCGTTCTACGTCTATCCCTCCTGCGCCGGCGCCATCGGCAAGACCAGCGCGGGCGGCGTGCGGATCGAGACGGACGAGGATTTCGTCACCGCGCTGCTGGAGGAGGAGGGCGTCGCGGTCGTCCAGGGCTCGGCCTTCGGGCTCGGGCCGAACTTCCGCATCTCCTACGCGACGGCGACGGAGGCGCTGGAGGAGGCGTGCAATCGTATCCAGCGCTTCTGCGGCGGGTTGCGCTAGGCGCGGGGCCCGCGTTCACAGCGGCTGCCCCTACGGCTTGCGGAATCTGCGGCGGAAGTGCACACTTTTCCGCCGAAGACACGCATTGCGGGGAGCTGCCAGATGAAGCCGAAGAGTGAATTCGAACCGATGCGCGACGTGCCCATGGGGCCGCCGCCGCCTCCCTTCGAGGAGGCATCGGACCGTCGCCTGAAGACCGACATCCGCGTCATCGGCGAGACCGTCCAGGGGCTGCCGCTCTATTCCTTCCGCTACGCATCCGGCGGCGGGGTGCAGGTCGGCGTCATGGCGCAGGACGTCGAGCAGGTCATGCCGGAGGCGGTGACGCTGATCGACGGGGGCTATCTCGCCGTCGACTACGCGAAGCTCGGCCTCGCTTCTCTGGCGCGCTGCAACCGCGACGCACGGAGCGACCCGGCGCCCATGGGACCGCCGCCGCCGCCGAACAACGGCATGAATGTGGACAGCGCGGTGGACGTGGTCCGGATCGGCACGTCGCAGCACGGGGCGCCGATCTACAGCTACCGCTTCAAGGACAGCGGCGTGGCGCAGCTCGGCCTGCTGGCCAGCGAGGTCGCCGGCGTGTCGCCGGAAGCGGTGTGGACGCGCGAGGACGGTGCGCTGAAGGTGAACTACCGGACGCTGGACCTCATCGAGATCACCCATCTGAACGCCGCCTGCCGCAGGGCCGCCGGCATCGAATAGGACGCGGGGCCAGGGAGAGCCGACCGATGGCGTTTCGCCGCAAGACCGACCGGGCATGGCGGGATGTCCCGCTCGGCCCGCCGCCCCCGCCGCAGGAAAGCGACATCCGCCTGAAGACGGATATCCGCCGGATCGGGCGAACCGACGACGGCCATGCGCTCTACGCCTATCGCTACAGGTCCGGCGGCGGGCTGGAGATCGGCGTGATGGCGCAGGAGGTGCTGCAAACGCGCCCCGACGCCGTTTCCGCCGGCGCCGACGGCTTCCTGCGGGTCGACTACGACGCGCTCGGGCTCGCCGACGTCGCGCGCGCCAACATCGCCGCGCGCGCCGTCCTTCCGGCTCCGATGGGGCCGCCGCCCGTACCCGTATCCGACCGGCGGTTGAAGCGGGATATCCAGCGCATCGGCGAAACGCTTTGCGGCCTGCCGCTCTACACCTATCGCTACCGCTCCGGCGGCGGGCTGCAGGTGGGCGTCATGGCGCAGGATGTTCGGCGGCATTCGCCGGAGGCCTTGCGGCGCCGCGACGACGGCTTCCTCGCCGTCGACTACGCGACGCTCGGGCTCGGCGATCTCGGCGCCCGCAACATGTCACTGATGACCGACGACCTCAGGCGGGATCTCCCCGCCTGATGGGTTTCCTCTGACCTCCACGGAGTGATGGCTATGAAAAGGCTTGCATTGGCCGCGGCGCTTCTCGTCGCGGGCGTTGCGGCGGCGGGCGCCGCCGACCGCGTCAAACTCGGCACGCTGACCTGCGATGTCGCGGGAGGCCCCGGCGTCCTCTTCGCGTCCTCCAAGCAGATGGACTGCGTCTTCCGCAGCAACGGCAGGTCGGAGCGCTATGACGGCCGCATCAGCCGGCTCGGCCTCGACCTCGGGGCGACGCAGCACGGCAAGTTCGGCTGGATCGTCTTCGCCGCCACCCGCAAGGTGCCGCGCGGCGCGCTGGCCGGCAGCTATGGCGGCATCGGCGCCGAGGCGACCATCGGGCTCGGCGTTTCGGCCAACGCGATGATCGGCGGCTTCGACCGGCAGATCATGCTGCAACCCTTCAGCGGCGGCGCGCAGCGCGGCCTCAACGGCGCCATCGGACTGGCCGGCCTGCGGCTGACGCAGCACTGACGCCAAGCCTTCGACGGCTTCCAGCGCCCGCCCCGGGGGAACCCGCGGCGGGCGTTTCGATTCCGGGCCCTTCGCACAGGGCCGCGGCGACGCCCCTTGCCAGCGGCTCCGGCAATTGAGACGATCAGGCGACAACAGCGCCGGCGGCGGCAAGCGAGGCGGCGAGAAATAACGGGAGCTGAACGACAAGAAACGCGTCAAGGGAGGTCAAGATGAACGCGAACGGGAGCGAAGGCCTAGGCAGATCAGGCGGGGCCACCCGCACCATTGCGCTGGTCGGCCCCTATCTGAGCGGAAAGACGACGCTGCTCGAGGCGATCCTGGCGCGCACGGGGGCGATAAGCAGGCAGGGCAAGGCGGGTGACGCCAACATGATCGGCGACGCCTCGCCGGAAGCCCGCTCCCACGGAATGAGCGTCGAGCTCAACGTCGCCAGCGCCGATTTCTTGGGCGACCGATACACCTTCGTCGACTGTCCCGGCTCCGTCGAATTCCTGCACGAGATGCGGCTCGCGCTGCCGGCGATGGATGCGGCCATCGTGGTCTGCGAGCCCGACGAGAAGAAGATCGCGGCGCTGCAGGTGATCCTCAAGGAAGTGGCCGACGCCGGCGTGCCGCACATGATCTTCCTCAACAAGATCGACAAGGCCGACCGCGCGGTTCGGGATTCGCTGGCGATCCTGCAGCCGGCCTCGCCGACGCCGCTGGTGCTCCGGCAGATCCCGATCTGGGAGAACGGCATCGCCACCGGCTTCATCGACCTCGCGCGGGAGCGCGCACATGTCTATCGCGAGCACGCCGAGAGCGAGGTCGTCGACCTCACCGACGACAACAAGGCGCGCGAGGTCGAGGCGCGCTACACCATGCTGGAGACGCTCGCCGACCACGACGACGCGCTGATGGAGGCGCTGCTTGAGGACCTCGAGCCGGCGCGCGACGCGGTGTTCGCCGATCTCGTGAAGGAGATGCGCGAGGGCTTCATCGTGCCGGTGTTCATCGGCTCGGCTGAGCACGGCAACGGCATCCTGCGGCTGATGAAGGCGCTGCGCCACGAGGCGCCGCTGGTCACCGATACCGCCAGGCGGCTGGGCGCCAGCGGCGACGGCTTCACCGGCCAGGTGGTCAAGACGCTGCACACCCCGCATGGCGGCAAGCTGTCGATCACCCGCGTGCTGACAGGCTCGGTGAAGGACGGCACGGTGCTCCATACCGCCGCCGGCGAGGAGGAGCGGGTGGCCGGCGTGTTCTCGCTCAAGGGGCAGGAGGCGCAGAAGGTCGACGGCGGCAGGGCGGGCGATCTCGTCGGGCTCGGCCGACTGGAATCGGCGAAGACGGGCGATACGCTGCGCGACGCCAAGGGCGGCGCCAACCTCGTCTCGGTGGACGCGCCGCAACCGGTCTTCGCCAAGGTCATCTCGGCGAGCGAGCGCAAGGACGAGGTGAAGCTGACCGCCTCGATCGCCAGGATCATCGACGAGGACCTCTCGCTGGCGCTGATCCAGGACCAGGACGGCGGCGAGATGATGCTCGCCGGGCAGGGCGAGATGCATCTGCGCGTCGCGCTGGCGCGGCTGACCGGCAAATACGGCATCACGGTCGAGACCGGAAAGCAGCGCATCGGCTACCGCGAGACGATCCGCAAGCCGACGACGCAGCGCGGCCGCCACAAGAAGCAGTCGGGCGGCCACGGCCAGTACGGCGACGTGGTGCTCGAGATCAAGCCGCTGCCGCGCGGCTCGGGGTTCCAGTTCGACGAGCGTATCTCCGGCGGCGTGGTGCCGAAGCAGTATTTCTCCGCCGTCGAGCACGGCATCCGGGAATTCCTCAAGAAGGGCGTGCTCGGTTTCCCGGTGGTCGATGTCGCGGTGACGCTGACCGACGGCAGCTACCATACCGTCGACAGCAACGACATGGCGTTCCGGATGGCGGCCCAGCTCGCCATGAAGGAGGGGCTGCCGGCGTGCCAGCCGGTGCTGCTGGAGCCGGTGATGCATGTCGAGATACGGGTGCCGAGCGAGGCCACCGCCAAGGTCAACGGCATCGTCTCGTCGCGGCGCGGGCAGATTCTCGGCTTCGACGGGCGGCCGGGCTGGAGCGGCTGGGACGTGGTGAAGGCGCAGATCCCGGAATCCGAGCTGGCCGACCTGATCGTCGAGCTGCGCTCGGCGACGGCGGGCGTGGGCACCTTCGAGACCCGCTTCGACCATCTGGCGGAGCTCTCCGGCCGTCTTGCCGAGCAGGCGATCGAGGCGCAGGGCGCGCAGGCGGCGTAAGATCATCGCCGCGCCTGCTCGCGCAGGCGTGATTTGTGTTTGAAGGCGGTTGCGCCGCAGGCTCGGCGCGACCGCCTTTTCCATCCCGCGTGAGAGAACCCGCCATGCCGAAGAACCGCATTTCCGTCTCCAGGCCGTCCTGGCGCATTCCCGAAAGGCTGGCGACGCCCGAAGGCGTCTTCCTGAACCGCCGCACGGCGCTCGGCCTCGGGCTCGCCGCCGGCGCATCGGTGGCGATGCCGAGGCCGGCCGCGGCGCTGTTCGGGTTCGGAAGCTCGAAGGTCTACGGGCCGCCGGAGGACGATCCGTCGACGGCGCTCTACCCCGTCCCGCGCAACGACGCCTTCAAGCTCGACCGCGACGTGACGCCGGCAGAATACAACTACAATTTCAACAACTACTACGAGTTCGGTTCGTCGAAATCGATCGCCGCGTCGGCGCAGGCTTTGCCCATCCGGCCGTGGGAGATCAGCATCGAGGGGCTGGTCGAGAAGCCGTTCAAGATCGGCATCGACGACCTGCTCAAGGCGATGCCGCTGGAGGAGCGCCTGTACCGGCACCGCTGCGTCGAGGCGTGGTCGATGGCGATTCCGTGGTCGGGGTTCCCGCTGCGGGCGCTGGTCGAGCACGCGAAGCCGCTGGGCAGCGCGAAATATCTCGAGATGATCACCTTCGAGAACCCGAAGGTGGCGAGCGGCCAGAGCGCGACATGGTATCCCTGGCCCTATCGCGAGGGACTGACCATCGCCGAGGCGACCAACGACCTCGCCTTCATCGCCACCGGCGCCTACGGCAAGCCGCTGCCCAAGCAGATGGGCTCGCCGCTGCGGCTCGCCGTGCCGTGGAAATACGGCTTCAAGTCGGTCAAGGCGATCATCGTGTTCAAGTTCACCGAGGAGCGGCCG
>JBFWXZ010000138.1:0-8754 GCA_050186955.1 Flavobacteriaceae bacterium
AGCAGCGTCTGTCCGAGCGGCTGGCCGGACGCCCCCGACGCTGCGAGCGCGGCGAGCGCCGACAGCAGCCCGGTCAGCAGGAACATCGCGATGCCGACCAGCAGGCTGCGGAAGACGAGACCGCGCGGCGTGCCGGCGAAGCGGGCGCCGACCATGCAGCCAAGCACGACCAGCGAGGCCGCCGTGACGACGTCCGGCAGGCGCGCCGTCAGCAGCCCGGTCCCGTGGAGGAGCGAACTCGCCATCATCGCGCCGATGACGTAGCCGCCCGGCATCCCGGCGCGCTGGGCGAGGAAGCCGGCGAAGCCGGCGACGCAGACCAGCAGGGCGAGGGTCGCGGGCGGCGCGGCCTCGGTCGCGGGGACCGGCACCCCGCCGGCGATGGCGAGCGGCAGCACGAGCACGAGGATGACGACGCGGATCGTCTGCACGATGGTGATCCGCGTCACGTCGGCGCCGCGGTCCATCGCCATGGCGACGATCATCGACAACGCCCCGGGAAACGAGGCGAGCAGCGCCGAATCGCGATCCCAGCCGAGACGCCTCAGCAGCACGTATCCCGCCGCCGTCACCGCCGGCACGGCGAGTGCCAGCACGAGGATCGAGGCCGGCCAGCGGCCGATGGCGGCGAGCGATTCCGGGCTCACGCCGGCGCCCGCCGAAATGCCCAGCAGCATGAAGACGAAAGGCGTCAGCCGCCGCGACACCCGGACATCCTGCCCGGCGACGGCGAGCACCGCGACGGTGGCGAGCGGGCCTGTCATCCACGGAAGCGGCAGGCCGGCGAGCCAGGCGGCGAAACCGCCCGCCGCCCCCGCGGCGACGGTCGCCAGATTGGCGAGGACCGCCCGGCGCGCCTCGCGGCTTTCCGGCTCAGCCACCGAAGGTTTCCGCCCGCTTGCGCGGCAGCATGACCATCATGCCGACGCCGCGCATCAGCAGGAAGGCGTTGAGCGCCATCCAGAGCCCGTGATTGCCCCACAGGCCGCCGGCCGTCCACAGCACGAGGATGAAGACCGCGGCGCTCGCCAGCATGGTGTTGCGCATCTCGCGCGACCACGTCGCGCCGATATAGATGCCGTCGAACTGGAAGGCGGCGACGCCGGCAAGCGGGGTGGCGACGGCCCAGAGCATGTAGACATGCGCGGTCGCGCGGACGTCCTCGGCGGTGGTCATCAGGGCGACGAAGCGCTCGCCGAAGACCAGCATGACGGCGGAGAGAAGGAAGGCCAGCGCGAAGCCCCACAGGAAGGTCAGCCGCACCGCGCGGTCGAAGGCGGGACGCCAGCGCGCGCCGATGGCGCGGCCGCCGATCTGCTCGGCGGCGATGGCGAAGCCGTCGAGGAAATAGCCGGCGAAAAGGAAGAAGTTCATCAGCACGGCATTGGCCGCCAGCACCAGGTCGCCGCTGCGCGCGCCGATGGACGTGAAGGCTGCGAAGGTGCCGATGAGCACGAAGGAGCGGATCATGATGTCGCGATTCATGCCCATCATCAGGCGGATCGCCTCCATCTCGAACAGCGTCCGGCGATCGATCCGCCAGCGTCCGCGCAGCTCGCGCATGGCGAGCAGCCCGCCGACCACGGCGATAATCGCCTCGGCGGCGACCGTCGCCCAGGCGGCGCCGGCGATGCCGAGACCGAGGCCGAGGACGAACCACAGGCTGAGCGCGATGTTGATCAGCGCGAGCCCCGCCTGCAGCAGGAGGCCGAGACCGGCGCGCCCGAGCCCCAGGAACCAGCCGAGGATCGCGTAGTTGGCGAGCGCGAAGGGCGCGGACAGCATGCGCGCCGACAGGTAGATCTCGGTGCCCGCGGCGACGGTCTCGCTCGGCCCCATCAGGCGGACGAAGAACCAGACCAGCGGCGCCTGCAGGGCGATGGCCACGAAGCCGATGGCGAGCGCCAGCAGGCAGGCGCGATAGAGGATCGCGCGTTCCGCCTCGCGGTCGCCGGCGCCGACCGCCTGCGCCGCCAGGCCCGTGGTGCCCGAGCGCAGGAAGTTGCAGGTGGTGAAGATGAGGTCGAAGAGGATCGCGCCGACGGCGACGGCGCCGATCAGGCCGGCGTCGCCGAGCTGGCCGATCACCGCGGTGTCGACGATGCCGACAAAAGGCGTCGTCAGATAGGCGAGCGTCATCGGCACCGCGATGGCGAGCACCATGCGGTTCGTCACCTCGAAGGGGCGGCTGGCGCGCCCTGCTGTGGCGGCGAGTTCGCTCAAGCTCGTGCTTCCTGCCGGAATGCCTCTCCTGATACTGGCGCTTCCGCGGCGAATCCAGCCGGCGGCTTGCATGGCAGGGCTGCACGGCCCAGTTTTGCCGGACGATGCTCGCGATCATCCATCACGACGCCTTCAGCGCGCCGCTGCCGCCCGGCCATCGCTTTCCCATGCCCAAATTCTCAGCGCTCGCCCGCCGCATCGCCGCCGAGCGACTCTATGGCGAGCGGGGCTTCGTCGCGCCGGCGCTGGCGCCCGCCGCATGGCTCGGGCTGGTGCATGGCGCCGACTATGTCGACCGGGTGTTCTCGGCGCGCGTGCCGGCCGACATCTCGCGGATCATCGGGCTGCCGGTGAGCGCGGAGGTCGCCAGGCGCGCCCGCGCCGCCGTCGGCGGGACGGTGCTGGCGGCGCGGCTGGCGCTGGCGGAGGGCATCGCCTGCAACACCGCCGGCGGCAGCCATCACGCGCGCGCCGCCCACGGGGCGGGCTTCTGCGTCTTCAACGACGTGGCGGTGGCGATCCGGGTGCTGCAGGCCGCCGGCGAGATCGGCAACGCGCTGGTCGTCGATCTCGACGTGCACCAGGGCGACGGGACGGCGGCGATCTTCGCCGGCGACGCGACGGTCAGGACGGTCTCGCTGCATGGCGAGCGCAACTATCCGGTGCGCAAGGTCGCGGGCACCGTCGATGTCGGCTTCGCCGACGGCACCGGCGACGCGCCCTATCTGGCGGCGCTCATCGACGTGCTCGGCGCGCTGGACCCCGGCTGGCCGGACATCGTGTTCTACAATGCCGGCGTCGACCCGCACCGCGACGACCGGCTGGGACGGCTGGCGCTTTCCGATCGCGGGCTGGCCGAGCGCGACAAGCGCGTCATCGGCTGGGCGCGGGGGAACAGCCTGCCGGTCGCCTGCGTGATCGGCGGCGGCTACAGCGACGACATCGAGGCGCTTGCGGACCGCCACGCGACGCTGCACCGCGTGGCTGCGGGCTTCGTGTAATCTCAGCGAGGATCGGCGGGCGGGCCGGAGCGGGACCCCGGCAGCAGCTTCAGCGCGCGCAGCACCAGCCAGACCGGGACGACGATGGCGGCGCCGAGCAGGAAGTAGCGGAAAACCCACTCCACCGCCTCGAAGCCCATGTCGTAGACGCGGTGGGCGAGGCGGACCAGCGAATCGATGATGTCGCGCGGGTCGAGGCCGAGCGCCGACAGGACGACGCCGACGATGATCGACAGCACGACGAGCCGGAGCGCCACCGCGCCGGGGCTGCCGCCCAGAACCTTTTCGAGAGTGTCGTTCGCCATCACGGTCGCTCCGCCTGAGAAATCAGCCGCTAACAGCTAATCACTGGGCGCGGATGCGGCAACCCTCGCCGGCAGCAGGGCTTCCAGCACCTCGATGGCGTCGGCGTCGGCGGGCGCCTTGTCCCAGCGGATGCGGGAGATGCGGGGAAAGCGCATGGCGACGCCGGAGCGGTGACGCGCCGAACGGTTGAGCCCCTCGAAGGCGATCTCCAGCACGAGGCCGTGGCCGGGCTCGGCGCGCACCGAACGGACGGGGCCGAAACGCTCGACCGTGTTGGCGCGCACGAAACGGTCGAGTTCCTTTAGCTCGGCGTCGGTGAAGCCGAAATAGGCCTTGCCGACGGGAACCAGCTCGCCGTCCTTCCAGACGCCGAAGGTGAAGTCGGAATAGAAGCTCGAGCGCTTGCCGTGGCCGCGCTGGGCGTACATCAGCACCGCGTCGACATTGAAGGGGTCGCGCTTCCACTTCCACCACCGGCCCTTCGGCCGGCCGGCGATATAGGGCGCATCGAGACGCTTCAGCATGACGCCCTCGACCGCCGGATCGGGCGGATCGCGGCGCAGGGCATCGAGAGAATCGAGGTCGGCGGCGGCGACGAGCTCCGACAATCCGAACCGATCGGAGCCGAGTTCGGCGATAATGGTTTCGAGTCGATACTGACGATCCGAAAGGGGTAGTTCCCGCAGGTCTTCCCCGCCGTCGATCAGCAGGTCGTAAGCCATTATGAATGCCGGGTATTTTGCCAGCATATTTTTGCTGACGGTCTTGCGGTTGAGCCTTTGCTGCAGGTCGCCGAAACTCCCCGTTTTGCCGGTCTTCGGATCGCGGACCAGCAATTCCCCGTCGATCGCGCCGTCGAAGGCGATGGCCTCGACGATGTCGGGAAAGGTCGCGGAGATGTCGTCGCCGGTCCGGGTGTAGAGCCGGGCCACGCCGCCCTCGCCCACCGCCTGGACGCGGATGCCGTCCCATTTCCATTCGACCTGGTAGTCGGCGAGATCGATGGCACCGCGATCCGCCTCCTCCAGCGCGTGCGAGAGCATGACCGGCCGGAACGGCGCCATCGCCGCCGAGCGCGGCTGGTCGCCCTGTCCCTCGAGCCACGCGAACAACGCCTCATAGGGCATTTCGAGCCCGTGCCAGATCTCCTCGATCCCGGCCACCTCGCGGCCGCCATATTGCGCCAGCGCCTGCTTTGCGAGCCGCGCGGAGACGCCGATGCGCAGGCCGCCTGTGGCGAGCTTGATGAAGGCCCAGCGCGAGGACGGGTCGAGCGCGTCGAGCAGGCTAGCGACGGCGGCGGGCGCCTCGGCGCGCGACAGGCCCGAAAGACGCCGCACGGTTTCGGCGAGGCCCGGCGCCTGGGTCCGCGTTTGCGCTTGCGCCTGCTCTGGCTTTTCCGGTTCCCCCGGCCAGATCAGCGCCACGGTTTCCGCGAGATCGCCGACATAGTCGTAGGAATAGCGGAAAAGTATCGAATCGATACGTTCTTCGACGAGCGTGCGGAAAAGCGCCGGCTTTACCGCCTTCAGATCGAGCGAGCCGGTGAGCACCGCGAGCGCGATGCCGCGATCCGGATCGGGGGTCACCCGGAAATAACGGCAGAGCAGCGCGATCTTGCCGTTGCGCTGCGGGGTCAGCACCAGCCGGTCGAGCAACTCGGCGAAGGCCTTGAGGCTTCCCGGCGCGCTCATTCCGCCTCGTCTTCATATCCGGCGAGCGCCAGCGGGCGGGCGGAAATGCCCTCGAGCTCGCACCAGCGGATCAGCGCCTCCTCGCGGCCATGGGTGACCCAGACCTCGCGCGGCGCGATCTCGCGGATGGTCGCCGTCAGATCGTCCCAGTCGACATGGTCGGAGACGATCAGCGGTAGTTCGACGCCGCGCTGGCGGGCCCGCTGGCGAATGCGCATCCACCCCGAGGCGAAGGCGAAGAGCGGATCGGGCAGCCGCCGCGACCAGCGGTCGCCGAAGACCGAGGGCGGGGCGACGACGATGCCGCCGGCAAGATCCTCGCGCGGCGCGCCGGTGGCGCCGCGCAACTCGCCGAGATCGATGCCGCGGGACATATAGTAGGCGTTGAGCTTCTCCAGCGCGCCATGGACGTGGATCGGCCTGTCGTGGCCGGCCTCGCGCAGCAGCGCGATGACGCGCTGCGCCTTGCCGAGCGAATAGGCGCCGACGAGATGGGTGCGCTCGGGGAACGTCTCGAGCGACTGCAGCAGCCTGTCGATCTCCTCGCCCGCCGGCGGATGGCGGAAGACCGGCAGCGCGAAGGTCGCCTCGGTGATGAAGACGTCGCAGGGAACCGGCTCGAAGGGCGCGCAGGTCGGATCGCGCTCGCGCTTGTAGTCGCCGGAGACGACGATGCGGCAACCGTCCTTCTCGACCGCGATCTGGGCGGAGCCGAGGACATGCCCCGCCGGGTGGAAGGAGACGCGGATGCCGTCGATCTCGATGGCTTCCCCCAGCCGCGCCTCCTGCGTCGCGCCGGCGAAACCCGCGCCATAGCGCAGCGCCATGATGTCGAGGGTCTCGCGCGTCGCCATGACGGCGCCATGGCCGGCGCGGGCGTGATCGGCATGGCCGTGGGTGACGAGGGCGCGCGGCACCGGCCGCACCGGGTCCACGTGGAAGCCGCCGGGCGGGCAGAAGAGCCCTTCGGATGTCGGCGTAAGCAGTTCGCTCGGGCGCATCGGATCTCCAGACAGTGCCATAGATGGGACGTTCGCATGCTGAAGGCAAAGCGCTTGGCGGCGCACGGGGAGCGCGATACCTCTGGCCTCCATGGAGGAAAGCGCGACGCCGCCAGACCTGCCGGAACCCTTCGCGGGCTGGTTCGCAGCCCGCGGCTGGTCCATCCGGGCGCATCAGCAGGCGTTGATCGACAAGGCGGCGGCGGGGAAATCGGCGCTGCTGATCGCGCCGACCGGCGCCGGCAAGACGCTCGCCGGCTTCCTGCCGAGCCTGATCGACCTCGCGGCCAATCCCGAGCCCGGCAGGCGCAGCGTCCACACGCTCTACATCTCGCCGCTCAAGGCGCTGGCCGTCGACATCGCCCGCAACCTCTCCGCGCCCGTGGAGGAGACGGGGCTCGGCATCAGGATCGAGACGCGCACCGGCGACACCCCGCTGTCGCGCCGCCAGCGGCAAAAGCGGCTGCCGCCCGACATCCTGGTGACGACGCCGGAGCAGATCGCCCTGCTCATCGCCTCGCGCGAGGCGCCGGTGCTGTTCGGCGGGCTGAAGACGGTGATCCTCGACGAGCTACACGCCCTCGTCACCTCCAAGCGCGGCGACCTGCTGGCGCTCGGCCTCGCGCGGCTCAGGCACTTCTCGCCGGCGCTGCGGACCATCGGGCTGTCGGCGACCGTCGCCGAGCCGCGGGCACTCGCCGAATGGCTGGTGGCGCAGACGGGCGGCGCGGAGAACGCCGCCGACATCGTCACCGCGCCGGCGGGGGCGACGGCGGACGTGTCGATCCTCGCATCAGAGGAGCGGGTGCCGTGGTCGGGCCACAGCGCCCGCTACGCCTTCGGCGACATCTACCGGATGATCGGCGGCAGCAAGCTGGCGCTCATCTTCGTCAACACCCGCTCGCAGGCGGAGATCGTCTTCCAGGAGCTGTGGCGCATCAATGACGACGGGCTCGCCATCGCCCTGCATCACGGCTCGCTCGACGTGGCGCAGCGCCGCCGCGTCGAGGCGGCGATGGCGGCGGGCACGCTGCGCGCCGTCGTCTGCACCGCGACGCTCGACCTCGGCATCGACTGGGGAGACGTCGACCTCGTCGTCAATATCGGCGCGCCGAAGGGCGCGAGCCGGCTCGCCCAGCGCATCGGGCGAGCCAACCACCGACTCGACGAGCCCTCGCGCGCGGTGCTGGTGCCGGCCAACCGCTTCGAGGTCATGGAGTGCGAGGCGGCCGTCGAGGCGCTGGCGGAGAACGCCCAGGATTCGCAGCTTCCCCGCACCGGCGGCCTCGACGTGCTGGCGCAGCACATTCTCGGCGTCGCCTGCGGCGGGCCCTTCGACGAGGACGCGCTCTATCGCGAGACGGCGAGTGCATGGCCCTATCGCGGGCTCGACAGGGAGCGCTTCGGCCGCGTCGTCGAGTTCGTCGCCACCGGCGGCTACGCGCTGAAGAACTACGAGCGCTACGCCCGCATCCGCCGCACGCCGGAAGGGCTCTGGCGCATCGCCAACCCGAAGGTCGCGCAGCAATACCGGCTGAATGTCGGCACCATCGTCGAGGCGCCGATGCTCAAGGTGCGGATGGTGCGGCAGGGCCGGCGCGCCTCGATGGGCGGGCGGGTGCTCGGCGAGATCGAGGAATGGTTCATCGAGCAGCTGGCGCCGGGCGACACCTTCGTCTTCGCCGGCGAGGTGCTGCGCTTCGAGGGCCTGCAGGAAAGCGCGGCGCTGGTCTCGCGGGCGGTCACCGACGACCCGAAGATCCCCTCCTACGAGGGCGGCAAGTTCCCGCTGTCGACCTATCTCGCGGCGCGCGTCAGGGCGATGCTCGCCGACCCGGCGAGCTGGCACCGCCTGCCGGGGCAGGTGCGCGAATGGCTGGAGATCCAGCGCCTGCGCTCGCGGCTACCGGGGCGGAGCGACCTGCTGGTCGAGACCTTTCCGCACGGCAACCGCTTCTTCCTCGTCTGCTATCCTTTCGAGGGGCGGCTCTGCCACCAGTCGCTCGGCATGCTGGCGACGCGGCGGCTGGAGCGGATGGGCGGACGGCCGATGGGCTTCGTCGCCACTGAATATTCGCTGGCGATCTGGGGCATCGCCGACTATGGCGGGTTGATCGGCAACGGGCGGCTCGACCTCGCCGCGCTGTTCGACCGCGACATGCTGGGCGACGATCTGGAGGACTGGCTTGCCGAATCGAACCTGATGAAGCGAACATTCAGGAACGTCGCGATCATCTCCGGGCTGATCGAGCGGCGCCATCTGGGCCAGGAAAAGACGGGGCGGCAGATGACGGTATCCTCCGATCTCATCTATGACGTGCTGCGCCAGCACGAGCCTGGCCACATCCTGCTGGAGGCGACCTATGCCGACGCCGCGACGGGGATGCTCGACATCGCCCGGCTCGGCGACTTCCTCAAGCGCATCGACGGCCATATCGTGCACGAGCCGCTGGAGCGGGTGTCGCCGCTGGCGGTGCCGGTGATGCTGGAAATCGGCCGCGAACCGGTCTATGGCGAGGCCAACGAGGC
>JBFWXZ010000139.1:0-8726 GCA_050186955.1 Flavobacteriaceae bacterium
CGGGATCGTCCTGGGTGGCGATGGCGCGGGCGTGGCCGGCCGACAGCCGACCGTCGGCGAGCATCGCCTTCACCGCTTCCGGCATCTTCATCAGCCGCAGCGTGTTGGCGATGTGGCTGCGGCTCTTGCCGATGGCATCGGCGAGCTGCTGCTGCGTGTATTTGAACTCGTTCATGAGCTGCTCGTAGCCGGCAGCCTCCTCGAGCGGGTTGAGATCGGCCCGCTGCACATTCTCGATGATCGCGAGTTCCAGCGCCTCGCGATCGTCGGCCTCGTGCACGAAGACCGGCACCTCGTGCAGCCCGGCCTTCTGCGCCGCCCGCCACCGGCGCTCGCCGGCGATGATCTCGAAGCGGTTCGCGGCGCCGGCGACCGGCCGCGCCAGGATCGGCTGCACGATGCCCTTCTCGGCGATCGAGCGTGAAAGATCCTCGAGTGCCTCGGCGTCGAAGCGGCGGCGCGGATTGCGCGCGTTCGGCTGCAGGAACTCGATCGGAATGCGCCGCTGGGTGCGGGCGCGCTCGATGGCCCGGGCGTCGCTGTCGGTATCCCCGATCAGGGCCGCGAGGCCACGGCCCAGGCGGGAAGCGCGCTCTTCAGACATAATCGTTTCCAGTTTCGTTTCGCCAGTGAATCGGATCGGCCGCCTAAGCCGCCGTCAGCACGCGCTCGCGGCTGATGATCTCCTTGGCCAGCCGCAGATAGGCCTGGCTGCCGGCGCAGTGGAAATCGTAGAGCAGCGCCGGCTTGCCGAAGGACGGCGCCTCGGAGACGCGGACATTGCGCGGGATGATGGTCTCGTAGACGCGGTCGCCCATGAACTTGCGAACGTCGTCGACGACCTGCCCCGAGAGATTGTTGCGACGGTCGAACATGGTCAGCACGATGCCGTGGATCGACAGCTTCGGGTTCAGCGTCTCGCGGACATGCTCGACCGTCTCCAGGAGCTGGCTCAGCCCCTCGAGCGCGAAGAACTCGCATTGCAGCGGCACCAGCACCGAATCCGCCGCCGCCATCGCGTTGAGCGTCAGCAGGTTCAGCGAGGGCGGGCAGTCGAGCAGGATGTAGGAATAGGAACGCTCCCGAATCGATTCGGCGGCCCGTTCCGCCATCACCCGCAGCGCGTTGCGCAGGCGATAGGCCCGGTCGCGCGACTGCGACATCGTCTGCTCGATGCCGAGCAAATCGAGGGTCGAGGGAACGATGGAGAGGTTGGGCACCGCGGTCGGCACGACCGCCGCCTCGACCGGCCGTTCGCCCAACAGCACGTCATAGGTCGACACCGAGCGGTTCTTGCGGTCGATGCCGAGGCCGGTGCTGGCGTTTCCCTGCGGGTCGAGATCAACGATCAGCACGTTCTCGCCGACGGCGGCGAGCGCCGTGCCGAGATTGATCGTCGTCGTCGTCTTGCCGACGCCGCCCTTCTGGTTGGCGACGACGATGATTCGGGGTGGACGCTGCTGGACGTTCATGGCCGCCGGCTTCCTCTCAACGCTTTCCTTGTTAGGTCGGACAGTGCGACGACGGACCCCGCCGGGTCGGTGACGCTTGGGACTTTTTCATAGCCGAAATCCCAAGATGTGGATAGCGCTTGCAGCTCTTCATCAACATCTTGTCCCTTCAAAAAGAGCGCCGTGGCGCCTTTCTCGAGCCATGGCGCGGCCAGGGCGACGAGTTCCGGCAGCGCGGCGAGCGCCCGGGCGGTGACGTAGCGGGCGGGAATAGCCGTCGCATCCGCCGCTTCGATGCGCATGTTGCGCACATCGGCGGCAAGGTTCAATTGCCGTGCCGCCTCGCGCAGGAAAGCGGCCTTTCGGCCGTTCGCCTCGATCAGCGTCACGCGGCGACGGCCGTCGCCGAGGATGGCCAGAACGAGGCCGGGAAAGCCCGCGCCGCTGCCCAGGTCGACAACCGGCGACGCGGCGTCGAGGAGCGGGTGAAGCTGCGCGCTGTCGGCGATATGACGTGTCCACAGATGCGGCAGGGTCGAGGGCGCGACGAGGTTCTGCACCCGCTGCCACTGCCCGACCAGGGCGGCAAGCCGGTCCAGCTTCGCCTCCGTTTCACGTGAAACATCGGCGAGGCCGCGGATCAGCGCCAGCGCCCTGGCGCGGTCGGCCTCAGGCGCGCTTGCGGGCATCTTTGCGGCCGGCCAGCGTCGCGATGAGGAGCAGCGCCGCCGGCGTCATGCCGTTGATGCGGCCCGCCTGGCCGACGGATGCCGGGCGGATCCGCGACAGCTTGCCCTGCAGCTCCGCCGACAGGCCGGGCACGCCCGCATAGTCGAAATCAGCCGGGATCGTGAGCTGCTCGTCGCGTAGCAATCTTTCGATGTCAGCCTGCTGCCGCTCCAGATAGACGGCGTATTTGGCGTCGATGGCCGATTGCGCGGCGATCTCCGGCGCGATGCCGGCAACGCCCGGAAAAAGCGCCAGAACCGTGTCGGGACCGAAATCGGGATAGGCGAGAAGCTGCCATGCCGAGCGATGCTGCCCGTCGCGATTAAGTGCGACGCCCTTCGCGGCGGCCGCATCGGGCGTGATCCGCGATTCCTCGAGCAAGGCGCGCGCCGCATCCAGCGCACTCTTCTTTTCCGCGAACGCCGTCGCGCGCGCTTTGCCGACGCAACCGAGCGCAACCCCCTTCTCTGTCAGCCGCTGGTCGGCGTTGTCTGCGCGCAGATGCAGGCGGTATTCGGCCCGCGAGGTAAACATCCGATAGGGCTCTCGCACGCCCTGCGTCACTAGATCGTCGATCATCACCCCGAGATAGCTCTCGCTGCGCGGGAAATGGCACGGATCGGAACCGCCCGCCTTCAGCGCCGCGTTCAGCCCGGCGACGAGGCCCTGCCCGGCGGCCTCCTCGTAGCCGGTAGTGCCGTTGATCTGCCCGGCGAGGAAAAGCCCCGGCATCCGTTTCGATTCCAGCGACGGCAGCAGCTCGCGGGGATCGATGAAATCGTACTCGATGGCATAGCCGTGGCGCAGGATCGCGGCGTTCTCGAGCCCCGGAATGCTCCTGACCATCGCCTCCTGCACATCCGCCGGCAGCGATGTCGAGATGCCGTTCGGATAGACCGTGTCGTCGTCGAGACCTTCGGGCTCCAGGAAGATCTGGTGCGAGCCGCGATCGGCGAAGCGCACCACCTTGTCCTCGATCGAGGGGCAGTAGCGCGGGCCGATGGCCTCGATGGCGCCGGTGAAGAGCGGTGCGCGATGGATGTTCGCCTCGATGATCGCGTGGGTCTCGGGCGTCGTCCGCGTGATGTGGCAGGCGATCTGCGGCGTTGCGATCCGCTTGGTCAGGAAAGAGAAGGGCCGCGGCTCGTCGTCACCCTCCTGTCGTTCCAGCATGTCCCAGCCGATCGTCCGCCCGTCGAGGCGCGGCGGCGTGCCGGTCTTCAGCCGGCCCATGGCGAAGCCCGCGGCCTCAAGTCGCCGGCCGAGCGCGTTCGCCGGCCGCTCGCCCCAACGCCCGGCGGCGCGCCGGTCATCGCCGATATGGATGATCCCGCGCAGGAAGGTGCCCGTGGTCACGACCACGGCGACGGCGCAAACAGCCCGCCCGTCATCGAGCAAGACGCCGGCGCAGATGCCGTTCTCGACAATCAGATCCGCGGCCTCTCCCGCAACGACCTCGAGATTATTCGCGGCTGCGATCTCCGCCTGCATCGCCGCGCGGTACAATCCGCGATCGGCCTGGGCGCGTGGCCCCTGCACCGCCGGTCCCTTGCGGCGGTTCAGCACGCGGAACTGAATGCCGGCGGCGTCGGCGACGCGGCCCATCAGCCCGTCCAGCGCGTCGACCTCGCGCACCAGATGGCCCTTGCCGAGACCGCCAATCGCCGGATTGCAGCTCATCGTGCCGATCTGCGCCGGATCGAGCGTCACCAGCGCGGTCCGCGCGCCGAGACGCGCGGCGCCGGCCGCGGCCTCGCAGCCCGCATGGCCGCCGCCGATAACGATGACGTCGTAGCGCATCATCGCCACTGTCCGCTCCTTCGCCCGCAATGTTTCACGTGAAACATCCCTATCACGCCCGCGCCTACTTGCCGATGCAGAAGCGCGAGAAGACAGCACTCAGCACGTCCTCAACGCCGATCAGTCCGATCAGCGACCCGGCTTGATCGCCTGCGGCCCTCAATCTGTCAGAGCAGAATTCCCATTCCGCCCTCTCGCCGTGGTCGCGGGCTTCGGTGAGCGTTGCGGCGACTTCGCGCAAAATCGCGGCGTGCCGGACTTGTACCGGAATCGAATCGAAATCCTCGCCATTGCTGTCCAGCCGTCGCGTTATCTCAGCGAGAAGAGCGTCAAGTCCGGCGCCCGTCTTCGCGCTGACCACAAACTGTTCCGCTTTCGAATCAACCATTCCAAACAAGTCGCCCTTGTTTAGCACCACGAGTTCCCGCTCCCCCGCGTCCCAACGCGCGGCCGCATGAGGCTCGTCGAACACCCGCAGCACCAGATCAGCCTCCTCGACCGATTCGACGCTGCGCCTGACGCCTTCACGCTCCACCGGATCGTCGGTATCGCGCAATCCCGCCGTATCGGTGACGACGACAAGATAGCCGCCGAGATCAAGCCGTGCCTCGATGCGGTCGCGGGTCGTTCCCGGAATCTCGGAAACGATGGCGACGTCGCGCCCGGCCAGCGCGTTGAGCAGGCTGGACTTCCCGACATTGGGCGGCCCCGCGAGCACCACCCTGTAGCCCTCCGCGATCATCCGGCCGCGACCTTCCGTGCCGGCCATGTCCAGCGCCAGGTCGCGGAGCCTCGCGATCGCCGTGCATATCGCCGCGCCGTCAGCCTCCGGCACGTCGCCCTCGTCGCTGAAATCGATCTCGCTCTCGAGCGTCGCGCGGATGTCGAGAATGCCGGCGCGCAGCGCCGCGAACGATCTCTCCAGCTTTCCGTCGGCCACCGCGCGCGCCAGTCTGCGCTGTGATTCCGTCTCCGAATCGATCAACGCCGCCAGCCCCTCGATCTCCGTCAGTCCCTGCCGTCCGTTGGAGAAGGCGCGGCGGGTGAACTCGCCGGGCTCCGCGAGCCGCACATCCCCGATGCGCTGCATCGCCGCGAGCAGCGCCGCCGCCACCGCCGTGCCGCCATGCACCTGGAACTCGGCGATGTCCTCGCCGGTATAGGAGCTGGGCCCGGGAAACAGCAGCAGCAGTCCCTCGTCGATCGTCTCGCCCGATACGGGATCGAGGAAACGCCGCATCGCCGCCTGCCGAGGCACCGGCAGCGGCAAGCGTGTCAGCGCAGAGGCGAGCGCAAAGGCCGCCGGACCGCTGGCGCGCAGCACGGCAACGCCCGCCTTGCCCGGCGCGGTGGCGCGGGCGACGATGGTCGCATTCGATTCCCCGCCGCGCGGACTTGCCTTCGCCGCCGGCGCCTCCACCCTTGGGATATGACCGTGTCCGCCCATAACAGACTTTCCTCTGCCCGCAGTCCCTATCTCCGGCAGCACCGCGACAATCCGGTGCACTGGTGGGAATGGGGCGACGAGGCCTTCGCCGAGGCGCAATCGAGCGGCAGGCCGGTGCTTCTCTCGGTCGGCTACGCTGCCTGCCACTGGTGCCACGTGATGGCCCACGAGTCATTCGAGGACCCTGAGATCGCCGCGTTGATGAACCAACGCTTCGTCAATATCAAGGTCGATCGCGAGGAACGCCCCGACGTCGACCAGTACTATATGAGTGCGTTGCACCGCCTCGGCCAGCAGGGCGGCTGGCCGATGACCATGTTCCTGACCCCCGACCGCGCCCCCTTCTGGGGCGGCACCTATTTCCCGGCGACCCCGCGCTACGGCCAGCCCTCCTTCCCCCAGGTCCTCAACGCCATCGCCGACACCTGGGCCAACGAGCCCGGCAAGGTCGAGCAGAACGTCGAGGCGATCGCCACCGCGATCGCCCATGCGACCCCGGCCGGCTCGATGCCTCCGGCCGCCCCCGCGGCGGCGCGGCTGGTCGACGCCTTCGATCCCGAGAACGGCGGCATGCGGGGTGCGCCGAAATTCCCGCAATATCCGATGCTGGATTTCCTCTGGCGCGCCGGCGGCGGGACCGGCAGGGCGCGCGTCGTCCATACCCTTGCCCGCATCGCCTGCGGCGGCATCTACGACCATGTCGGCGGTGGCTTCTGCCGCTATTCGGTCGACGAGAAATGGCTGGTGCCGCATTTCGAGAAGATGCTCTACGACAACGCGCTCCTGATCCGCCTGCTCGCGCGCGCTGGCGCATCGACGGGTCGGGCGCTGTTCCGCATCCGAATCGACGAGACGCTTGGTTTTCTCGACCGCGAGCTGAGGGACGGGGAGCTCTACGCTTCGAGCCTCGACGCCGACAGCGAGGGCGAGGAAGGCCGCTTCTATCTGTGGACGCCCGGCGAGCTGGAAAGCGTTCTCGGCGACCGCGCCGAGGCTTTCGCCGCTGCCTATGACGTCACCGAGGCCGGCAATTTCGAGGGCCGCTCGATCCCCAACCTGATCGGCCACGAGCCGGGTGAGGCCGCCGCCATCCGCGAGGCCCATGGCGGCGATATCGCTTCTCTCCTGAAAGCCCGCGCAGGCCGCGTGCGACCCGGCCTCGACGACAAGCCGCTGGCCGATTGGAACGCCTATCTCGTCACCGCGCTCGCCGACGCGGCCTTCCTTCTAGGGCACCCCGATTATCTCGAGCGCGCGGAAGCGCTCTTCTCCGCTCTTCTGCCCGGCCCCGAAGCCGTCGCCGGCCTCAGCCATCTCGCCGGTTCGAAGGGGCCCGTCTTCTCGTCGGATCTGGCGAGCCTGCTGGAAGCCGCGACCGCCCTCATGCAGCACGGTGTCGACTTCGCGGATACCGCCGGTTCCCTCGTCAGGCGGCTGGAGGAGGAGTTCGCCTCGCCGGAGGGTCTATACTCCCTCGCACCGGCCAGGAGTCCGGATCTCCCGGCAACCATCGCCATGGCGAGCGACGACGCTGTTCCCAATCCCAACGCGACCGCCGCGATGGCCCTCATCCATCTCCATCGCCTGACCGGGAACGAACACTATCGCGAGATCGCCGACCGGCTGATCGAGGCCGCCGGCGCTCATGCCGCCGCCGGTCCCTTCGGCCATCTCGGCATGCTCGCGGCTTCCGTTCACCGGAGCGACACCAAGGCGCTGACCTTCCTCCCGGCAACACGGGAGGCGAGCAGAAGCGCCCTCGAAGCAGCCACCAGAAAGGCGGCAGACCCGAATATCACATTGGTAATACATGGAAATAACAATTTGCCGGCGTATTTTATCGGCGCCGAATCGAAAGCGGCCGGCGCGCTTCTCTGCCTCGCCGACCGCTGTCTGCCGCCCATCCAGAATCCGGCCGTGCTGGCGGAAGCGCTCCGCTCCGCCGGCGAGGGCTGATCCCCGTCGGACTACATTCCGTCAGGTATTCATGGAGGCGTAGAACTCGCCGTTGTTCTTCGTCTGTCGCAGCTTGTCGAGCAGGAACTCGATCGCGTCCACGGTGCCCATCGGGCTCAGGATGCGCCGCAGCACATAGGTCTTCTTGAGCTGGTCGGCCGGCGTCAGCAGCTCTTCCTTGCGGGTGCCCGAGCGCTGGATGTCGATCGACGGGAAGACGCGCTTGTCGGCCACCTTGCGGTCGAGGATGAGCTCCGAATTGCCGGTGCCCTTGAACTCCTCGAAGATGACTTCGTCCATTCGGCTGCCGGTGTCGATGAGCGCCGTCGCGACGATGGTCAGCGAGCCGCCTTCCTCGATATTGCGCGCGGCGCCGAAGAAGCGCTTGGGCCGCTGCAGCGCATTGGCGTCGACGCCGCCGGTCAGCACCTTGCCCGAGGAAGGCACCACGGTGTTGTAGGCGCGCCCGAGGCGGGTGATCGAATCGAGCAGGATGACCACGTCGCGGCCGTGCTCGACCAGACGCTTGGCCTTCTCGATCACCATCTCGGCGACCTGGACATGGCGCACCGCCGGTTCGTCGAAGGTCGAGGAAACGACCTCGCCTTTCACCGAGCGCTGCATGTCGGTGACTTCCTCCGGCCGCTCGTCGATGAGCAGCACGATCAGGTAGCACTCCGGATGGTTGGTGGTGATCGAGTGCGCGATGTTCTGCAGCAGCACCGTCTTGCCGGTGCGCGGCGGGGCGACGATCAGGCCGCGCTGGCCCTTGCCGAGCGGCGCCACGATGTCGATGACGCGGGCGCTGTAGTCCTTCCGCGTCGGGTCCTCGATCTCCATCTTCAGCCGCTCGTCGGGATAGAGCGGCGTCAGATTGTCGAAATGGATCTTGTGGCGGCCCTTCTCCGGGTCCTCGAAATTGATCGCGTTGACCTTGAGCAGGGCGAAATAGCGCTCGCCGTCCTTGGGGCTGCGGATATGGCCCTCGACGGTGTCGCCGGTGCGCAGGCTGAAGCGCCTGATCTGGCTCGGCGAGATGTAGATGTCGTCCGGCCCGGCGAGATAATTGGCGTCGGGGGAGCGCAGGAAGCCGAAGCCGTCCTGCAGCACTTCGACGACGCCCTCGCCGATGATGTCGACATCCTTCGCCGCGAGCTGCTTGAGAATGGCGAACATCAGTTCCTGCTTGCGCAGCGCGCTCGCATTCTCGACTTCGTGTTCCTCGGCAAACGCCAGCAGCTCGGGCGGCGACTTTGCCTTCAAATCTTGCAGTTTCATTTCCCGCAGCGGGATAAATGCCTTGTGTCTGGTGGAAAAACGGCTGGACCGGATTGTTCTTCGGG
>JBFWXZ010000140.1:0-8584 GCA_050186955.1 Flavobacteriaceae bacterium
TCGACGGCGCGGCCGAGATACATGACCATCACCTCGTCGGCGACGTGCCGCACCACCGACAGATTGTGCGAGATGAACATGTAGGCGAGCTTGAACTTCGCCTGCAGGTCGGCGAGCAGGTTCAGGATCTGCGCCTGGATGGAGACGTCGAGGGCCGATACCGGCTCGTCGAGGACGAGGATGCGCGGCTGCAGCATGAGGGCGCGGGCGATGGCGATGCGCTGGCGCTGGCCGCCGGAGAACATGTGCGGATAGCGGTCGTAATGCTCGGGCCGCAGGCCGACGAGACGGAGCATCTCGCGCGCCTTGCCCTCGCGAGTCGCCTTGTCGTCGCCGGTGTTGATGACGAGCGGCTCCTCGAGCATCGAGCCGATCTTCTGGCGCGGATTGAGCGAGCCGTAGGGATCCTGGAAGACGATCTGCACCTGGGTGCGCAGCGCCTTGCGGGCGTGGTCGCCGGCCTCAGCGACATCCTGCCCGTCGATGACCAGCGAACCCGCCGTCGGCGCCTCGATCATGGTGACGAGGCGGGCGAGCGTCGACTTGCCGCAGCCCGATTCGCCGACCACGGCGAGGGTGCGGCCGGCGTCGAGCGAGAAGTCGACGCCGCGCAGCGCCTTGACGGTCTGCGGCTCGCGCATAAGGCCGCCGCCGATCTCGTAATGCTTCTCGAGGCCGCGGCCGACGATGACGGGAGCGCTCATGGCTCGACCTCCGCCGCCTCGACCACCGGGACGGGCCGGCCCTTCCTCAGCGGGAAGAAGCACAGCGCCTCGCCGAACTCCTTGCCGGCGCGGGGCGGCTTGCGGGCGTTGCAGATGTCCTGGACGTTGCGGCAGCGCGGCGCGAAGAGGCAGCCGGGCGGGCGGTCGCCCTGGCCGGGCACGACGCCGGGAATGGAGGGCAGGTGTCGCTCCGACGCGCGCTCGGGGAGCGCCGCCAGCAGGGCCGCGGAATAGGGATGGCCGGGATCGTCGAAGAGCGTGCGAACCTCGCGGCGCTCGACCTGCTGGCCGGCATATTGCACGACCACCCGCTCGGCGGTCTCGGCGACGACGCCCATGTCGTGGGTGATCAGGATGAGGCCCATGCCGCTGTCGCGCTGCAGCGAGACGAGCAGGTCGAGGATCTGCGCCTGGATGGTGACGTCCAGCGCCGTCGTCGGCTCGTCGGCGATCAGCAGGCGCGGCCGGCAGGCGAGCGCCATGGCGATCATCGCGCGCTGCGACATGCCGCCCGACATCTGGTGCGGGAAGGCGGCGAGGCGGCGTTCGGGCTCGGGAATGCCGACCTCCTCGAGCAGCTCGATGGCGCGCGCATGAGCGGCGCGGCGGTCGAGGCCGAGATGGATGCGCAGCGCCTCGCGGATCTGGAAGCCCACCGTGAAGCACGGGTTGAGGCTCGTCATCGGCTCCTGGAAGATCATCGCGATGTCGCGGCCGACGATGCGCCGGCGGCTGCGGCCGCTCATCCTCAGGATGTTCTTGCCGTCGAACTCCATGCGGTCGGCGGTGATCGTCGCGGTCCACGGCAACAGGCCCATCACCGCCAGCATGGCGACCGACTTGCCGGAGCCGGATTCGCCGACGATGGCGAGGATCTCGCCGGCGTCGACGGCGAAATCGACGCCGTCGACGGCGCGGAAGGGGCCGCTCGCAGTGGCGAATTCCACGGTCAGGTTGGTGATGTCCAGAAGCGGCATGGGCTCAGCTCCGCTTCAGCTTGGGATCGAGGGCGTCGCGAAGCCCGTCGCCCATCAGGTTGATGGCCAGCACGGTGATCAGGATGGCGAGGCCGGGGAAGGTGACGACCCACCAGGCGCGCAGGATGAACTCGCGCGATTCCGCGAGCATGGTGCCCCATTCCGGCGTCGGCGGCTGCGCGCCCATGCCGAGGAAGCCGAGCGCCGCCGCGTCGAGGATGGCGTTGGAGAAGGACAGCGTCGCCTGGACGATCAGCGGCGCCATGCAGTTGGGCAGGATGGTGCGGAACATCAGCCGCAGCGGGCCGGCGCCGGCGACGCGCGCGGCGGTCACGTAGTCGCGGTTCTTCTCCGACAGCACCGCGGCGCGGGTCAGCCTGACGAAATGCGGCTGCAGGATCAGCGCGATGGCGATCATGGCGTTGACGAGGCCGGGGCCGAGGATGGCGACGAGGACCAGCGCCAGCAGCAGGCTCGGGAAGGCGAGGATCACGTCCATGACGCGCATGATGAAGGTGTCGGTGCGCCCTCCGGCATAGCCGGCGACGAGGCCGAGCGTGATGCCGACCGACAGCGACAGGAAGACGACGACGACGCCGATGAAGAGCGAGAAGCGGGCACCGTAGATCAGCCGCGAGAGCATGTCGCGGCCGACCGCGTCGGTGCCGAGCGGGAAGGCGAACGAGCCGCCGGCCTCCCAGAAGGGAGGTTGCAGGAGGTGGTCGCGGAACTGGTTGATCGGCGAATGCGGGGCGATCAGCGGCGCGAATATCGCCAGCACGACGAGGAGCACGAAGACGCCGAGGCCGACGACGGCGCCGCGGTTCTCGCTGAAATAGTGCCAGAACTCGGCGAGGACCTCGAGGTCGGCTGAACGGGTCCGGGGTTTTTCCTGGGTCAGTTCGGCCATTCGCCCGCTCCTATCGCGCGTGCCGGATGCGCGGGTTGATCAGGCCGTAGAGCAGGTCGACGACCAGATTCACGATCATGATGATGGCGGCGATCATCAGCAGGCCGCCCTGGACGACCGGATAGTCGCGGCGGAAGATCGAATCGACCATCCACTTGCCGATCCCCGGCCAGGAGAAGATCGTCTCGGTGAGGATGGCACCGGCCATCAGTACGCCGATCTGCAGGCCGATCGTGGTGATCACCGGGATCAGCGCGTTGCGCAGCGCATGCACGGAGATGACGCGGAAGGGCGACAGGCCCTTGGCGCGGGCGGTGCGCACATAGTCCTCCGACAGCACCTCCAGCATCGCCGAGCGCGTCTGCCGCGCGATGACGGCGAGCGGAATCGTGGCGAGGACGATGGTCGGCAGGATCAGGTGGCTCATCGCCGAGCGGAAGGCGCCGGCCTGGCCCGACAGCAGGCTGTCGATCAGCATGAAGCCGGTCACCGGCGGGAAGAAGTAGAGCATCGAGATGCGCCCGGAGACCGGCGTCCAATGGAGGATGCCGGCGAACAGGATGATCAGCAGCAGGCCCCACCAGAAGATCGGCATCGAATAGCCGACGAGCGCCGTGGTCATGACGGTATGGTCGAAGACCGAGCCGCGCTTCACCGCGGCGAGGACGCCGATCGGGATGCCGATGGCGACGGCGAGGATGATGGCGCAGATCGACAGCTCGACGGTCGCCGGGAACAGCGTGAAGAACTCGGTGACGACCGGCTTCTTGGTGATGATCGAGGTGCCGAGGTCGCCGTGGAGTATGCCGATCATATAGTCGAGATACTGCTTCCAGATCGGCTGGTCGTAGCCGAAGCGCTGCATCAGCTCGGCGTGGCGCTCGGGGGTGATGCCGCGCTCGCCGGCCATCAGCAGGACCGGGTCGCCGGGCAGCAGGCGTATGAAGCTGAACGCGACGACCGTCACGCCGACGAAGGTCGGGATAAGCAGCGCGATGCGCGATAGGAGGAAGCGGAACATCCCCGGAAAGCGCCGCTCCCCGGCTTACCGGGGAGCGGCAATCCGTTGCGGACTACTGGAGGTCGACGCCGTCGAAACGGTGCGAGCCCAGCGGGTCCATCTTGTAGCCCACGACGTTCTTCGTCATCGGCATGAAGACGACCGAGTGGGCGATCGTCGCCCACGGGGCCTCGCGCTTGAAGACCACCTGGGCTTCCTCATAGAGCTTGGTGCGCTCCGCCTGGTCGGAAACCTCGGCCGCCTTCTTGACCAGCGAGTCGAACTCCTCGTTGCACCACTGGGCGCGGTTGGAGCCGCCCACGGCGCTGCAGCCGAGCAGCACGGCGAGGAAGTTGTCCGGATCGCCGTTGTCGCCGGTCCAGCCGAGCAGCACCGCGCCGTCGCGGTCTTCCGCCGAGGAGCGCTTGAGATACTCGCCCCACTCGTAGGAGACGATCTCGACCGTCACGCCGACCTTGGCGAAGTCGGCCTGGATGAGCTCGGCCATGCGGCGGGCGTTCGGGTTGTAGGGACGCTGCACCGGCATCGCCCAGATCTTCATCGAAAGATCCTTCACGCCGGCTTCCTCGAGCATCTTCTTCGCCGCGTCCGGATCGTAGGCGTCGTCCTGGACGGCGTCGTTGTAGGACCACATCGTCGGCGGGATCGGGTTCTTGGCGACGGCGCCGGCGCCCTGGAACACGGCGTCGAGGATCGCCTGCTTGTTGATCGCCATGTTGAGGGCCTTGCGGACCTTCGCATTGTCGAAGGGCGCGACCTTGGTGTTGTAGGCGAGGTAGCCGACGTTAAGACCGGCCTGCTCCATGACCTGGAGGTTGGGGTCGCTCTTCAGCTTCTCGATGTCGGCGGGGTTCGGATAGGGCGTGACCTGGCACTCGCCGGCGGTCAGCTTCTGCTGGCGAACGGCCTGGTCGGTGGTGATCGCGAAGACGAGATCGTCGATCGCCTGCTTGCCGTCCCAGTAGTCGGGGTTGGCCTTGTAGCGGATCGCCGCGTCCTTCTGATAGGCGACGAACTGGAACGGGCCGGTGCCGACGGGCTGCTGGTTGAGCAGTTCCTTGGTGCCGGCGGCCTCGAGCTTGTCGGCATATTCCTTCGACATGATGGAGGCGAAGTCCATCGCGAGGTTGGCGACCATCGGGGCCTGCGGCTTGGTCAACACGAACTTCACGGTGTAGTCGTCGACCTTGACGATCTCCTTGACCGCGGTCGGCATGTCCATGCCGTCGAAATACTCCCAAGCCGCGCCGGCGGTGTATTCGTGCCAGGCATGGTCCTTCTGGAGCTGCCGGTTGAACGTGAACAGCACGTCGTCGGCGTTGAAGTCGCGGGTCGGCGTGAAGAAGTCGGTGGAGTGGAACTTCACACCCTTGCGCAGGTGGAAGGTGTATTCGAGACCGTCGTCGGAGACGTCCCAGCTCTCGGCCAGGCCCGGAATGGTCTTCGTCGTGCCGCGCTCGAACTCGACGAGCCTGTTGTAGACCGGCTTGGACGAGGCGTCGAAGGTGGTGCCGGCGGTATAGAGCGCCGGATCGAAGCCTTCCGGAGAGCCTTCCGAGCAATAGACGAGCGTCTTCGCCTGGGCGGCTCCCGCCAGCATCGCCGCGAAAGCGACACCGGTCAGCAAGGTTTTGACTTTAAACATTTTTCTCTCTCCCTCGGCGCGAGTAGCGAACTGAAAGAACGATCCGGGAGGGCCCCGGAACATGCGCCTTGGACCGATTCGGTAACATTGTTGCGGGCAACTGAAAAGTATTTGTACGCCTTCCGCGAGGTCACGGCTGCGTTAACCGCCGGGCAATGGCTCTCCCCTTAAGGTGGGACGGGAGTTTATCCGCCGATCATTCGACAGTTTGGCCGCAGCAGGTGGCCGACGGCTGTTTTAGGGGGCCGCCCGGCTTGAAACTGGCACGAAACTCGAAAGTCGCGGCGGCGCTGGCGACGGCGGCGCGCAGCAGCCTCTGCCGGCGGGGCGCGACGATCGTCTTCGTCGCCATGCTGCTGATCAACGGCGCGCTGGTCTATCCGCTGCTGCAGCACACGATCGGCGAGCATCGGCGGGAGGTGGTCGAGCGCACCACCGACTATCTCGTCACGGCGGCGGGCGCCGGGCGTTTCCCGACCATCGACGTCCTGGTCTCCGCCGGACGCCAGCTCGCGGCGGGAACCGACATCGTGGGCGGCGTCTTCGTCAATTCCTCGGGCGAGGAGCGCGGCGTGTTCGGCGAGCGGCCGCGCCTGACCTGGGCGCAGATCCAGCTCAGCCCCGATGGCGAGGGAATCCACCGCATCATCGACGGACGCTATCACGAGTTCTTCATCCCGCCCTCGCGCTCGGCGATCAGCTTCGGCACGATCGTGCGGGTCGACGGGCGCGGCATGTGGGCGGCGGTGCGCGTCCACCTGCTGGAGTTCGCGATCCTCGGGCTGGCGGCCACGCTGGCGATCACCATCGTCGCCGCGGGGGTGATGGCGGCGATCGTGATGGAGCCGACCATGCGCATCCGCCAGGCGCTGCTGCTGGCGCGCGACGCGCCGCACGAGGCGCGGGCGCATCTCAAGGGGCTCGGGCGGTCCAGCGAATTCGGCCAGATGGCGCGCGCCATGGACGGGGTGCTGAGCGTCATGGAGTCGCTGCAGATCGACGACGCGCTGACGCCGCACGCGCTCATCGAACGCCTGCCCAACGCGGTGGTGGCGCGCGATCTCGATGGCCAGGTGGTTTTCGCCAACGAGGCCGCGTTGAGCCTCTTCGGGATGCATGTCATCGGCGACTTCGCCGATTTCGACTGGGAGAACGACCTGATCGTCGAGGGGCAGGCCGGGCGGCTCGACGTGCTGCTCGACAACGGGCGTTTCCGCACCGGGGCGGAGATCATGCGCGCCGGCGAGATCCTCGCCTGCCTGGTCAGCGGCCAGCCGGTGCTGGATGCGGACCGCCGCCGGGTCGGCAGCTGCCTTGTCTTCACCGAGGCCAACGAACTGCTCGCCGACATGCGCCAGGAGCGTCAGGAGCGCGAGGCCGCGGAAGCGGTGTCGGCGGCGATGCAGCGGCGCGCCTTCGCGCTGTCGCACATGCTGGAAGCGTGCATCGCGCTGCTGGGGGAAGACGATTCCGTTCCCTCCAACATCACGGTCAGCCCCGACCGCTTCATCAGCCGGTGGCTGGAGCAGAACGACATGGTCGCGGGAATCCGGCACGGCGTCCTGCCGCCGATCATGGGCGACCCGGAGAGCGTCGGGCGGCTCGTCGAATGGGCGCTCGCGGCGATCGCCGTGCGCAGCGCCAGCGAGAAGCCGTCGCTGGCGGTCGACACCGAAATAGACGGCGACGGCAATGTCGAATACATCTTCCGCGAGATCGATCGCGAGACCAAGGCGAATGCGCCGGTGGCGCCGGGGACCGACATCACGGTCCTGATCGCCGCCATGCACCGCACATTGCAGCGCCAGGAGGGCCGGCTGGCGCAAACCGGGGGCGGCAGCCGCGGCAACGTCGTCTCGCTCGTCCTGCCCCTCGACGCGGTCGGCCTGGCGGTGCTGGAGACCGAGCGCAAGAAGCGCGACAGGAAAGCCGCGTGAGAATCCGGCGGCCGGCTTTGCATCGCCGTCCGATTCGCGCTATTTCATTCCCATCACCTGAAACCCAACGGACCTGACGCAAGGTTTCATGCGCATCTTCCGCTATTTCGCCGCCGTGTTCGTGATGCTGCTCGCCGCCGCATCGCTGCCCGCATCGGCGCGCCCGGCGCTGGTCATCGACGCCGATTCCGGCGAGGTGCTGCATTCGCACGAGGCGACGCGGCTGTGGTATCCGGCCTCGGTGACCAAGGTCATGACCACCTATGTGGCGCTGTCGGCGGTCCGTGGCGGCAAGATCTCGATGAACAGCGCGCTCACCGTGACGCAGCGCGCGCTCAACGAGCCGCCGAGCAAGACCGGCATGCCGGTCGGATCGAGTCTGACGCTCGAGGCGGCGCTGCGCATCCTGATGGTCAAGTCGGCCAACGACACGGCGGTGACGGTCGCCGAGGGCGTCGGCGGCAGCGTCGAGGGCTTCGTGACGGAAATGAACCGCACGGCCGCGCGGCTCGGCATGCGCGACACCCATTACGCCAATCCGAACGGGCTGCCCGACGCGGGGCAGATCACGACGGCGCGCGATCAGGCGATCCTGGCGCGGGCGATCTATGACGACTTCCCCAGCTACCGCTACCTGTTCTCGCTGGAGAGCGTGAAGATCGGCAAGCGGACCGTGCGCAACCACAATTCGCTGATCGGCCGCTATCCCGGCGCCGACGGGCTGAAGACCGGCTTCATCTGCGATTCCGGCTTCAACCTGGTGGCGAGCGCCCGGCGCGACGGCCGCCACCTCATCGCGGTGGTCTTCGGGGCGGAGAATGTCAGCGAGCGCGAGGACGTCGTCGTCTCGCTGCTGGAGGCCGGCTTCAACACCGGCCGGGCGGGCATCTTCGGCTCGCGCCGGGCCAATGTGGAATCGCTGCCGAGCACCCGGCTCCAGCCCTTCGTGATGCGCGATTCGGTCTGCGGTCCGCGCAAGCAGCGCCAGCCGGTGCCGGCACAGATCGCATCCTACGGCGTTTCGTCGCGGGTCGCCTCCGCCACCATCAAGACCGATCCGTCGCGGTCGACGACGGCCGGGACCTCCGGCCCCGGCCTGCTGGCGGCGCTCGCCTCGCGCGGGTCCGACCAGCCGGTGGCCGCTGGCGACACCGACGACGATCCGGTGAGCATCGCCCGCGTGCCGCTGCCGACGCCCAATCCGCGCCGGCGCTAGTTTTTCACGAAGCTTTCCTGATCACGAAGCTGTAGACGCCGTCGCGCTCGCTGGCGCTGACCAGCGTATGCCCGGCCTCGTTGCAGAAATGCGGGAAGTCGATCTGCGCCGCCGGGTCGGTCGCCTCGGCGGTGATCAGCGCGCCGGGCGGCA
>JBFWXZ010000141.1:0-8491 GCA_050186955.1 Flavobacteriaceae bacterium
GCTCGGTGGCTATCGGCTTCGCGTTCCGCGACATCCTGCAGAACTTCCTCGCCGGCCGGATCATCCTGCTGGGGCGCCCGTTCTCGGAGGGCGACTGGATCCGCTACGGCGACTTCGAGGGCAACGTCACCGACATCTCCACGCGCTCGACCTGGATGCGCACCTTCGACGGGCGCGACGTGACCATCCCCAACGCCGAGCTGTTCACCAATCCGGTCACGATCATGACGCGCAGCCCGATGATCCGCAGCGACTACGAATTCGGCGTCAGCTACGCGGCGGACATCGACAAGGCGATCGGCACGATCCTCGCCGCCATCAAGTCCGTCGAGGCTGTATCCGAGGAGCAGCCTCCCGACGCCGGCGTCAGCGACCTCGCCGGGTCGTCGGTGAACATCAAGGCGCGCTGGTGGACCAAGACCGGCGACGCCTATGGCGCGAAGCTCGCCGTGATGAAGGCGGTGAAGCAGGCGCTGGACGAGGCGGAGATCGAGATTCCGTTCCCGCAGCGCGACATCAACCTCTCCCGCGACGTCGTCCGCGAACTCAAGCGCGCCTCCTGAGCGGTATCCGGCCTGAACCAAGGCAATTCCGGCGCGTTATCCCTGCGAAAGCGACGGAGTTGGCCCATGGCTACCGGAAAACATGACGCGCGCGGCATTCCGGCGGAAGCGCCGGTCGGCGGCAAGATCGACGCCGACGCCACGGCGCAGACGATCACCTCCCATGCCATCCGGGAGGCCGTCATCGCCCCCGAGCCCGTCTGGCTGCGCAAGAAGAAGCTGCTGGAGATGCGCATCGAGCTCGACGCCCGGAGGATCGCCGGCGGGCGCGACGACTTGCTGCCGCTGCTGGAGGAGATCGACAGCGCCATGAACGCGCTCAACGTCGAGGAAGAAGGCGAGCGGGCCGGCGCGCCGGCCGATCCCGTCGCCGATGCCCCCGACACGGCGCCCACCGCGAGACGGCCGATCGTCGGCGGAAAATTTTTTTGAGATCGGCCGGAACCAAATGCCGGGTCGCCCGTTTCCAATGCACAAGCGAGCCCCCCGTCCCGCTTGTAGTCCGGGCGACAAGCCCCTTGAGGACTGATCAGGGAGAGAGCCTTCCCCCCGAGGCTCTCTCCCGAATTCCTTTTAAAACCAGATACTTCTGAAAATCAGATACTTGCGCAACGCCCCTGACCGGGGCGTTTTGCTATTTCCGCTTCAGCGTCGCCGCAAAGGCGACGATGGCGTCGATATCCGACAGTTCCAGCTCGACGGGCTTGAAGCCTGGCGCGAGGAATTCCGGCTTCTCGACCCCCTTGAAGACGATCTGCGAGGGATGGGGCCGGCGGGCCTGAAAGGTGGAAAAGCGGTCCTCCCAATCGGGCAGCTCGTTGACGAGGAGCTGGAAGGACGGCGTGGAGGAGATGCCGCCCATCGGATTGTAGTCACCGACGACATGGCAGCGGCTGCAATGGGCCTCGGCGATCGCCCTGCCCCTGTCCTCGAGATCGCCGGCCCGGACGGCGCCGGCGCAGAGCGCGGCGGCGACTATGCAGGCGCCGGTCCCGAATGTCCGCATGGCCGCCTCAATGGCGCTTGCCGACCAGCTGATCCCAGAAATCGTAGGACGCCAGAGCCAGCCCGAGGATGCACGCGAAGGCGAGATCCGGCTGACGCACGAACCACAGCAATATGCAGATGAACGCCGCAAAGGTGAAAAGCGCCAGGAGCGCGAGAAACTTCTGCATTGCCATGCCGGGTCCTCCCTACTCGGTTTCCCGCAGATGCCGGTGGAGCCAATGGGCCGTCCGCAGGAGTCGCGCGTCGTCATTATAGGCGCCCACGACCTGAAGCCCAACCGGCAAGCCGTTCGCGCCCGTCATCACCGGCAGCGAGACCGCCGGATTGCCCGTCAGCTGCCATGTCGAGCAGAAGATCGGGTTGCCGGTGCTGCCGAGCCCCTCGGGCGCCTCGCCGGGCGCGGCGGGGGTCAGGATCGCCGCGTAGCGCTCAAAAATCTCGGCGAGCCCGGCGCGCAGGATGTCGCGGATCGCGAGCGCCTCCAGATAGGAGGACGCCGTGGCGGTGCGCCCCACCTCCATCGCCTCGCGCATGATCTCGCCCGGCGTTGCGCCGCGGCGCGCCAGCACGGCCGGCAGATTGTGCGCGAAGCCGATCTTCATGATCTTCTCCAGCGCCGGCGCGGCGTGGGCGAAGGGCGAGGGAAGATCGATGACGTCCGCCTGATCGCCCAGGACATCGGCAAGCTCGTCGAACCCCGCCTTCACCGCCTCGTCCGCCTGGTCCCAGTACGGGCCGCGGACGATCGCGAATATCGGCCTGGCCGGCGGCTCGCCGAGCGCCGTTTCCAGCAGTCCCCCGCGCGGCTCCCAGGCGACCGAGCGGTCGCGCCCGTCGGCGCCGGCGACCACCTCGCCGACGAGCGCCGCCTCGGGGACGCTCCGCGCATAGATGCCCGGCGTGTCGAGGATCTCGTGGTGCAGCAGGATGCCGGTGCGCGCCAGCATGCCGTGGCTCGGCTTGTAGCCGACGATGCCGCAGAAGGAGGCCGGCCGGATCATCGACCCGTTGGTCTGGGTTCCGATGGCGATCGGGACATGGCCGTCGGCGACGGCGGCGGCGGAACCCGACGACGAGCCGCCGGGGGTCCGCGACAGATCGTGCGGATTGCGCGTCTCGCGCGGCTCGAAATAGGCGAGCTCGGTCGTCACCGTCTTGCCGACGATCACCGCGCCGGCTTCCCGCAGGCGCCCGACGAGGGTGGAATCGTGCATCACCGGGGCCGAGGCGTCGTCCTTCAGCCCGAGGCCCGTCGGCAGGCCGGCGACGTCGATGATGTCCTTGATGCCGACGGGCACGCCGTGCAGCGGCCCGAGCGGCCTTCCCGAACGGCGGTGCCTGGAGACCGTCTCGGCCTGCCGGTGGACATAGGCGGGATCGAAATCCTTCCAGGCGCGCACCTCGCCGTCGCGCTCGGCGATGCGGGCGACGACCTTCTCGGCCACCTCCTCCACGCGCTCCGCGCCGGCTGCCACGCGCTCCCGCAGCCCGAGAATTCCCTCATCCGATTTCATGCTCAGCGTCCGTAGAAAACCTGGGGCAGCTTGTAGACGATATCCGGGAAGACGTAGAGCGCGACCATGGTGATGAAGACCATCGCCACATAGGGCAGCGAGCCCGAGAAGATCTGCGTGAGCCGGACATGCGGTGGCGAGATTCCCTTCAGGTAGTAGGCCGACATGGCCATCGGCGGGGTCAGGAAGGAGGTCTGCAGGTTGAGCGCGATGAGGATGCCGAAGAACAGCGGATCGACATTGAAGATCGGCAGCAGCGGCAGGAAAATCGGGACGAAAATGATAATGATCTCAGACCATTCGAGTGGCCAGCCGAGAAGGAAGATGATGAGCTGGGCGAGCAGCAGGAACTGCAGCGGCGTGAGGTCCATGCCGACCACGAATTCGCGCACGACCTGCTCGCCGCCGAGATAGGAGAAGACCGACGAGAAGGTCCACGAGCCGACGAAGAGCCAGCACACCATCGCCGTGGTCCGCACCGTCAGATAGACGGATTCGCGAAGCCGCAGCCAGGTGAGCGAGCGATAGGCGGCGGCGAGCACGATGCCACCGAGGGCGCCGATGGAGGCGGCCTCCGAGGGCGTCGCGAGGCCGAACAGGATCGCGCCCAGCACCGAGAGGATGAGGATGGCGAGCGGGAAGAACGAGGTCAGCAGCATCACGATCATGCGGCTCAGCGGGATCGGCTCCTCCGGCTCCTCCGGGCGCGGCGCGAGGTGCGGCTGCAGGGTGGCGCGGCCGACGATGTAGATGAGATACATGCCGGCGAGCAGGAAGCCGGGCAGCAGGGCGGCGGCGTAGAGGCGGACGATCGACACCCCCGACGCCGCGGCGTAGACGATCAGCATGATCGACGGCGGGATCAGGATGCCGAGCGTGCCGCCGGCGCAGATGACGCCGGACGCGAAACGCTCGTCGTAGCGCGACTTGAGCATCGCCGGGAAGGCGAGCAGACCCATCAGCGTGACGACCGCGCCGACGATGCCGGTGGCGGTGGCGAACAGCGCGCAGGTGATCAGCGCGGCGACCGCCATGGAACCGGGAAGCCGGCGGGTGGCGATGCTCAGCGTCTCGAACAGCCGGTCGACGATGTTGGCCCGTTCGACGATGTATCCCATGAAGAGGAACAGCGGGATCGCCGTCAGCACGTCGTTCGACATGACCGAATAGGTCTGGTTGACGAACAGGTCGAAGATCCTGTTGTCGAAGATCGTCCGCATGCGGTCGGCGTCGAAATAGGCGTAGTAGCCGAAGCCGATGCCGATCGCCATCAGCGTGAAGGCGATCGGGAAGCCGAGCATGATCACGATGATGAACATGCCCAGCATGAGGATCGCGATTTGCGGGTCGGTCATCGGGAACGATCCTCCGGCCTGACCACGTCGACGGCCTCGGAGCCGTGACGCAGCGATTCCACGTCCTCGCGCGGCAGGCTCCCTTCCCGCTGCAGGACGTCCTCGAGCTCCTCGACGTCGTCGGCGGGCCGGTACCATTCGTTGGTGCGGATGGCGATGATGCAGCGGAAGACCTGGGCGATGCCCTGGATCACCAGCAGCAGCCCGGCGGCGATGATCACCGTCTTGAACTGGAAGATCGGGATATTGGCCGGGCTCATGACGCTGACTTCCATGTAGCGCCAGGAGCGGCCGACATATTTCCATCCGGCGATGACGAGGGCCAGCACGCCGGGGAAGAAGAACAGGAAATACAGCACCAGCTCGACCTTGGCCTGGGTCGCGGGCTTCCAGAGCCGGTAGATGAAATCGCCGCGCACATGGCTGTCGCGCGAGAGCGCGTAGGCGCCGCCCATCATGAACATGGTGCCGTACATCATGTAGGAGAGATCGAACGCCCACGAGGTCGGGGAATTCAGCGCGTAGCGGACGAAGACCTCGTAGGCGACGCCGAAGGTCATGACGATGACGCACCAGGCGAAGGCCTTGCCGAACCAGGCGGAAACCGAGTCCGCGAAAACGATATAGCGTTGCATGGCTGTCCCGTGGGCCGGACCCGCCGGTCAGTCGCCGGCGCAGGTCAAACCGACGGGGCCGCGAACGGCCCCGTCGCAATAGTGCCTTAAACGCGACTTCCCGCCAATCAGAGCTTGCCGGGGAAGTAGTGCTGATAGGCCAGGCGGTAGTCCGGCGAGTTCTGCAGACTGTAGAAGACGACCCGCTCGCACCACTCCTTCTGGCTGTCCACGACCTTCTTGAAGAAGGGGTCCTCCATCAGCGGCGGCAGGATCTTGTCCCACGCGTCGAGCTGGGCGGCGAGGACGGAATCCGGGGTGCGCTTGACGTTGACGCCGGATTCGTTCTGCAGCTTCTGCAGATCCTGCGAGTACTGGTTGAGGGCGAGAGCCGTATTCGACAGATGCACCGCCTCGACCGCATGACGGATGATCGCCTGCAGGTCCGGATCGAGCCCTTCGAACTTGTCCTTGTTGAAGATGAACTCGAAGCACTCCGAGGCCTGGTGGTAGGAGGAGAGCATGTAGTTCTTGGCCACGTCCTGGGCGCCGAAGCGGGAGTCCGAGGTCGGGTTGTTGAACTCGAAGGCGTCGATGACGCCGCGCTCCATGGCCGGGACGATCTCGCCGCCAGGGAGCTGGGCGACGCTGGCGCCCATTGCCTGGAACAGGTCGGCGGCGAGGCCGACCGTGCGGTATTTCAGGCCCTTCACGTCGTCGGCCGCCTTGACCTCGTTCTTGAACCAGCCGAAGGGCTGGGCCGGCATGCCGAAGGCGAACATGCCGACGATGTTGAGGCCGAGGATGTCCTGGGTCAGCTCGCGATAGAACTCCGCGCCGCCGCCGTGATAGATCCACGCGATCATCTCGGTGGCGTTGGCGCCGAACACCGGGCCGGTGCCAAACAGCGAGGCGGCCTTGTTCTTGCCGTACCAGTAGACGCAGACCGAATGGGCGGCATCGAGGACGCCGTCGGCGCAGGCGTCCTGCACCTGGAACGCGCCGACGACGGCGCCGGCGGGCAGCAGGTCGATCTTAAGGCGGCCGCCCGACATGGCCTCGACACGCTCGACGAACTGCTGCGCCATCTCCTGGAAGACGTCGGAGGTCGGCCAGGACGACTGCATCTTGAGCACGATGGGCGACTGGGCGGTCACGACCGCGGGTGCGGCGATGGTGCCGGCGGCGGCGGCGGTGGCCGCTACGGCCGAGCCCTTGAGAAACTTGCGGCGAGAATAATGCTGATTCATCTTTTTTCCTCCCGATGATGTTTAATTTTTTGCTGCAGATGATTTAGCAGCTTGCCCCTCCCGTCAACGCGGCTCCGGCGAAGGACTTTTTCGAAAACGGAACAGATGCCGGGCAAATTTCAAGCAAACGGCGAAAAAAGAACTCGATTCGGCCATTCCCGACGCGTTCTGGCAATTTTTCGGTGACTTTCCACGAAACGAGAATCGACGCCCCTTCCGCCTTCCCCGGCCCGAATGGACCCGCCGCGAACACCCGTCACGGCCTGTTTCGCCATGCGGAGCGGCCGCCTCATCCACTTGCCCGCGAGCGCCCGAGCATTTAGCAATCACCTCAACGCAATAGCAGGCGGACATATGGCGCGCACGGCCAACGACACATCGCAGGACGACGACGAACTTGCGCAGAAATATCTGACGACCAAGCAGGTCGCGTCTCTGCTGCACGTCAAGGAGCGCAAGATCTACGACCTCGCCGCGGCGGGGGAGATCCCGGGCACGCGGGCGCTCGGCAAATGGCTGTTCGACCGGCAGGCGATCTACAACTGGCTCGACGGCCACAACACCGACGGACAGGGGCGCCGCCAGCAGGAGGCGCCCAATGTCGTGCTCGGCAGTCACGATCCGCTGCTCGAATGGGCGTTGCGGGAATCCAATTCCGGGCTCGCCTCCTTTCTCGACGGAAGCCTCGACGGGCTCGAGCGGTTCCTGAAGAGCGAGGGCATCTGCGCCGGCCTGCATCTGCTCGACGGCGACAGCGGCGAATGGAACATTCCCGCCGCCCGCGCGCGCATCGACGGCGAGCCGGCGGTGCTGATCGAATGGGCATGGCGGGAGCGCGGCCTCATCGTCGCCGCCGACAACCCGCTGGGGATCGGCGGCGTCGCCGACCTCGCCGGCCGCCGGCTGGCGCAGCGCCAGGCCGGCGCCGGAAGCCAGGTGCTGCTGGAGCACTACCTGTCGAACGGGCTCACCAAGGGATCGAAGCCGACCCTGCTGAAACCGGCGCGCAGCGAGAACGACGCCGCGCTGTCGGTCCTCGAGGACCACGCCGACGCGGCCTTCGGCCTCAAATGCGTGGCCCGGCAGTTCCGCCTCGGCTTCGTGCCCATCGTGCGGGAGAGATTCGACCTGCTGGTGTGGCGCCGCGACTGGTTCCAGCCGCCGTTCCAGCGGCTGCTCGCCTTCACGCGGTCGGCGGAATTCCAGACCCGCGCGAAGAGCCTGACGGGCTACGATGTGAGCAATCTCGGCGCGGTCCACTTCAACGGCCGCTGAACGGCCCCCCGACACCCGAAACTCCCCCGGATTCCGGTAACTTAAACCCTCTTTCCGTTCGCCATGAGGGTGCATTTCGCTGTATAATTTCCCGTCAGGCAGCGGGAGTCATGAGCGATGGTCGCAACCGCGCCGGTATGGCGGGCGAAAACGGTCAGCTGGACACGGCGGCAGCCGTCCGGCGGCCTGCGCGGCATACCCGAGGAAACCGCCGTCGCGCTGACCTATAACGGCACCACGCACGCCGTGATGATGGCGACGCCCCAGGATCTGGAGGACTACGCCGTCGGCTTCAGCCTGACCGAGCGCCAGATCGAGAACGCCGGCCAGATCAGGTCTATCGAGACGGCGGAATTCGACGCCGGCATCGATTTGCGGATATGGCTCGACGTCGACGCGGCCGAGAGCTTCCGCGACCGCCGGCGGCGCATCGTCGGCCCGACCGGGTGCGGGCTCTGCGGCATCGAAAGCCTCGAGGAGGCCGTCCCCGCGCCGGTGCCGGTGACCGGCGACATCCGCTTCACGGCGGCCCAGATCGCCAGGGCCCAGGCCAGCCTCTTCGAGCGCCAGGCCCTGCATGCGCAGACCAGCGCGGTGCACGCCGCCGGTTTCTGGACTCCCGGCGAGGGCCTGGTGGCGATCCGCGAGGATGTCGGCCGTCACAACGCGCTGGACAAGCTCGTCGGCGCGCTGGCGCGCGAGGGGCGGGACGGATCGGCGGGGATGCTGCTGCTGACGAGCCGGGTCTCGGTCGAGATGGTGCAGAAGGCGGCGGTCCTGCAATGCCCGGTGCTGATCGCGGTTTCGGCGCCGACCGCGCGTGCCGTGCGCACGGCCGAGAAGGCGGGGATCACCCTGGTCGCCCTCGCCCGCGAGGACGCCGTCGCGGTGTTCACTCACACCCCCCCCCAC
>JBFWXZ010000142.1:0-8452 GCA_050186955.1 Flavobacteriaceae bacterium
CTGTCGCATTACGTCGCCGTCACCGTCTGGGAGACGTCGATGACGCTGCTGCCCAGGGTGCCGCGCGAGAAGCGGGTCGCCTATTACTGGGGGATCGCGCTCGGGCTCATCTGGATGAGCGCGATTGCCACTGCGCTTGGCTACCGGACCTCGACGCTGGTGCCGGTCGAGGTCGCCGCCGGGCTGATGTTCCTGACGCCGCTCTATTTCCTGCTCTCGATGTCGGCGACGGCGCGCGACGCGCCGGACCGGCTGGCCATTCCCGTCGGCCTCGCGCTCGGCCCGGTCTTCCACCTGCTGTCGCCGCAGTTCGACCTGGCGCTGACCGGCCTCGTCGGCGGCACGGCGGCCTATGTCGCCGCGAGGCTCGCCGCGCGATGAGCTTCTCCGAACAGCTCGTCTATATGCTCGTCGCCGGGTTCCTCGCCAACAATGTGTGGCGCTGGGCCGGCGTCGTCGCCTCGCGCGGGCTCGACGAGAACAGCGAGATCGTGCGCTGGGTGCGCGCCGTCGCCACCGCGCTGGTCGCCGGGCTTGTCGCCAAGATCGTGCTGTTCCCGAGCGGCGACCTGGCGCTGGTGCCGCAGGGGCTGAGGGTCGGCGCGCTGGCGGCGGCGGTCGTCGCCTATTTCGCCTTCCGCCGCTCCGTCATCGCCGGCGTCGCCGCCGGCGAGATCGTGCTGATCGGCGGCAACTACGCCGGCCTCTACTGGTCGTGAGGATAGGTCACAGCCTGCCGTGCCATCGTTTCCGGATTCCACCCGGCCCTCGGCTTCGGGCTTCGGGCGTTCGGACCTGAAATCGCTCCCCCGGAGCGATTTCCTGGCGGTTCTCACCCTTCGCCGGAATGACGGTTTGGGGCTAAGGCCTCGCTGCTACCCGTCATTCCGGCGAAGGCCGGAATCCAGTTATGGCGGTCGTCACCAACTCACCCGGCGATTTTCGGGTCGCTGCGCTACCGGCGTATCCGGCCTTAAAGCGCCGCCTTCAGCTTCTCCGCCATCTTGGCGAGCACCGCGTTGTCGGCCATCTCGCCGGTATGGGGCCGGAGCTTCACGCCCTCGTGGCGCGGCAACACGTGGACGTGGGTGTGGAAGACCACCTGGCCGCCGGAAGGCTCGTTGAACTGCTGGACGGTGATGCCGGTGGCGCCGAAGGCCTTCATCTGGGCGCGGGCGATTTTCTGCACCGTCGCCATGACGGCGGCCATGTCGGCGGGGTCGATGTCGAGCAGGTTGCGCGAGGCGGCCTTGGGGATGACCAGCGCGTGGCCGTCGGCGCGCGGCATGATGTCCATGAAGGCCAGCGTCTTGTCGTCCTCGTAGACCTTGTGGCACGGCAGCTCGCCGCGCAGGATCTTCGCGAAGATATTGTTCTCGTCGTAGCTCATCGGGCTCCCCCGGGTTGTCGGCGTTCAAGCCTGTTTGGCGCGCGGCCACCGGCCGGTCAAGCGGCGGCCCATCCGCGAATTACCCGTCGCCGCGGCGGAACGGCAGGTGGCGCGCCAGTTCCGCCGCGTCGTGCTCGACGGCGGGACGCTCGGCCTCCAGATAGTCGGCGACGGCGCGGCGCAGCCCGGGATGGCGGATGAAGTGGCCGGAGCGGGTGATCACCGGCCGGTAGCCGCGCGCCAGCTTGTGGGGGCCCTGCGCGCCGGCCTCGACGCAGGCGAGGCCGTGGGCGATCGCGAAGTCGATGGCCTGGTAGTAGCAGGTCTCGAAATGCAGGAACGGCTGGTCGACGGTGGTGCCCCAGTAGCGGCCGTAGAGCGTGTCGGCGCCGATCAGGTTGAGGGCGCCGGCGACGGGGACGCCTTCCACCTCGGCCAGGATCAGCAGCACGCGCTCGCCCATGCGCTCGCCGAGCAGCGAGAAGAACGCGCGGTTGAGATAGGGGCGGCCCCATTTGCGGCTGCCGGTGTCCATGTAGAAGGCGAAGAAGGCGTCCCATTCGCGCTCGCCGATCTCGCCGCCGCGCAGGTGGCGAAAGGCGATGCCGGCGTCGGTCGCAGCGCGCCGCTCGCGGCGGATCGTCTTGCGCTTGCGCGAGGCGAGCGTCGCCAGGAAGGCGTCGAAATCGGCGTAGCCGTCGTTGAACCAGTGATACTGGATGTCGCTGCGCATCAGGAAGCCGGCGCGCTGCATTGCCTCGCAGTCGGCGGCGTCGGCGAAGGTGACGTGGACCGAGGAGGCGTTCGCCTGCTCGCAGAGCGCGGCGAGCCCGCCGAGAAGCGCGTCGCGGCGCGTGTCGGCGCCGGCGCCGGGGCCGGCCAGCAGGCGCGGGCCGTTGACCGGGGTGAAGGGCACCGAGACCTGGATCTTGGGATAGTAGTCGCCGCCGGCGCGCTCGAAGGCGTCGGCCCAGCCGGCGTCGAAGACATATTCGCCCTGGGAATGGGATTTGACATAGGCCGGGACGCAGCCCGAAACGCCTTCCGCGCCGTCGTCGAGGGCGAGATGGGCGGGGTGCCAGCCGCTATGCGCGCCGACGCAGCCCGATTCCTCGAGGCAGGCGAGAAACTCGTGCGTGACGAAGGGGTTGGCGGGCGTCTCCTGAGATTCCGATTCCGCCGCGCAGGCGTTCCAGCGCGCCGCCTCGATGCCGGCGATGGCGGTATGGAGGGTGACGGTGGCCTGGGCCTTGCGTTCGGGCGAGGCGGTCATCTGCGGTCGGCTGCGCCTTCCTCTGCGACTTCTCCGGGGCGGAAGCCCTCGAAGATCATCTGGTCGGCGTAGCGCGCCGCGCGGGCGCGCTGCTCCGGCGTGCGCACCGTCCATGTCAGCAATGGCATGCCGAACAGATGGCGCAGCGCCAGCGGAAGGAAAGAAGGCAGGTCGCGGATGCCGTAGGCGACGAATTGCGGCCGCGAGCGCGGCAGGTGCAGCATCCAGCCAAGCTTCCTGCGCGTCGCGGCGTCGAGCTCGGGCCAGTCGGCGGCGACGGCGAAACTCTCCGAGACGATGCCGCGGGTCAGCCAGGGCGCGTGATGGCGGAAGGCCTCGACCGAGCGCGGGTCGAAGGACATGACCGCCGCCGGGCCGTCATAGGCCCTGAGGCGGTCGGCGATGACGCGCTCGAAGGCGCCGGCGGGCTGCCACACCGTCTTGACCTCGATGACCAGTGGCACCCGGCCGGCGACGCAGTCGAGCAAATCGTCGAGGGTCGGGATGCGCGCCGCGGTGTCGCGGAAGGCGATTTTCGCCAGCGATCCGGCGTCGCGGGCCGCCAGCGGGCCGGTGCCGACGGTCAGCCGGTCGAGCGTCTCGTCGTGGAAGACCACCGGCACGTCGCCGAGCGCCGGCTGCAGGTCGACCTCGATGGCGAAACCGCCGTCGATCGCCGCCTCGACGGCGGGCAGGGTGTTCTCGACGATCCCCGCCGCCGCGTCGTGCAGGCCGCGATGGGCGACGGGGCGCGCCGTCAGCCAGGCCGGAGCGCTCATTCGACCTCGAAGATCGCCTCGACCTCGGCGGCGACGCCGAACGGCAGGTTGGCGACGCCGACGGCGGCGCGGGCGTGCCGGCCCTTGTCGCCGAAGGCCAGCGCCATCAGATCGGAGGCGCCGTTGATCACCTTCGGATGGTCGTTGAAATCGGGCGTCGAGTTGACGAAGCCGTTGAGCTTCACGCAGCGCGTCACCTTGTCGAGCGAGCCGAGCGCCGCCTTGACCTGGGCGAGGATGTTGACGGCGCAGAGGCGGGCGGCGGCGGCGCCTTCCTCGGCGCCGAACTCCTTGCCGCAGCGGCCGACATATTCGAGCCCGTTCGGTCCCATCGTGACCTGGCCGGACACGAAGAGCAGGTTTGCGGTGCGCACGGTGGGAACGTAGCTGCCGGCCGGGGCCGCCGCCTGGGGCAGCGTTATGCCGGCGGCGGACAGGCGGGATTCGACGCTATCCGTCATAGTTTCGGGGCCTTTCGTCGGGGAGGGGATGGTTCACGCGCCAGTCTCGCGCGATCGGCGCGGGTGGACAAGGGGTTCAGGCGGGCGTTCCGCGCTTCCGCGGCGGGAAGCCGAGCCCCTTGCCGACGCTGTCGCGGCCGAAGCGGTCGCGCACCTTGTCGATGGCGAACTCGGCGCGGGCGCGCTTGCCGGCGTCGCGGTCGACCAGATCGTCGGGATCGGCGAGGTCGGCGGCGCTGAGATCGGAGACGCCGACGCCGATCAGGCGGTAGCGGCGGCCGGTCGCCAGCGGCTCCAGCATGGCCCGCGCGGTGCGGAAGATGCGGTCGGCGAGGCGGGTCGGGTCGGACAGCGTCTCGGCGCGCGTGACGGTGCGGAAATCGTCGCCCTTGAGTTTCAGCGTCACCGTGCGCCCTGCGATGGAGGAGGCCTTGAGGCGCGCCGACACCTTCTCCGACAGCACCCAGAGATAGCGCGTCAGCGCCTCGGCGTCGGAAATGTCGTCGTTGAAGGTGGTCTCGGCGCTGACGCTCTTGCGCGCGCCGTCGGGGTCGACGCGGCGCTCGTCGCGCCCGTGCGCCAGCGCGTGCAGCCTCAGTCCCGTGGCGCCGAAGCGCCGCGCGAGGTCGGTGCGGTCGGCCTTCTGCAGGTCGGCGATGGTGCGGATGCCCTCGCCGGCGAGCCGCGCCTGCATCGCCTTGCCGACGCCCCAGATCAGCCCGACCGGCTGGCGGGCGAGGAAGGGCACGGCCTCCTCGCGGCCGATGACCGAGAAGCCGCGCGGCTTGTCGAGGTCGGAGGCGATCTTGGCGAGGAACTTGTTGGGCGCCAGCCCGATGGAGGCGGTGATGCCGACCTCGGTCTCGATGCGCCGCGCCAGCCGCGCCAGGCTGTCGGCCGGGGCGTGCCCGTGCAGGCGCTCGGTGCCGGAAAGGTCGAGGAACGCCTCGTCGATGGAGAGCGGCTCGACGAGCGGCGTCAGCTCCAGCATCAGCGCGCGCACCTCGCGGCCGACGCGGGCGTATTTCTCCATGTCCGGCTTGACGACGACGGCGTCGGGACAGGCCTTGAGCGCCTTGAACATCGGCATCGCCGAGCGCACGCCGCAGGTGCGGGCGATGTAGCAGGCGGTGGAGACGACGCCGCGCCGGCCGCCGCCGACGATCAGCGGCACGTCGCGCAGCGAGGGATCGTCGCGCTTCTCGATCGCCGCGTAGAAGGCGTCGCAGTCGAGATGGGCGACGGAAAGGGTCCGCAGCTCGGCATGGCGGACGATGCGGGGGCTGGCGCATTTCGGGCAGCGCGAGCCCGGCGGATCGGGTTCCAGGCAGTCGCGGCAGATGGCGGGCAGGGCGCTCATCCGGGATGTCCCGACGGATGGAACGCCGTGCCGCCGCCCTCGCGCCACAGCCGCGCCGCGCCGCGCACGCCGCTGTCGTCGCCATGGACGGGGCGGCGGATGTCGACGACCGGGTCGTCGGCGAAGACATGCGGGCGGATCAGCCCCGGCAGCTCGGCGTAGAGATGGTCCATGGCGGAAAGGCCGCCGCCGAGCACGATGACCTCGGGATCGGCGATGTTGACGACGAGCGACAGCCCGCGGGCGACCCGCCCGGCATGGCGCTCGAGCGCGTCTCGTGCCTCGCCGTCGCCCCGCGTCGCCGATGCGGCGATCTCCGCGGCGGAGAGGGCGCGCCCCGCGGTGCGGGCGAAATCGGCCTCCAGCGCCGGGCCGCTGACGAAGCTCTCCATGCAGCCCTGCCGCCCGCACCAGCAGGGCGGGTGGGCGCGCTCGGCGGCGTCGGGACGCGGCAGCGGCACGTGGCCCCATTCGCCGCCGGTGGCGTTGGGGCCGCCGGCGAGCCTGCCGCCGACGATGAGCCCGCCGCCGCAGCCGGTGCCGAGGATGACGCCGAAGACGCTCGCCGCGCCGGCCGCCGCGCCGTCGGTCCATTCGGAGAGCGCGAAGCAATCGGCGTCGTTGGCGAGCCGCACCGGACGCTCCATCGCCGCCGCGAGGTCGTCGCCGAAAAGGCGGCCGTTGAGCCAGGTCGAATTGGCGTTTTGGATGCGGTTTTCGCGCGTCAGCGAGCCCGGCATGGCGATGCCGGTCTCGGCCCCGTTCTCGGCCCCGTCGCCGCCGTCGAATCGCGCCATCTCGGCGACGGTGCCGACCGTCGCCGCGTAGTCGCCGCGCGGGGTCGCCGTCCGGCGGCGTGAGAGCACCCGGCCGTCGGCGTCCATCAGCACCGCCGAGATCTTGGTGCCGCCGAGATCGATTCCGACCGATAGCTGCGGCGCAGTCACCATGCGCCGCCCTGTTCCCCGCCGCCGGCGAGGCGGACGATGCGTGCCGGGTCCATGCCGGAATTCGCGGCGAATTCAACGAGATCGGATTCGTTTTGCATAAGGAAGTCGAGAACCTGGCGGAAGAAACCCGGCTCCCCGGCGGCGGCCCTTAGCGTCGCCGGCGACAGCCCGGTCGCCGTCAGGAAACGGTCGAGGCGGGCCGGGTCGGCGGCGATGAAGCCGAGCGCCTGGACGGCGATTTCGTCGTGTTCCGGCATGGCGGACCTCCGGGGCGAAGGCTGTGATGATTCCGTTACCGGCGGCGGGCCCGCAAGGCTAAATCCTTGGCCTTCTGTTAAGGAATGGGTGATAGGCTCCCGCGACGTTGCAGGGGTGACAGGATATCCGAACAGGACGCCTGGGAAATACCGGGCGCGGCACGTACCGGGGTGGGTCGATGGCGAAAACGATCATGATCGTCGAGGACAACGAGCTCAACATGAAGCTCTTTCACGATCTGCTCGAGGCCAACGGCTACGACACGGTCGAGACGCGCAACGGCATCGAGGCCCTGGACCTGGCGCGAAAGCACCGGCCGGACCTCATCCTGATGGATATCCAGCTCCCGGAGGTTTCCGGGCTGGAAGTCACGAAGTGGCTGAAGGAAGACGACGACCTGTGCGCCATTCCGGTGGTCGCGGTCACGGCATTTGCGATGAAGGGCGATGAGGAGCGCATCCGCGAGGGCGGCTGCGAGGCGTATATTTCCAAGCCGATCTCGGTCGGCAGGTTCATCGAGACCGTCAAGCAATATGTCGGTGATGCGTAAGGAGTTCTTCCGTGACGGCGCGCGTTCTGGTCGTTGACGACATTCCAGCCAATGTGAAGCTGCTGCAGGCGCGGCTGACCGCGGAGTATTTCGAGGTCGAGATCGCCCGCAACGGCTTCGAGGCCCTCGACATCGCGCAGAAGAGCCTGTGCGACATCGTCCTGCTCGACGTGATGATGCCGGGCATGGACGGGTTCGAGGTCTGCCAGCGCCTCAAGGCCGACCCGCGCACGCTGCACATTCCCGTCGTCATCGTCACCGCGCTCGACCAGCCCGGCGACCGGGTGCGCGGCCTCGAGGTCGGCGCCGACGACTTCCTGACCAAGCCGGTCAGCGACACCCAGCTCATGGCCCGCGTGCGCAGCCTCGTGCGCCTCAAGATGCTGACCGACGAGCTGCGCCTGCGCGCCTCGACGAGCCGCGGCGTCGCCGTCGACAATCCGGTCGACACGGTGACGCTGGACAGCGGCGAGAACGGCAAGCTGCTGATTGTCGACGACCGCGAGAGCTCGGCCGAGCGCATCGTCGACTACCTCAAGCGCGACCACGCGGTGGAGGTGGAGCCGGTGGCGCAGAACGCGCTGTTCCGCGCCGCCGAGGGCGACTACGACGCGGTGGTGGTGAGCCTCGAGATCGCCAATCTCGACCCGCTGCGGCTGTGCTCGCAGCTTCGCTCGCTGGACCGCACGCGCAACACGCCGATCCTGCTCATCGCCGACGAGGGCGACGGGGCGCGCGTGCTGCGGGCGCTCGATCTCGGCGTCAACGACTACGTGCAGCGGCCGATCGACCGCAACGAGCTGGCCGCGCGCATCCGCACCCAGGTGCGCCGCCGCCGCTACATGGACAGCCTGCGCGACAGCGTGAAGGTCTCGGTGACCATGGCGCTGACCGACCCGATGACCGGGCTCTACAACCGGCGCTACATGGAAGGCCACATGGACACGCTGCTCGCCGAGGCGCTGGACCGCGGCCGCCCGATGTCGCTGCTGATCATGGACATCGACTTCTTCAAGTCGGTCAACGACACCTATGGCCACGACGTCGGCGACGAGGTGATCAAGGAATTCTCGCACCGCCTGCGGCGCAACACCCGCGGCATCGACCTGGCCTGCCGGTACGGCGGCGAGGAGTTCGTCATCGTCATGCCGGACACCGACATGTCGCTCGCCGTCAGGGTGGCGGAGCGGGTGCGCCGCTGCATCGCCGACGAGCCTTTCACGGTCGAGAACGGGGCGCGCAAGCTGGAGATCACCACCAGCGTCGGGGTGGCCGGAATCGAGAACCACGAGGACACCCGCGAGACGCTGCTGAAGCGCGCCGACCAGGCGCTCTATTCGGCCAAGCGGACCGGTCGCAACAGGGTCGTCGCCGACGCCGCCTGATTCAGCGTTAACCGATTTCCTAAAGGTTAAAATGCGAATCAAACCG
>JBFWXZ010000143.1:0-8413 GCA_050186955.1 Flavobacteriaceae bacterium
CATCCGCATCGCGGCATCGAGACGATTACCTATGTGCTGGCCGGCAGCGTCGACCACGGCGACAGCCTCGGCAATGCGGGCTCGCTCGGCGCCGGCGACGTGCAGTGGATGACCGCCGGCAGCGGCATCATGCATCAGGAGATGCCGAAGGGCGACGAGAGAGGCCGCATGCACGGCTTCCAGCTGTGGGCGAACCTGCCCTCGTCGCTGAAGATGACCGATCCGCGCTACCAGGACATCCAGGGCAAGGACATCCCGGAGATCGTCGACGACGACGGCACCCGGGTGAAGGTCATCACCGGCGACTTCTGGGGCAAGTCCGGTCCCGTCGACGGCATCGCCGCCGAACCGGTCTATCTCGACGTGTGGGTGCCGCCGCTCAGGAAGAAGACGCTGCCGGTCGATACCTACCGCCGGGCCTTCGCCTATGTTTTCGAGGGTGATGGCGTGTTCGCCGACGCCTCCCAGCCCCTCGGCGTGCTGACCGAGAAGGAATATGCCGGCGAGGAGATCATGCTGCGCGACAGGACCGGCGACCGGTCGCTGGTGCTGTTTGATACCGGCGACGAGATCACCGTCCACGCCGGCGAGAAGGGGATCCGCTTCCTGCTGATCTCCGGGCGGCCGATCGAGGAGCCGGTGGCGTGGTACGGGCCGATCGTCATGAACACCAGGGCCGAGCTGGCGCAGGCGATCAGCGATCTCAACGCCGGCACCTTCATCCGCGGGCATTGACAGAATCGGAAAAGAAACGGGCGGCCGGTCTTGAGGACCGGCCGCCCGATCGTTCATTCGTCACCACAGCCTAGGCGAAGGCGGCGCGCGTCTCGCCGGGCTGCGGAATCTGCATGCCCTCGTCGCTGTACTGGTTGAGCTTGTTGCGCAGCGTGCGGATCGAGATGCCGAGGATATTGGCGGCGTGGGTGCGGTTGCCGACGCAGTGGTCGAGCGTGTCGAGGATCAGGTCGCGCTCGACGTCGGCGACGGTGCGGCCGACCAGCGAGCGGCTGACGCTTTCCGCCGTCAGCGCCGCCTGCTGGGCGATGCCGGCCTCGCCGGAGACCTCGCCGTCGGGGTCGCGGATCGCTTCCGGGCCGATCTCCTGGCCGGAGGCCAGCAGAACCGCGCGGTGCATGGTGTTCTCCAGCTCGCGGACGTTGCCGGGCCACGGGTTCTCCATCAGCCGGCGCATCGCCGCATCGGAGATCGGGCGCGGGTCGACGCCGTTGGCGGCGGCGTATTTGTCGGCGAAGTGATTGGCCAGCGCGGCGATGTCGGCGGGACGCCGGCGGAGCGGCGGCACCTTCAGATTGACGACGTTCAGCCGGTAGAGCAGGTCCTCGCGGAACGTCCCCGCCTTCACGCAGTCGGCGAGATTGCGGTTGGAGGTGGCGATGATGCGGATATTGACCGGGACCGGCCTGTTGCCGCCGACGCGGTCGATGACGCGCTCCTGGATGGCGCGCAGCAGCTTGGCCTGCAGGCGCACGTCCATCTCCGAGATCTCGTCGAGTAGCAGGGTGCCGCCGTCGGCCTCCTCGAACTTGCCGATGCGGCGGGCCACGGCGCCGGTGAAGGCGCCCTTCTCGTGGCCGAAGAGCTCCGATTCCAGCAGGTTCTCGGGGATCGCGGCGCAGTTGACCGAGATGAAGGGCCTGTCGGCGCGCTTCGACTGGCGGTGGATGTGGCGGGCCATCACCTCCTTGCCGGTGCCGCTCTCGCCGGTGATCAGGATGCTCGCCTCGGAGGCCGCGATCTGGCCGGCGAGCTTCATCACCTGGCCCATGGCGTCGTCGCGCCAAACCAGCGCGTGGGCCTCGTCAGCCACCGCCTGGAGGATGGCGGCGATGAGGTCGGGGTCGGGCGGCAGGGGAATGTATTCCTTGGCGCCGGCGCGGATCGCCTCGACGGCGGCGCGGGCGTCGCTCTCGACGCCGCAGGCGACGACGGGAACGTGGATGCGCTCGTCCTCGAGCTGGCGGATGAGGCCGGCGATGTCGGTGGAGACCTCGGCCATGACGAGGTCGGCGCCCTTGCCCGAGCGTAGGATCGTCATCGCGGTGGCGGCGTCGTCCGCCTGCACGACCTTGGCGCCGCGATCCATCGCCATGCGGCTCGCCGCGGTGAGCTGTCCGCGCAGGGTTCCGACGATCAGCAGTCTCATGGTCTTGCTTCCTTATGCCTGTTTTTTCGTCGGGCCGCGCTCACGCGCGATCCTGTATTCGGGTTCACCGCGCTCACGCGCGGTCCTGTCTCCAGGTTTGCCGCGCTCACGCGCGATCCTGCTTGATGATCTCTGTCATGGTGATGCCGAGCTTCTCCTCGACCAGCACGACCTCGCCGCGGGCGATCAGGCGGTCGTTGACGTAAATCTCGATCGCCTCGCCGACCTTGCGGTCGAGCTCGACGACGGAGCCGGTGCCGAGCTTGAGAAGGTCGGACACCTCCATGCTGGCGCGGCCGAGCACGGCGGAGACGCGCACCGGCACGTCGAAGATCGCCTCGAGATCGGCGGCGTTCTTGGAACTCGCCGCGATGACGTCGTTGTCGGGCGCGCCGGAGTCGGCGGGGTCCTCGTTCATGTGTTCGAGCGTCTCGAACGGGCTGTCGGTTTCATCGCTCATTCGGCGGCCTCCTCGATTCCTTCCCGGCGCGCCGCGGCGAACCGGTCGACGATCTCCTGCAGCGCGTCCTCGATGTCGGCCTGGCAGCGCACGATGCCGCCGTCGGCCCATTCGACGCGCGCGTCGCCGGGCGCGACGTCGGGCTCGCCCATGACGATCAGCCGGCCCTGGAAGCCTCGCGCCTCGGCGAGCGGCCTGATCTGCTCGGACAGGCTGTCGGCGAGCGCCTCGTTGACGCGCACCACCAGATGCGGCGCCTGCTGCAATTCGCCGAGCGCGGCGGAGAGCAGGGCGACGATTTCCTCCTCCGGCTCGCGGTCGATCAGCCGCCGGGCGAGCTTGCGCGCCAGCATGTAGCCGATCTGCGCGGCGTCGCCCTGCATGCGGGCGGTGTGGGCGGCGAGCGAGGCCTCGAGGCCGGGCAGCAGCGCGCCGAGCTTCTCGATGGCGGCGGAGAGGCGGGTCGCGCTGTCGCTGGCGGCGGCCTCGCGGCCGGCCCTGAAGCCCTCGGCGCGCGCGGTCTCGGCCTGGCTCTGGGCCGTGACGATGTCGACCTTCGGCGGCTCGGGACGGGTCGCGTCCTCGAGCGCGAAGACCTGGTCGAACTGGTAGCGGACGGGGGCGCTCACGAGGCGCCGTCCCGCGCGCCGGAAACCGGCACATCGGCAGTCCGCAAATCAGCGATCCTCATGTCAGTAGATGAGCTCATCTTCGCCCTTGTTCTTGGAGATGGCGATCTCGCCCTTGGCGGCGAGGTCCTTGGCAAGGTTGACCATGGTGCCCTGCGCCTCGTCGACGTCGCGCAGCCGCACCGGGCCCATCACCTCCATGTCGTCGCGCAGCATCTTGGCGGCGCGCTGGCTCATATTGCCGAAGAAGAACTCGCGGATGGTCTCGTTGGTGCCCTTCAGCGCGATGGCGAGCTTGTCCTTGTCGACGCTGCGCAGCAGGGTCTGGACGGCCGGCGGGTCCAGCTTGGCGAGATCCTCGAAGACGAACATGAGCTGCTTGATGCGGTCGGCGGAGTCGCGGTTCTGCTCCTCCAGCGCGGTCATGAAGCGAGCCTCGGTCTGGCGGTCGAAGCTGTTGAAGATGTCGGCCATCAGCTCGTGGGAATCGCGCCGGCTGGTCTGGGCGAGGCTCGACATGAACTCGGCGCGCAGCGTCTGCTCGACCTTCTCGAGAATGTCCTTCTGCACCGCCTCCATCGACAGCATGCGGTGGACGACGTCGAGCGCCAGCTCCTCGGGGAGGATGGCGAGGACGCGCGAGGCGTGGTCGGGGCGGATCTTCGACAGCACCACGGCGATGGTCTGCGGGTACTCGTTCTTCAGGTAGTTGGCGAGGATCGTCTCCTGCACGTTGGAGAGCTTCTCCCACATGTTGCGGCCGGCGGGACCACGGATCTCCTCCATGATCACGTTGACGCGCTCCTTGGGCAGGAACTCCGCCAGCAGGCGCTCGGTGGATTCGAAGCTGCCGACGATGGCGCCGGCCTTGTTCATCTCGAGGATGAACTCGACGATCAGCTCCTCGACGACGTCGATCTGCACCTTGCCGAGCCGCGACATGGCGATCGACAGCTCGCGGATCTCATCGTCGTCGAGCCCTTGCCAGATCTTGCCGCCGAAGTCGTGGCCGAGCGCCAGCATGAGCACGGCGGCGCGGTCGACGCCGGAAAGCTCGGAAAGCGAGCCGATGTCGAGGGCGGTGGCGTTGCCGCCGCTCACCGGCTCCAGCATGCGGGCGGAGGCGTTCACGCGGCCTTCTCCTGCATCCACTGGCGGATCACGGACACGGCCTCGGAGGGGTTGGTCTCGACCAGCTCGCCGACCTGGCGGGTCGACGACTGGGCGACCTCGCCGGCGAGCTTGGCGCGCTCGATCCTTGGATTGGCCTCGGGCAGGGCGGGCATCGGCGCGAAGTCGCCCTCGGCGGCCCCGGCCGCCTCGCCCTCGGCGGCGGCGCCGGGGCTGGCGATCTGCGGCAGTCCGCCCTGTTCCGGCGTGATGATGCGGCGGACCAGCGGGCGGACCACGAACAGCGTCACCAGTGCGCCGAGCAGCAGTAGCACGGCGAGCTGGGCGAGATAGAGATAGTCCTGCTTGTCGAGTTCTATGAACGGCGCCTCGGCGGCGTCGGCGGGGATGGAGACCGGCGGTTCGGCGAAGCGCATATTGGCGACCTCGACCTTGTCGCCGCGGCCCTCGTCGAAGCCGATGGCGGTGCGCACCAGCGCCGCGATGCGGTCGATGTCCTCGGCGCTGCGCGGCTGGTAGGTGAGCTCGCCATTGGCGTCCTTGGTGTAGACGCCGTCGACCAGCACGGCGACCGAGACGCGCTTCAGGCTGCCCGGCTCGACGACCTGGGTGCGGGTCGTGCGGGAGATCTCGTAATTGGTGATCTCCTCGGTCTTCGACTGGGCCTCGGCGTTGCGCGCGCCGTTCTCGCCCGACTGCGAGTCGGCGTTGGGAATCTGGTTGCCGACGGTGACGGCGTCGTTGCCGGCAGCCCTGGTGGAGGAGGATTCCTCCTCGCGGGTCTGGGTCGAGCGGACGACGCGGCCCTCGGGATCGTAGCGGTCCGTCGTCTCGGTGACGCGGTCGCGGTGCAGCTCGGCGGCGACCGAGACGCGGACCCGGCCGGAGCCGACGATGCTCTCGACGGTCGACAGCACCGTGCGCTCCAGATTGTGCTCCAGCTCGCCGCGCCGGCCGTCCAGCACCTCGCCCGACAGGCTATCGGCGTCGCCCCTGCCGTCGGCGAGCAGGCGGCCGCTCTCGTCGACGAGCGATACCCGGCCGGGGCGCAGGCCCTCGACGGCGGCGGCGACCAGATGCTGGATCGCCTGGATCTGCTGGGCGGAAAGCTCGCCGCGCGCCTTGATCATGATCGAGGCGGAGGGCTCGGCCTTGTCGCGCTGGAAGAGCTGGCGCTCGGGGATGACGAGATGCACCCGCGCCATGGTGACGCGGTCGATGGTGCGGATCGAGCGCGCCAGCTCGCCTTCGAGCGCGCGCAGGTGATTGACGTTCTGAACGAAGCTGGTGGTGCCGAGGGCGTCCGACTTGTCGAAGATCTCGTAGCCGACGCCGCCGCCGGTTGGCAGGCCGTTCTGGGCCAGATCCATGCGCAGCCGGGTCACCGTGTCCTTGGCGACGAGGATCGTCTGGCCCTCGCCGCGCACCTCGTAGGCGACGTTGCGGCTGTCCAGCTCGCGCATGATGGCGGCGGAGTCGTCGAAGGACAGGTCGGTGTAGAGCGGCGCCATCTGCGGCGCCGTCACCTTGAGGATGAGGAAGGCGAAGAAGCCGATCAGACCGGCGGTGACCGCCACCATGGCGGCAAGGCGCGCCGGCCCGAAACTTCTGATCAGCGAAGCAAATCCCTGCACGGTAGCGGATGACCCCAGCCAGTCGTCTCAATCATGGGCCGGAGTTCGCTTGCGGTTTGCCGCCGGGAAACCTCCCGCCGGACGGCAAACGCGATTCACGCCACCAGCACCCGGCAAGAATTTCCTACCTGTATCCTAAACAGAGTGTTAACGCGCAGGGCCCGGGCGCAAAAAAGCACGCGAAACGGCCTGATCTGGCCCGGTTTCGCGTGCCGATGGTTTAACGAGCGTTAAGAATCGCCTCCGGAGGCCCCGGACGCCGGTCAGTTCCTGTACTGCTGGATTCGCGTTGTCCGCAGGCCGGCGAGGCCGTAACGGTCGATGGAGGCCTGCCAGCCGAGGAACTCCTCGACCGTCAGCGTATAGCGCTGACAGGCTTCCTCGAGGCTCAGCAGGCCGCCGCGCACCGCGGCGACGACCTCGGCCTTGCGGCGGATCACCCAGCGCCGGGTGTTGCCCGGCGGAAGATCGGCAATGGTGAGGGGACTGCCATCCGGACCGATGACATATTTGACTCTGGGCCGATGAGCTTCAGGCATCGGGATACTCGCTTACGCAACACTACACAAACTTACTGAAGCGAGAGGCTAGCCCGGCGGGCTTAATTTTTGCCTAAGGGAAAGGGCGCAATTGAGGCTTGCCGCCCGCCGGCGGCCATTGTCCTCAGGTGCCGACGCGGCGCACCGAGCTCAGCGGCACGGCGATGCCGTCGACGATCAGCATGGGCTCGTCGCCGCTGAAATCGACGGAGTCGACGGTGCCGGAGGACTGCACGGTGCCGGGGATCAGCGTGCCGTTGGCGTCGCGCGCCTCCACCGTCAGCGAATAGGTGCCGGCGGCGGCCGTCTGGCCGTCAAGCGTCTCGCCGTCCCAGGTATAGGTGCTCGAGCCGGCGGCAATGGAGCGCTCCTCCGACCACACCACGACCCCGCTGGCGTTGCGGATGGTGAAGGTGGTGGACGGCGCTTCCTGATCGGCCGAATAGGTCCACTTGGCGCCGGTGCCGTCGAAATGCGCGGCCGAGGTCTGGACGTCGATCGACTTGCCGATGAAGGAGACCGCCGCCGTCGCGGTGCTCGCCGCCGACAGCTTGACGATGGATTCGAGGTTGGCGTTGGCCTTGATCTGCTGCTCGACCGAGGAGAACTGCACGAGCTGCTGGGTGAACTGGTTGGTGTCCAGCGGGTCCAGCGGGTTCTGGTTCTTCAACTGCGTGGTCAGTAGGGTGAGGAAGGTGTCGAAATTATCGGCGATGCCCTGGCGGTCGGCGCTTGCCTTGGAGGTCGTCGTCAGGTTCGAGAGGGCGTCGAGATACATGGCCGTCTATCCGTCTGTTTCCATCGTCGCCTAGACGCTGAGGTCGAGGCGGCCGTGGCCCGCCGCACGGATCTGCCAGGCCTCGACGATCATCTCCTCGCCATCGGCGACGTCGACGGCGCTCGCATAGGGGGTGCGGGCGAAGTTCTGCGGATCGCGGCCGGTTTGGTCGCGTTGGGCGAACTGGCCGGAATCGCGCAGCGACACCTGAACCGAGCCGTCGTCGAGCTTGAGGCCGGCGTTCTGCAAGGCGCGCTCGAGCCCGCGCGGGTCGCGCTGGATGGCGTCGAAGGTGTCGGCGTTGTCGACGGTTAGTCTCGTCTGGACCTGGCCGTCGCGGTGGAGATCGAGACGCACGTCGATGCGGCCGAGTTCCGGCGGATCGAGGCGGATCTGGAAGCGGTGATTGCCGGCGCGCGCCTGACGGGCGATCTCGACCGCGACCGGCTGCACCGGAAAGGCCGTGGAGGATGCCGAGGCCGGCTGCACCGGCGTCTGCGCGGCGGCGGCGCGGACGCCCGTCTCGACGGTGACGACCGGCGTGCCGTCGGCGCGCTGGAGCTCGAGCATCATCGACTGGCCGGGCGCCTGGGCGGGGCGGATGACCGCGACCGTGTCGGCCTTGGATCGGCTGTCCGGCTTGTCGGCGGCATCGGCGCGGCCATCGGCGATGCGCTGGAGCGCGAGATCAGTCTCGGCGGCCGCCACCGTCTTCGACGGATCGCCTGTGGCCTCCGGCGCCTTGGCGGCGGCATTCGCTGCGGGCGCGGGCTTGGCGTCGCCCTCGCGATGGCGCGGCGCCTGCTGGCGCACGAGCTGCGCCAGCACCTCGTCGACGGCGTCCCCGGCGCTGCCCGCATCGAGCGCCGCCGCGTCGGCCTTGGCACCAGCGTTCGCGGCGGCGCTCGCCTTGGGATTGCCGGTGTCGGCGGAAGCATCCGCCTCGGGGGCAGGGTCGGTGGCGGCGGCGTGGGGTCCGGTCGCGGCGACCGGAACGGGGCGGGGGAGGGGTGATTCCGGGGGGTGCCCCGTTCCGGCGCCGGCCGGAAACGGTGAATTGGTCTGCGAACCGGCCTGA
>JBFWXZ010000144.1:0-8264 GCA_050186955.1 Flavobacteriaceae bacterium
TTGCGGGTCTTCAGCACCGGAAACGGGCATTTGAGGCCGCGCAGGTCGAGCGTGGTCGGGCTGTCGTCGGTCATCGGCACTTCTCGTTCCGGCTGTCGAATATCATTCCAGACGCCATGGCGCCCTACCAAATCCGGCGAACGCGCCGACCAGCGTCCCGGCCGCATGGCATGCAGCGAGCCAGACGACGGCGAGCGGCGTCAATGCCGGTACGCGGGACCGGTGCGGATGGCGCGCCAGGATGCGGACTATAGCGAGCGGGCGGGACAACAGAACGTGTCGGGCATGGCGAAGCGCATGCTTCCTCGCCTTGGGATGGTGGTCGGCGAGAAAGGCGCCGGTGACGCGCCCGTTGTCGAAATGCGCGATCGTGGATTGCAGGGCGTTTCGATGCTGCACGTGGTCGACGGGAAAGCCGGCGTCGAGGCGCGAGCCCGCCAGCAGCGAGGGAAGCAGCAGCGTCTCGAACTGCCCGAGCTCGAGCGCGTCCGTGCCGAGGGCGCCGCGGCGCATGGCGATATTGGCGACGATGGGGCTTCTCGGCTCGGCGATCCGGGGCGCCCAGTGGAAGGCGAAGGTGTGCAGGAAGTGCGCCCAGCTCCAGAATCCCGTCGAGGTATTGTTCTCGACCGCGCCTATCACCAGTCGGCAGCCGGTCGCTTCGGTCGCGCCTGTCGCATCGAGCACCGCGCGTTTCCAGGACGGGTCCAGCGCGTTGTGGTCCTCCATCAGGACCACCCAGCCGGCGTCCTTCCGCGCGACCGCCGGCAGGCGGCGGCGCAGGTGAAAGACGGATTCGCCGGCGAAATGGAAGACGCGGCAACCCCGCGGACCGCCTGGCCCGAGGGGCGCGGGATCGCCGCAGAGGATCGTCAGGGCGAAACGGTCGTCCGGCAGGCCCGCGTCTTCGAGCATCGCCGCGACCTTGGCGGGTTGCTCGCCGGTGACGACGACAACGTCGATAGCGGGGGGCGGCGGCAAATCGCTCATGCCGTCCTCTTCATTCTCATTCTGTCGGCAGGCCCGGGCGCCTCTTGCGCGGCAGCGCCGTTGGGCTGACATTAGCTGTCAAATCGGCGGCATAAAGCCGAAAAGTGCCTCGACGTGGCGATTTGCGCTGCGGCACGCCTGAGGGGGAGGAATGGCGATGGGTCTTCTGGAAAGGCTGAAGAGCGAATTCACCTATCTTCGCGGCGCGTTGCGCATCCTGCGCAGCCTGAAGCCGGTGATGGAGAATCGCGAGCGCACCTTTCCCGACCTCCTGGACGATCTCGCGCGGCAGCATGGCGAGCGCATCGCGCTGATGTCGCAGCACGAGCAGCTCACCTATCGCGGGCTCGCGGACAAATCGCTGCGCTACGCCCACTGGGCCCGCGCGCAGGGCATCGGCAAGGGCGACACCGTCGCCCTGCTGATGGGGAACCGGCCGGAATATCTGGCGATCTGGATGGGCGTCATCCGCACCGGCGCGGTGGTGGCGCTGCTCAACACCAATCTTTCCGGCCAGTCGCTCGCCTATTGCATCAACATCGTCGACGCCAAGCTGATCATCTGCGGGGCCGATTTCGCCGAGACGCTGGAAGGCGCGCTTCCGGGCGTGACCGTCACCGCGCCGATCTGGATCGACGGCCACGCGCCCGCCGGCCGCAGCCGCATCGACAAGGCGATACAGGAATTTCCCGCCGAGCCGCTGGCGGCCGCCGACCGGCCGTCGCTGACGATCGACGACCCGGCGCTCTACATCTACACCAGCGGCACCACGGGCATGCCCAAGGCGTCGATCATCAACCACTATCGCGTGCAGGCGATCATGAAGGGCTTCAATGCCGTCTGTAACGCCAATCGCGACGACCGCATCTACATCGCCCAGCCGCTCTACCACACCGCCGGCGGCGTGCTGGCGCCGGGCATCACGCTGATGTCGGGCGGCAGCGTCTTCATCCGCGAGAAGTTCTCGGCGCGCCAGTTCTGGGACGACGTGGTGCAGTACGAATGCACCATGTTCCAGTATATCGGCGAGCTCTGCCGCTACCTGCTGAACTCGCCGACCAGCCCGAACGAGACGCGCCACAAGCTGCGCCTGTGCGACGGCAACGGGCTCAGGCCGGATATCTGGATGGAGTTCAAGAACCGCTTCCGGCTGCCGCAGATCATCGAGTGGTACGCGGCGACGGAAGGCAATGTGACGCTGTTCAACCTCGACGGCAGGCCGGGCTCCGTCGGCCGCATCCCGAAATGGCTCGAGCACCGCTTCATGACCAAGATCGTGAAGTTCGACATCCTCAACGAGGTGCCGGTCCGCAACGCGGCGGGCCGCTGCATCGAATGCGCCCCCGACGAGGTCGGCGAGGCGGTCGGCAAGATCGTCATCGATCCCAAGAAGCCGGCGCAGCGCTTCGACGGCTATGCCGACCGCAAGGCGACGGAGGCGAAGATCCTGCGCAACGCCTTCGAGGACGGCGACGCCTGGTTCCGCACCGGCGACCTCATGCGCAAGGACGCGCTCGGCTATTTCTATTTCGTCGACCGCATCGGCGACACCTTCCGCTGGAAGGGCGAGAACGTCTCGACCTCCGAGGTATCGGAGGCGATCACCGTCTATCCGGGCATCCGCGAGGCGACGGTCTACGGCGTCGGCGTTCCGGGCGTTGACGGGGCGGCCGGGATGGCGACGGTGGTCGCCGACGACCAGATGGACCTCGACGCCTTCCTGGCCCATCTCAAGCGCCAGCTTCCCGACTATGCGCGGCCGCTGTTCCTGCGCTTCGGGCGCGAGATCGAGGCGACCGGCACCTTCAAGCAGCGCAAGATCGAGCTGCGCAAGGAAGGCTACGACCCCGACATGACCGACGACGCGATCTATTTCGCCAACCCGGAGAGCGGCCGCTTCGAGCAGATCGACGACGGGCTCTACCGCCAGATCAATTCCGGGCGGTTCCGGCTGTGAAGGGCGCCGATCCGATTACCGTCCTCGATTTCTGGTGGAGCGCGGGGGCCGAGAAGTGGTTCCTGCGCGACGAGGCGTTCGACAAGGAGATCGTTGCGCGCTTCTCCAGGCTCCACGCGGCCGCCCTGTCGGGAAAACTCGACGGCTGGCGCGACCAGCCGGCCTCCGCGCTCGCCCTGCTGATCCTTACCGACCAGTTCCCGCGCAACATGTTCCGCGGTTCGGCGAAGGCCTTCGCGACCGACGGCCATGCGCGCGAAACCGCGACGATCGCGGTCGAGCGCGGCTTCGACCGGGCGTTTCCCTGGCCGGCGCGGGGCTTCTTCTACCTGCCGTTCGAGCATTCCGAGGACATGGCCGACCAGGAAAGGGCGGTCGACCTCTTCGCCGCCGGCGGCGCGGTGGTGCGCGAGAACTATCTCTATGCGCTGATCCACATGGACGTCATCCGGCGGTTCGGCCGGTTTCCGCACCGCAACAAGGCGCTCAAGCGGCGGACGACGGCGGCGGAGAAGGCCTTTCTCGATTCAGGCGGCTTTTCGGCCTGAATCTCCCGTTAACCGTTCATTAGTCATCGCGCGCGCAAGCGCTGGGCGACGGGTCAGCATGCGTCAAATCTTAAGTCGTTTCCGATAGCGTCCCGCCGTCGCGCCGTGCCGCATCCAGCCGGCATCGCGCAGCATGAGACATGCGGGAATGACGCAGCACAACAACGCCAACATCGCGGGATTTGCCGTCGCCGGAAGCGGCATCGCCGCCCTGGTCTCGGACATCCTGCGCGGCCGCGACGACCGCTCGCAGGCGATGCGGGTGGCGCTGTTCGCGTTCCTCGTGCGCGTCGCCAGCGCCGGGCTCGCCTATCTCTCGCAGGTCTTCATGGCGCGCTGGATCGGCTCCAGCGAATACGGCGTCTTCGTCACCGTGTGGGTGATGATCCTGCTGGTCGGGGGGCTGGCGCCGGTCGGCTTGTCGACGGCGGCGCAGCGCTTTCCTCCCGAATATGCCGAACGCGGCGAGCACGACCTGCTACGCGGCTACATCGCCGGCAGCCGGGGCCTCGCCTTCGCGCTCGCCAGCCTGATCGGCGGGCTCGGCGCCGCCGGCGTCTACCTGCTCGAGCCATGGATCGACGGCGCCTATGTGATGCCGATCTACCTCGCCTGCATCTGCCTGCCGATGGCGGCGCTGATGGAGGTGCAGGACGGGATCGCGCGCAGCTACAACTGGCCGGACCTCGCCCATGCGCTGCCCTATATCGTGCGCCCCGCCGCGATCCTGCTGCTGATGGGGCTGTTCCTCGAATACGGCGCGCCGCGCTCGGCGGAGACGGCGATGCTGGCGCTGATCGCGGCGATCTGGCTGACCGGCCTCGTGCAGTTCCTGGCCCTCGGGCGCAGGCTCGGCCGGGTCATCGAGAAGGGCGAGCGGCGCTATCTTTGGAAGCGCTGGCTCACCGCCTCGCTGCCGATCTTCCTGATCGACGGCTTCTACGTGCTGCTGACCTCGACCGACGTCCTGGTGCTGTCCTTCTACCGCGACCCGACCGAGGTCGGCGTCTATTTCGCCACCGCGCGGACGCTGGCGCTGGTCAGCTTCGTCTATTTCGCGGTGACGGCCGCCTGCGCGCACCGCTTCTCCGCCTATCACGCGCGCGGCGAGACGGAGCGCCTGCACGCCTTCGTGCGCGACGCGGTGCGCTGGACCTTCTGGCCCTCGCTCGCCGCCTGCGTCGGCATGCTGCTGGTCGGCCGGCTGCTGCTGTCGGCCTTCGGGCACGAATATGTCGCCGGCTATCCGCTGATGTTCATCCTCGCCTTCGGCCTGCTGGCGCGCGCCGCCGTCGGGCCGGTCGAGCGGCTGCTCAACATGCTCGACCAGCAGATTCCCTGCGCGATCGCCATCGGCACCGCCTTCGCCGCCAATCTGGCGCTCAACCTGGCGCTGATCCCGTTCTGGGGCCTCTACGGCGCGGCGGTGGCGACGGCGGTCGCCTATGTCGTCGAATCGGTGCTGCTGTTCCGCGCCGCCCGCAAGCAGCTCGGCATCGACGTGGTTATATGGAGCCGGTCATGAACGCCCCAGCTCATCGCATCGCCGCGTCGCCGTCGTTCGACGTAGCGATAGAGGACCTCGCGGCGGCGCCGACGCTCGAGGCCGAGTGGCGGCGGCTCGCCGCCTCGGCGAGCGAGCCGAACGTCTTCTACGACCCGGACTTCCTCGTGCCGGCGGCCCACAGCTTCGCCGGCAGGTCCGCGGTGCGGCTGTTCACCATCCGCCACGACCGGCGGCTCGTCTTCCTGCTGCCGTTCCAGCAGGAGCGCGTGGGGCCGCTCTCCATCGCCCGCGCCTTCGTGCACCCCTACGCGACGACCACCGCGCCGCTCGTCGACCATGACGCGGTGACGCAGGTTGTTTCGCACTGGCTGTCGGCGGAGATGCCCGGCGCCTGCGGCTGGAGGCTTCCCGCCTGGCCGGCGCAAGGCTGCCTGAACGCGGCGGTGGAGGCGCATCTCGCCGCCGCGGCGATCCCGCACCGGGTCGTCTCGGCCCATGAGCGCGCGCTGCTGGCGCCGCGCGAGCCGGACCGCCTCTATCTGGAGACGGCGCTGTCGCGCAAGGCGCTCAAGGAGCTGAAGCGGCAGGGCCGCCGCTTCGTCGAGGCCGGGGCCGGCACGCGCGAGAGGCTGCGCGGCGCGGACGCCGCGGAAGGCTTCGAGATGTTCATGGCGCTCGAGGCGGCCGGCTGGAAGGGAAAGGCCGGCACCGCCATGGCCGCGAACCGGCGGGTCGCCGCCTTCGGCCGCGCGGCGGTCGCCGCGCTCGCGGCGCGCGACCAGGTCGCCGTCGACGTGATCTCCGCCGGGGAAGCGCCGCTCGCCGTCACCGTGACGCTGGAGAGCGGCGGCGCGGCATGGCTGTGGAAGGTCGCCTATGACGAGGCGTGGGCCAAATACTCGCCGGCCGTCCAGCTTATCGCCGGCATGACGCATTCGCTGGCGGAGAGCCGCCCGGGGCTGAAGGTCGATTCCTGCGCCATCCCCGATCATCCGATGATCGACCGGCTGTGGACCGAGCGGTTGCCGATAGCCGATCTCATGATCGCCGCGCCGGGCAGGAGCGCCGCCTTCGCGGCGGCGCAGTCGCTGGCGCGCGCCGAGCATCACGCCCGGCGCATGGCGAAGACCCTGCTCAGGCGCTAGCCGCTCTAGCGGTTCCTCTCGCGCAGCGCGCGGCGGATGACCTTGCCGGTCGTCGTCAGCGGCAGGCTTTCCTCGAACGCGATCTCGCGCGGATATTCATGCGCCGACAGCCGCTCGCGGACATGCGCCTGGATTTCGGCGGCGAGCGCGTCGCTCGGCTCGAATCCGGGCTTGAGGACGACATGCGCCTTGACGATCTCGGTGCGCAGCGGATCGGGCTTGCCGACGGCGGCGGCGAGGGCGACCGCCGGATGGCCGATCAGGCAGTCCTCGATCTCGCCGGGCCCGATGCGGTAGCCGGCGGAGGTGATGACGTCGTCGTCGCGGCCGACGAAGCTGAAATAGCCGGCCTCGTCGACGACGCCCTGGTCGCCGGTCAGCATCCAGTCGCCGACGAATTTCTTCAGCGTGGCTTCCGGGTTGTTCCAGTATTCGAGGAACATGACCGGGTCGGGCCTGTGGACCGCGATCTGGCCTTCCTCGCCCGCCGGCAGGACGTTGCCGTCGCCGTCGATCACCGCGAGGTGGTGTCCGGGCACCGGCTTGCCGATGGCGCCGGGCTCGGTGACGCCGATCGCCCCGCATGAGGACAGGACGAGGTTGCACTCGGTCTGGCCGTAGAACTCGTTGATGGTGATGCCGAGTTCCTCGCGGCCCCACTCGAAGGCCTCGCGGCCGAGCGACTCGCCGCCCGATCCGATGGTGCGGAACTTCAGGTCGTAGCGCGCCGCCGGGCTGGGCACGGAGCGCATCATGCGCAGCGCGGTGGGCGGGATGAAGGTGTTGCGCACGCCGAATTCGGCGGCCAGCGCGAAGGCGCGCTCGGGATCGAACTTCTCGATGCGCGAGGCGAGCACCGGCACGCCGAAATAGAGGCCCGGCAGCATGATGTTCAGCAGCCCGCCGGCCCAGGCCCAGTCGGCCGGCGTCCAGATCAGGTCGCCGGGCTGCGGGAAGAACTCGTGCGGCATCTGCACGCCGGGCAGGTGGCCGAGCACGACCCGGTGGCCATGCAGCGCTCCCTTCGGCGGCCCGGTGGTGCCGGAGGTGTAGATCATCATCGCCGGGTCGTCGGGACCGGTGTCGGCGGTGTCGAAGCGGGACGAGCCCATCGCGCTTTCCTCATAGAAGCCGAGCGCGCCGGCGGCCGGGCCGTCGATGGAGAAGACTGCCGAAAGGGCGGCGGGGCGCTCGGCGATGGCGGCGAGCTTGTCGAGGCCGGCGGCGCAGGTGACGAGGCATCGCGCGCCGCTGTCGTTCAGCCGGTATTCGAGCGCCTCGGCGCCGAACAGCAGCGCCAGCGGCACGGCGACGGCGCCGAGCTTGTAGACGGCGATATGCGCGACCGCCGTTTCCGGGCATTGCGGCAGCAGCAGCGCCACCCGGTCGCCGCGACGGATTCCGGCCGCCTGAAGCGCATTGGCGAAGCGGTTCGCGGCCTCGCCGAGCCGGCCATGGGTGACGTGCTCGGCGCGCCCGTCGGCGTGGCGGTAGATGATCGCGGTGCGGTCCGGATCCTCCGCCATCCAGCGGTCGCTGACCGCGGCGGCGATGTTGAAGCGCTCCGGTATGTCCCACCGGAAGCCCTGGTAGAGCTCGTCGTAACTGTCGGTCTTGCGCAGCATGACCATGGGATCAGGCCGGCTTCGCGAGGACGAGGACCCAGTAGACCTTGTATTTGCTGCCGGGCACGTAGACGGCGGCGATGCCCATGCTGCGGGCGTCCGTCATCAGCATGGTCGCGCGGTGGCGCTCGGAATCGCGCCAGCCCGAGAAGGCCTCGGCGAAGGTGTAGTAGCCGGCCGAGACGTTCTCCTTCGCCGCGGCGCCGGGATGGCCGGCGGCGGCGAGCCGTGTCCCCAGCTTGCCGTCGGGCCGGATCTGCTCGCCGCGCGCCGCCGCGTCGGCGAGGTCGCGGGCGTAGGCTTGCGCGAGCGTCGTCAGGCCGGGGTCGAGGGCGACCTGCGAGAGTCCGTTGTTCTTGCGGTAGAGATTGATGGTGGCGGCGGCGTCGTTCGCATCGAGGCTGGCCCCGGCGCGCGCCAGATCGGTGTAGAAGGCTGGCTTGGCGGTCGGCGTTTCGCCGCAGCCGGCGAGCGCCAGGGCGATGAGCGCGA
>JBFWXZ010000145.1:0-8229 GCA_050186955.1 Flavobacteriaceae bacterium
AGGATCGCCTCGTCGCGATCCAGCCCGCCCGGCGTGCGCCTGTAGCGGCGGCGCAGGTCGGTGAGATCGTCCGCCAGCGCGCCATCGCGCCAGGCTTCGATGACGCGGGGGTGGATGTAGCTGGAGCGGCACACCGCGCGGGTGTTGCCGAGCTGCGCGGCGACGGCGTCGATGGCGCGGTTGAGGATCCGCGCGGTCCTCGGGGCGTTGGCGAAGCGGGCTCCCGCCAGCAGGCCGGCGGCGCGTACCGTCGCGCCCCAGGTCCTGAAATGCTTGGAGGTGAAGCCGTCGCCCGCCGCCGCCCGGATATAGTCGTTGACGTCCTGCGAGTGGACGGGATGTCTGGCGCCGTCGGCGTCGACATACTGGAACAGGCGCTGGCCGGGCAGCTCCTGGATCGAGCGCACGATGCGGGCGATGCGGCGGTCGGCGATGCGGAGCTTCCACTCGCGTCCCGACTTGCCGGTGAAGGCGAAGCGCAGCGTCGAGCCGTCGATATCGACATGCCGGCGGCGCAGGGTCGTCAGGCCGAAGCTGCCATTGTCACGCTCATAGGCCTCGTTGCCGATGCGGATCATCGCGTGGTCGAGCAGCCAGACGATGCTGGCGAGCACCTTCTCGCGACACGTCCCGCGCCGCGCCAGATCGGCGTCGATGCGCGCGCGAAGCGCCGGCAGGGCGGCGGCGAACTCGGCAAGCGTCGCGAACTTGGCCTCGCCCTGCGCCGTCGACCAGCGCTGGTGATAGATGTACTGCTTGCGGCCCCTGGCGTCGCGTCCGGTCGCCTGGAGATGGCAGCGGCTGGCCGGCGCGATCCACACATCGTCCCATGCCGGCGGCACCGAGAGGGCGCGGATGCGGCCGAGCGCGGCCGGATCGCGCAGCTTTCCGCCGTCGGCGCCGACATAGCGGAAGCCACGCCCCGATCGTATGCGGCGGATGCCGGGGTCGGCGTCGCTGCAATAGACGAGGGAAGCGGAGCGGGCAGCCGAGACGCCGCGCCCGGCCTTGTCGTGTTCCGGCTTTGCTTGGGACCCGGGCATCGCGCCATCCGCTACTCGACGAGCCTGATGAACGGTGGTGCACGTCTCGCGGTTCCGGCGGGACCGGTTGTCGCAGCGTGGAGCGGATGCGACATTGAACCGTTCAACTCCCGATCTTCTCATCCTGACGCGAGCGGCGCATGGCAAGCACGGACCCGAACCTCGACCTGGGCCTGATCGGCAATTGCAGCATCTCGGCCCTGGTCGACAGGCGGGGTTCGGTCGTCTGGTGCTGCTTTCCCCGCTATGACGGCGACCCGATCTTCAACAGCCTGGTCGCGGGCAGGGGCGGCGGCGCGCGCGACGGCGTCTTCGCCATCGAGCTCGAGGGGCTGACCCATTCCGAGCAGGCCTACGAGACCAACACCGCGGTGCTGACGACGCGCCTGCACGCGCCGGCCGGCTCCGTCGAGATCACCGACCATGCGCCGCGCTTCATGTGGCGCGATCGCATCTTCCGGCCGCAGACCATCGTGCGGCGGGTCCGGCCGCTCTCCGGCGCGCCGCGCATCACCGTCAGGCTGAAGCCGAGCTTCGGCTACGGCACGGCCAGGGCCGACCGCACCATCGGCACCAACCACATATCCGATCACGGGCCCGACTTCGCGGTGCGCACCACCACCAACGCGCCGGTCGACTACGTGGTCGCCGAGACGCCGTTCAACCTCGCCGCGCCGCTCGACTTCATCATAGGGCCCAACGAGACGCTGGAGAGCGGCATCGCCGACACCGCGCGCAACTTCCAGGACCGCACCTGCGAATACTGGCGCGACTGGGTCGGTCGCCTGGCGCTGCCGCTGGAATGGCAGGACGCGGTGATCCGCGCGGCGATGACCCTCAAGCTGTGCACCTACGAGCCGACCGGCGCCATCGTCGCGGCGATGACGACGAGCATCCCGGAGGCGCCGGACAGCGGCCGCAACTGGGACTACCGGTTCTGCTGGCTGCGCGATGCCTTCTTCGTCGTCAGGGCGCTGAACAGCCTCGGCGCCATCCGCACCATGGAGAACTATTTCCGCTATCTGATGGACCTGATCGCCGACGCCCGGGGCGGCCACCTGCAGCCGGTCTACGGAATGGGCCGGGAGAAGGACCTGGACGAGCGCGAGGTGCCCGGCCTCGCCGGCTATCGCGGCATGGGACCGGTACGCCACGGCAACCAGGCCTGCGAGCATCTCCAGCACGACGTCTACGGCAACGCGATCCTCGGCGTCGCCCAGATCTTCTTCGACCGGCGCATCCGCATGACCGCCGGGCTCGCCGAGTTCCGGCAGCTCGAGGCGGTCGGCGAGCAGGCCTTCCGGCTGCACGACGCGCCCGACGCGGGCATGTGGGAGCTGCGCTCGCGGGCGCGGGTGCACACCTCGTCGAGCCTGATGTGCTGGGCGGCCTGCGACCGCCTCTCGCGCATCGCGCTGCAGCTCGGCGAGGCGGATCGCGCCGGCTACTGGCGCGCCAAGGCCGACGCCGTGAGAGCGCGGATCCTCGCCGAATCCTGGAACGAGAAGCGCCGCGCCTTCGTCGAGAGCTTCGGCGGCGAGACGCTGGACGCCGGCGTCCTGCTGATGGCGGAGATCGGCTTCATCGATCCGGGCGATCCCCGCTTCGTCTCCACCGTCGACACGCTGGAGCGCACCCTGTGCGACGGGCCGCATATGCGCCGCTACGAGGAGGCCGACGATTTCGGCGTGCCGGAGGTCGCGTTCAATGTCTGCGGCTTCTGGCGGCTCGACGCGCTGGCGCGGATCGGCCGCCACGACGAGGCGCGCGAGATCTTCGAGGCGCTGCTGGCGGCGCGCAGCCCGCTCGGCCTGATGTCGGAGGACACCCATTCGACGACCGGCGAGATGTGGGGCAACTTCCCGCAGACCTACTCGATGGTCGGCATCATCAACGGCGCGCGGCGACTGTCGAAGTCCTGGGAGGCGATGGTGTAGCTATCGCTACCCCCGCTGGGTGGCGCGGCGCCTCGGCTTCTCCTCGACCTCGTCCGCGTCGTCGCGCGGCATGCCTTCCAGCGCCTCGAGAAAGCGGTTGCGCCAGTTGCGGGCGTCGAAGCGCTCGATCTTGTCGAGGAGGGCGGCGTGGCGCTCGCGGCGCTCCTCGCGCGACATGCTGAGCGCCTTGTAGAGCGCGTTGGCCATGGCGTCGCTGTCGTAGGGGTTGACGATCAGCGCCCCGGCCAGCTCCTCCGCCGCGCCGGCGAATTGCGAGAGCACGAGGACGCCGGGGTCCTCGGGCTTCTGCGCGGCGACATATTCCTTGGCGACGAGGTTCATGCCGTCGCGCAGCGGCGTCACCAGCCCGACCTGGCTGGTGCGCAGCAGGGTCGCCAGCTTGCTGCGCGGCACCGAGCGGTGGATGTAGCGGATCGGCGTCCAGTTGAAGTCGCCGAAGCGGCCGTTGATCGAGCCCGAAAGCTGCTCCATCTCCGCCCTGATCTCCGGATAGGCGCCGACATCCTCGCGCGTCGGCGGCGAGATCTGCAGCAGGCTGACCTGCTTCTCCAGCTCGAAGTGGCGCGACAGCAGGCGACCGAAGGCGGTCAGGCGCTGCGGCAGGCCCTTGGAATAGTCGAGGCGGTCGACGCCGATGATCTGCTTGCGGCCGAGGAGCTGCCGGCGCATGGCGTCGAAGCTGACGTCCTCGGCTGGCTGCTCGGCCATCCGCCGGAAGGCGCCGACATCGATGCCGATGGGGAAGCGGTCGATGCGCACGGTGCGCTCGCCGACGCGGAAGAGGCCGTCGCGGAGCGTTTCCAGCGTGCGGTATTCCTCCAGATAGTGGATGAGGTTGGCGACGTCGGTCGAGGTCTGGAAGCCGATGACGTCGTATTGGAGCAGCGTGTCGACGAGCTCCGCGTGGTTGGGGGCGGCGGCCAGCAGGTCGTGCGGCGGGAAGGGGACGTGCAGGAAGTAGCCGATGCGCTGGCGGCAGCCGAGCTCGCGCAGGAATCCGGCGACGGGAATGAGGTGGTAGTCGTGCACCCAGACGAGGTCGTCGGGCTCCAGGTGCGGGACAAGCTGGCGGGCGAAGGCCTCGTTGACCCGCAGATAGCCGCGGAAATAGGCCGGCCGGTAGTCGACGAGATCGAGCCGGTAGTGGAAGAGCGGCCACAGCACGCTGTTTGAGTAGCCCACATAGTATTCGGCGTAGTCCTTCTTCGACAGCGGCGTCGAGATGACGTCGACGCGGCCGACGCGGTCGATCCCGGGAGGGGCCTCGCCCTTGCCGGTGTCGCCGTTCCATCCGAACCAGACGCCGCCCTTCTCGCGCAGCGCGTCGGCGACGCCGACGGCGAGGCCGCCGGACTGCTCCGACCTGCGCATGTCGGCGACGCGGTTGGAGACGATGACGAGGCGGCTCATGCGGCTCGCTCCCAGCCGTCTGCGGCCCCCGCCAGCCATCGCTCGAAGGCGTCGACATCGGCCATGCGGTAGTTTGCCAGCGTCTCGCCGTCGCCGATCTTGATCGAGACGCCGCGCCAGTCGCGAAGCGCCGCGAAGCCGTCCTCGTCGGTGCGGTCGTCGCCGGCGAAGACGGGGAGGCGCCCGGCGAAGGGCGCTTCGTCCATGAAGTCGCGGATGGCGTCGGCCTTGGTGCGCGCCGTCAGCTTGATCTCGGCGACCATCTTGCCCCTGACGAGTTCGCCCCCGGCGTCGCGCGCGATCCCCTCGGCGGCGGCGAGCGTCGTCGCGGCGAGGTCGGGACGGGCACGGTAGTGGAGCGCCACCGAGGCCCATTTGCGCTCGACCAGCAGCCCTTCGTGAAGGGCGGCGAGCGCGTCGAGGTCGCCGGCCGCGCGCTCCAGCGCGTCGCCGGCCACGGCGGTGCGTCTCAGCGATCCGTCGCCGCCGCGATGCTCGGCCCCGTGGACGCCGGCCGCGGGCAGGCTGAGCGGGGCCAGGAAACGGTCGAGGTCGGCGATCTCGCGGCCGGAGATCACGGCGAGCGCGCCGCCGGTCGCCTCGCGCAGGCGTTCCAGCGTGCGGATCATGCCGCCGCTCACGCTAACGGCGCGCGGGTCATCCACGATCTTCGCGACGGTGCCGTCGAAGTCGAGAAAAAACGCAACGCGCATCGGGTCCATTCCACGAAGAAAATCCGGCTCACCGCAGGCGGTGCCGGTGGGGGTGCGCCGGTCCATCTTACGAGTTCAACGCGCCGGCTTCGCCGCGGTTCCCCGCGCGAAGGAACCATGGAACGGCGGCGACGTTCGGAAATTGACGGAAAAACAACGGAGAGAGCATTGGCGCGACAGGATGAAGGAGGACGGGAAGCGATGCGGCGGACGCGCGATGCGGCCGCCATCGTGGTTCTCGTCGGCCTTTTCGCGCTGGCAATGTCGCCCTCCGTCGATGCGCAGGATGGGTCGGGCACGCCGCAGATCGAGGACCGCGCGTCCGATCCATGCGCGGCCGCGCCCGAGGGCGATGATGAACAAGCGGACGGGGAGACGCAACTTTCCGGCAGGCTGGATCGTTGCGGCAGCGTCCTCACGCCGCCGAAAACCGGCGACGGCGAGATCGTCGAGCCCGCCCCCGACACGGGCCGGACGCCGGTGATTCCCCCGGAAGCGGTCCCGCCGACGGATTGAGGATCGGCGACAGCAGCGGTCCTCGCAGGCGCGGGACAGCGGAAGGCACGGTATGGAGACGATCAGGATACTGACCTACAACGTCCGCGGCTGCCTGGGGATGGACAGCGTGCTTTCGACCGCGCGCATCGCCGCTGCGATCTGCGACCATAAGCCGGATCTCATCGCCCTGCAGGAACTCGATGTCGGCCGCGCGCGCAGCGCCGGCGTCGACCAGGCGCGCGAGATCGCCGAGAACCTGCGCATGCAGCAGGTCTTCTTCCACCCCGCGCTCAGGGTGATGGAGGAGGAGTATGGCGACGCCATCATCACCGACCGCCCGGCCCGGCTCATCAAGGCGGGGCCGCTGCCCGGCCTCGGCTGGGCGCCCAAGCTTGAGCCGCGCGGCGCGGTATGGGCGAGCATCGATCTCGGCTCGGCCGAACTGCAGGTCATCAACACCCATCTGGGGCTGGGCCGCGCCGAGCGTCGCCAGCAGGTCGGCGCGCTGCTCGGCGAGGACTGGCTCGGCAGCGACTTGTGCCAAGGGCCGGCGGTGCTGCTCGGCGATTTCAACTCGCTGCCGCGCGGCCGCATCCACAACCGCATCCGGCGGCGGATGCGCGACGCCTATCTCGCCGCGCATTCGCGGGCCGGCCCGCGCTCGACCTTCCCGTCGGCCTTTCCGGCGCTGCGGATCGACTATGTCTTCGTCACCGAGGAGATCGAGGTGGTGCGCGCCGAGGTGGTCGCCAGCGGGCTGACGCGGCTGGCCTCCGACCACCTGCCCTTGCTGGTCGAGCTGCGGGTTCCTCCCGCCGGCGGGAAGGTCCGCGCCACGATCCGCGAGAAGGTCGGCAGGCGGCTGCGCGCACAGGCGCGGCAGGCCGCATGACGAGCGCGACGGCGGCCTCCGCCGCGCCGCGCCGCAAGCGGCTCGCCGAGCGCCTCATGCAGCGCTGGACCCTCGCCTTCGCCGTGCTGGCGACGCTGCTCGCCGGCTTCCTGCTCTACCGGTCGCTTTCGGATTATTCGCTGGCGGAGCTGGCGGACGCGCTTTCCGGCGTCGCCTTCTCGCATGTCGCCGCGGCCGGCGCCTTCGCGGCCATGAGCTATCTCTGCCTCACCGGCTTCGACTGGATCGGGCTGAAATATGCCGGTCGCAGCCTGCCCTACCGCAAGGTGGCGCTGGCCTCCTTCGTCAGCCTGTCGATCGGCCACACCGTCGGTTTCGCGGCGCTGAGCAGCGGCGCGGTGCGCTACCGCTACTATTCGACCTGGGGGCTGTCGGCGCAGGAGGTCGCCAAGGTCGTCGTGATGTGCGGGATGACCGTCGGCGTCGGCATGCTGAGCCTCGGCGGCGTGGCGCTGCTGCTTGATCCCGCCACCTCGGTGGAGATGACGGGGCTCGGCCGGGGCCCCGTGCTCGCGCTCGGCATCGCCAATCTGATGCTGGTTGTGGCCTATCTCGCGGCTGCGGCCTTCGTGCGCCGTCCGCTGAAACTGCGTAAATGGCGCTTCGAGATGCCCGCGCCGCGCCTCGCGCTCGCCCAGGTCGCCATCGGCTCGGTCAACTTCGCCTTCGTCGCCGCGTGCCTGCACGCCGCGCTGCTGGCGGTGGCGGAGGTCTCCTATCCGGCGACCGCCACCGCCTATGTCGTCGCCAATGCCACGGCGCTCTTCGCCCATGTGCCGGGCGGCTTCGGGATCATCGAGGCGGTGGTCGTGCACCTGCTGCCGCAGGCCGACGTGATCGCCGCCGTGCTCGTCTTCAGGCTCGTCTACTACGTGGTGCCGCTGCTCGTCGGCGGCGCGCTGCTCGTCGGCGGCGAGATGCTGCCGTCCGGCGCGCCGGCGACCTCAGGAAAGTAGGCTCTTCTTCGGCTTCGGGCGCGGCGTCAGGAAGCGCAGGAAGGGGCGCGGACGCTTGGGGTCGAGGAAGAAGGTGCCGAAGACGGGGCGGGTCGGCCCCTTGTCGGAGACGTCCTCGAAGGCGCGCAGGCAGCGCTTGCTGCCGTTCAGCCCGTCGACCACGGCGCGCAGCGAGCCCTCGCGCGCCACGATCTCGGCGACGCGCGCCGGCTCGGCATCGAGATGCTCGGCGAGCAGCGCGTTGCGGATCTCCACGATCCTGTCGCGGTCGCGCCTCGCCGTCGCCTCGATGGCGAGGTCGCATTCGGTGTCGAGGGCGATCGAGCGGTTGTTGAGGTTCGACGAGCCGACGCGGATGAAGCGGTCGTCGACGACGATCAGCTTGGCGTGGACGAGGATCTGCTGCGGCGGGTCGCCGTCGAAGCAGGGATAGACGACCCGCATGCGGTCGTGGCGGTCGGCGCGGCGCAGCTTGCGCAGCAGCCGGTCGCGGTTGGTGCCCATCGCCCAGCGCTCGATGAAGCCGTTGGAATCGCGGGTGACGACGATGACGACCTCCGGCCCGTCGGCGGCGCGCAGCTTGCGCGCCAGCACCGCGCCGACCAGCGACGAGGTGAGGTACTGCGCCTCGATGTAGATCGTCCGGCGCGCCGCCCACAGCGCGTCGACGGTCAGCCGCGCGGCCTCGCGGATCTCCTTCAGCCCGTCATGCTTCGGCGCGGTCCGTGCCACGGCGAC
>JBFWXZ010000146.1:0-8220 GCA_050186955.1 Flavobacteriaceae bacterium
TCGTCGGCGCGGCGATGCACATCGCCGCCCACGCGGTCAGCAAGATCACTCTCGTCTTCGCCGCCGGCTCGGTCTACACCGCCGCCCACGTCACCGAGATCAGCCAGATGAACGGCGTCGGCCGCCGCATGCCGTGGACCATGGCGGCGTTCTCCATCGGCGCGCTGTCGATGATCGGCCTGCCGCCGACGGCGGGCTTCCTCGGCAAGTGGTACATGCTGACCGGCGCCACCTCGACCGCCAACTGGTTCGCCGTCGCCGTCATCGTCGTCTCGACGATGCTGAACGCGGCCTATTTCCTGCCGATCATCCACCGCGCCTTCTTCCGCGATCCGCCGGAGCACGCGCACGAGGGCGGGGAGCATGACGACCACCACCACCACGACCATGGCGAGGCGCCGTGGCCCATCGCCGTCGCGCTGACCGCGACGGCGCTCGGGACGCTGGCGCTGTTCTTCTGGCCCGACGTGCCGCTGGCGCTCGCCGAACAACTGGCAGGCATGCGATGAACGACAAGCAGGAGCATTGGCTGGCGCGGCCGGAGACCATCCGGCGGCTGTGGATCGGCGGCATCGCCGTCTGCGTCCTTCTCGTCGCCGCCGACCTGTTCATCCATCACCACGGCCGCTTCGGCATCGACGGCACCTTCGGCTTCGGCGCGTGGTTCGGCTTCGCGGCGGGCGTCGCCATCGTCTTCTTCGCCAAGGCGTTCAGCGTGCTGGTGAAGCGCAAGGACACCTACTATGACTGACGGCGTCATCCCGCCCGGCCTAGTTCTCATCGTCGGCGCCTTCCTGCTGCCCTTCGTCGGCCCCGTCCTGCGCCGCCTGCTGATCCTGGTGCTGCCGCTGCTCGCCCTCGTCCTCGTCTGGGACGTCGCCGACGGCCCCGCATGGACGCTGTCCTGGCTCGGCTACGAGCTGATGCCGCTGGCCGGCGACAATTTGAGCCGGATGTTCGGCACCGTCTTCTCGATCATGGCCTTCGTCGGCGGCGTCTACGCGCTGAACCAGCAGCGCACCACCGAGCTCGTCGCCGCCTACGCCTATGCCGGCTCGGCGCTCGGCGTCGTCTTCGCCGGCGACCTCATCACCGTCTTCGTCTACTGGGAGCTGATGGCGATCGCCTCGACGCTCGTCGTCGTCAGCGCCGGCCGGCATGCCTACGGCTCGGCAATGCGCTACGCCGTCATCCACTTCCTCGGCGGCGTCCTGCTGATGGCCGGCATCGCCGGCGAGATCGCGCAGACCGGCTCGATCGCCTTCCAGGCGATGCAGACCGACTCGCTGTTCCGCTGGCTCATCCTCGCCGGCTTCGTCATCAACACCGGCGCGCCGCCGCTCCAGGCGTGGCTGCCCGACGCCTACCCGCAGGCGTCGTGGTCGGGCACCGTCTTCCTCTCCGCCTTCACCACCAAGACGGCGGTCTACACGCTGATCCGCGGCTTTCCCGGCGCCGACGTGCTGATCTGGCTCGGCATCTTCATGATCTTCTACGGGCTCGTCTACGCGCTGAACGAGAACGACACCCGGCGCAAGCTCGCCTATTCGATCATCAACCAGGTCGGCTTCATGGTCGCCGCCACCGGCATCGGCAGCACCATGGCGCTGAACGGCGCGGCCACCCACGCCTTCGTCCACATCATCTACAAGGCGCTGCTGCTGATGTCGGCGGGCTCGGTGCTCTACGTCACCGGCAAGAGCAAGTTCACCCAGCTCGGCGGGCTGTTCCGTACGATGCCGGCGACGACGATCTGCTGCCTGATCGGCGCGCTGTCGATCTCGGCGACGCCGTTCACCTCGGGTTTCCCGGCCAAGTCGCTGATCGCCGAGGGCGCGGCCGAGGCCGGGCCGCTGCTGTGGTTCCTGATCACCGGCGCCGCCGCCGGCGTGCTGATCGTGGCGATCAAGCTGCCGTGGTTCATCTTCTTCCAGAAGGACAGCGGCCTGCGCCCGCCGGAGCCGCCGCTCAACCAGCGCATCGCCATGTATCTGGCGTCCGCGATGTGCATCGGTTTCGGCCTGTTCCCGGGCGTTCTCTACTCGATGCTGCCGGTGCCGGTCGAATACGATCCCTACACGGTCGACCACGTGATCTTCCAGTTCCAGATCCTGGTCTTCGCGACGCTCGCCTTCTTCCTGCTTCTCGGCGTCCTCAAGCGCACCGAAACCATCTCGCTCGACGTCGACTGGTTCTGGCGCGGTTTCGGCCCGGCGCTGGCGCGCGAATTCAACGGGCTGAGCGCGAAAGCCTGGTATCGCTTCGCCGAGCGGGCCGTCCGCGCCAGTCATAAGTTCGCAGAATCGGTCTATCGCCATCACGGACCCGACGGGATACTTGCCCGTACATGGCCGACCGGGGCGATGGCGCTTTGGACCGCCATCCTGCTCGCGGCGTATTTATTGATCTACTATCTCTAGGCCGCCCTGCCGCGATCTGCCGTGATTCCGGCGCGAAAACGATGTGCATGTATCAAATATTGATTCACGCCACGTTTGATTAAAAAAGCGGCAATGCTTCCGCATAAGTTCGGCCTTGCGAAACAAATCGCGAAGGGATACACGCTCGTTACTTTCGCTCTGCGGCCGCCGTTCATACTGCGGCCCGGGCGTCGGGGCGGCGAAAGATTGTATGCAATGCATCGCCGCGGTTTTTGCAGGAGATTATTGAATGCCGGAAGAGAATAACGACGACGGGATGCTGGAGCTTACTGCGGACATCGTCGCCGCCTATGTCAGCAACAATTCCGTCGCGTCCGCGGATCTTTCAAAGCTGATCGGCGACGTCCACGCAGCGCTGCGCAACGTGTCCGCCGGCGTTTCCACCGAGCCGGCGGAAGAGCTGAAGCCCGCCGTCAATCCGCGGCGTTCGGTCACTCCGGACTACATCATCTGCCTGGAGGACGGGAAGAAGTTCAAGTCGCTGAAGCGGCATCTGAGCACCCACTACAACCTGACCCCGGAACAGTATCGCGAGCGCTGGGGCCTGCCGGCCGACTATCCGATGGTCGCCCCCAACTATGCCGCCGCCCGCTCCGCGCTGGCGCGCAAGATCGGCCTCGGGCAGCGCCGCAAGAAGAAGTAAGCGGAAAGAAATAAGCCGGTTCTTCCGAACCGACCGGAACATGCCGGCGTCGAAAGGCGCCGGTATTTTCTTTTGCGCGGTTGTTTCCACACTTATTCTTGCTCCTAAGGCCTTGATAGGCCTCGCATAAGCTCATCCCAAGAAGAAATCGGCGCGAAATTTTCCGCAGCCGCCGCTTCCGTGCCATCCTATCATAGGAATAATATCCTAGACAGGAGTAGCGGAATGACGGAGGCCACTTGTATGCGTAGTCAGCTTCACCAATGCGGCGAAAGGAAAGGACGGGTTTCGGAGGAGGCGCGGCAGATCGCCAGGGCGGCGGCGATCGTCGCGCGGCTCTTCGGCCTGCGGGCCGGCGACCTGACGCGGGCGGCGCGGCGCGAGCCGGCGGTGGTAAGGCGAGCCCGCCACCTCGCGATCTACCTCATCCATGTCGGCGCCGGAATCGCGGCGAGCCGCACGGCGGCGGCCTTCATGCGCGACCGGGCGACCGTCGCCTATGCCTGCCAGCGAATCGAGGCGGAGCGCGACGATCCCGCCTTCGATCATGTTGTCGTGCTGCTCGAGGGCCTGATGACCGATGGCCGCGCGAGCCGCGGAGACCTCTCGTGAGCGGCCCGCGCGACGCGCGCGAGGAGGCCGCCCGCGCCCGCTCCATCCTCGCCTGGATCATCGAGGACGGCGCGGCATTCGCGCCGCCGCGCGCCGACGGCGCGCACCCCCTCCTTACCCGCGACCGGCCGGCCCGCACGGCGATGATCGTGGACGGGACCTTCGTCGACCGCATGGTTGCCGCCGGCTGGCTCGGCCGCGGCGCCGGCGGGATCCACGTCACCGCTGCCGGAAAGCGCTGGTTCGCCCGGGCGACGCCCTGCGGTCCCGGCCGCGAGGTCGTGCTGCGCCCGGCGCCCGCCGAGGGCGCCGATCCGGGTGATACCGACCGGGTTGCGGTCAATGCCCGCGAGAGCCCGCTCGAGTGGCTGCGCGCCCGCAAGGGCCGCGACGGCAAGCCGCTGCTGTCGGCGGCGCAGTACGAGGCCGGCAACCGCCTGCGGCTGGACTTCACCCGCGCCGGCATGTCGCCGCGCATGGGGGTGGACTGGGGCGGCGTGCGGGTCGACGCCTCGGGTCGCGGCGAGGGGCTGGACGAGGCCCGTCTCGACGCCCGCCAGCGGCTGCGCGACGCCCTCGATGCCGCCGGCGACGAGTTCGCCGGCCTGCTGCTCGACGTGTGCTGCTTCCTGAAGGGGCTAGAGGAGGTCGAGCGCGGGCGCGGCTGGCCCCGCAAGTCGGCCCGCATCGTCCTGCGGATGGCGCTGGATCGCCTCGCCCGGCACTACGGCCTCGGCGAGGCAGGCGGCAGGGCGCGCGCGCCGTTGCGCCGGTGGGGCGGCGAGGGCTATCGCCCGTCGATGGATGGCTAGGTCAGCCGGCGAGCGCGGCCTCGGCCTCGGCGCGGATGCGGCCGATCATCGACTTGAGGCCGTTGGAGCGCTGCGGCGTGAGGTGATCGCTGAGCCCCAGCCGCTGCAGCACCGCCGTCGCGTCGGTGGCGAGGATCTCGCGCGCCGTGCGGTCGGAGAACAGCGTCAGGAGGATGGCGATCAGCCCGCGCACGATATGGGCGTCGCTGTCGCCGGTGAAATGCAGGACCGGCTCGCCGTCGCGGGCCTGCCGGTCGGCCCTCAGCCAGACCTGCGAGACGCAGCCGTCGACCTTGTTGGCGGGGGTGCGGTCGCTGTCGTCGAGCGGCTCCAGCGCCTTGCCGAGCTCGATCACGTAGCGATAGCGGTCCTCCCAGTCGTCGAGGAAGGAGAAGTCGTCGATCAGCCCGCTGACGGCCGGCGGCAGGGCGGCCGCCTCGTTGGTTTCCATGCGCATGCGGGACATATAGGACAGCCGCGCGCCGCGCGCAAAAGCGCTTTCGACGCGGGGCGGGGAAGATACGGGAGAGAAAGGGTGGCTCCACCGGCAACGAAGGGCGAACAACTTTGCCGGTGGAGCCGGTTCGCCGCAGCGCCTGGGAACGCGGGCGAAAGGTGGAACCTGTTCCGAGAGAGGCTGGGTCAGGCCTTCTTGCCGTCGGGGCCGCGCCAGGCCGGCTTCATATCCTCGGGCGTAAGGGTGTTGGCGGAGCGGCTGCCGTCCTCGTCGTTGAGGCCGCCGAGATAGTCGTAGATGAGCTTGGCGCCGTACTGCGCCTTGCGCGAGAAGGTCTTCAGCGCCTCGCCGCCGGTCTCGCAGGTGTCGGGGTTGCGCTGGCAGAAGGCCGACATGTCGCTGATCGCCGAGGTGGCGACGCCCAGCGCCTCGCCGGCGGAAACGGAGATGTCCGCGGCTTGCGTGTCGTTTTCCTGCGCCGGCAGGAAAAGGATGACGAGTGACAGCCAGAAAGCCACCCTGAAGAGGAAGAACATTGTTTTCGCCCTTTCACTGAATGCGGCCCTTGGGTGGGGCCGTTCTCATGAGGGCGACTTGTAGTCCCCGCGGATTGCCGTTGGGTTCGCTCGCGCGTCGGGATTTGAATCGAATTTGCGTAAAATTTTATCGATTTCGCGGCGAGGCTGGCGGCGACCGCGCCATTTACGCCCCGGTTACCATGAGCGCGGAAACCCGCCGCCCGTCCCTCGAAACCGTCCCGGCCGGGGCCGGGAGGGCTGCCGCCTTAGGCAAGATTTAATCGCCGCATGAAAACGTGTCGCTTGTGTGGAGTAGTCCCGCGCCCGCCGCGGACCGCCGGGAAGTTGCGTAAAGCGTATCGGTGATGTCGAGTTCCCGCCTTTCCCTTCCCGGCCTCGTGGCTGCCGCCGAATTCGCGGTGCCCTTCGTGTGCGGCGGGCTCGGTGTCGCCTCCGTCACCCTTTTCGACGGCGCCGCCGCCACCATGGGCCTGGTCGCCGCGCTCGCCGGCGTCGCCGGTTGCGTCGCCGCCGAGGTGAGCCGTGCCGGTTCCGGGACCGATACCGTCGATCTCCTGCCCGCCGGCCATTTCCGCGCCCGCTTCCTTCGCAACGGCGACGTCGCCGAGGTGTCGCCGGAAGTCGCGGCGCTGCTCGGCCTGGAGACCGGCGACCTCGCCGGCAGCGGGCTGCTCCAGCGCCTGCATCTGGCCGACCGTCCCGCCTTTCTCGCCGCGGTCGACGCGGCGGCCGCCGAGGGCTCGCCCGCGCAGCTCGTCTGCCGCATCCGCGCGACGTCCGGCGCCTATCGCAGCTTCACCGTCGCCATGTGCTTCGCCGACGGCGCCGTCCGCGCGATCTTCGGCGACGTCACGCAGCTTCGCGACGCCGAGGACGCGCTGGCCGCCGAGCACGCGCGCATCGCCGAGGTTGACGCCGCGCGCACCCGCCTGCTGGCCAATGTCAGCCACGAGCTGCGCACCCCGCTCAACGCCATCATCGGCTTCGCCGAGGTGCTCGAGACCCAGCCCTTCGGCGAGGTCGGCGAGGCGCGCACCCGCGAATATGCCGGCCTCATCCGCGACAGCGGCCGCCACCTGCTCGATCTCGTCAACGGCATCCTCGACATGTCGAAGCTGCAGGCCGGCGAGTTCGCGATCTTCCCCGAGCCCTGCGACATCGTCGCGCTGGCGCGCAAGTGCGGCGCCATGGTCGGCCCTTCCGCCGCCGAGCGCGCGCTGCAGATCGGCTACGATTTTCCCGAGGGCATGCCCGAGCTCAACGCCGATCCGCGCGCCTGCCGGCAGATCATCCTCAACCTGCTGTCCAACGCCATCAAGTTCTCGCATCGCGGCGGCCGCGTGATGATCGGCGCCTATTCGGAGGCCGGGGACACGGTGGTCTACGTCGCCGACGAGGGCATCGGCATCGCCGCCGCCGACATCGAGCGCCTCGGCGCGCCCTTCGTGCAGGTTCACGGCGACTACAACAGCGGCCACGCCGGCACCGGGCTCGGCCTTTCCATGGTGCGCGGGCTGGCCGAGCTGCATAGCGGCTCGATGACCATCGAAAGCTGCAAGGGCCAGGGGACGCGCGTCACCGTCCGGTTGCCGAACGCCGGTCCGGATGTGCCGCTCAGGGGAAACGGGGATACCAAGATTGTTCAACTTCGCACGGCCTGACGACGGCCTCGACGATTTCATCGACGTGCCGCCCCCGCCGCCGGAACTGGTGGCGGAGGAGCGGGCGCCGCTTCGCGGTCCCGCCCGCGCCGGCCTCGGCATGCTACTCGGCGTCGGCCGCATCGCGCTGACCGGTCCGGCGATCGCCGCGGCGATGATGCTCGGCGTCGCCACCAACGCCGCCTTCCTGCAGGAGGGCAAGCATCCCGCGCCGCTGCTCGGCGAGCCGGCGGATACCGAGGCCGCGGCCGCGCCGCAGCCCCGCGCCGATCCGACGCCCGAGACCGTCGCCTCCATCCCGCTGCCGCAGGCACGGCCCGATCACGAGAGCGCCGGTGCGGCCCTTCCTCCCGCGCCGCAGGCCCGCCCGGTCGCCGTCGGCCCGAGGGTCGTCGAGCTGCAGAAGCTTCTCGCCGCGCTCGGCTATTATGACGGCACGGTCGACGGCATCGCCGGCCCGCGGACCCAGGCCGCCATCCGCCGCTACGAGGCGGCCGAGGGGCTGGTCGAGACCGGTGACGTCAACGCCGCGATCGCCGACCACGCGCGGCTGTCGCTGTCGCGCCGCGAGGCCGCCGCCGCGACGCCGATGCCGGTCGTCGCCGAGGCGCCGGCCATCGCCGAAACGCCGGTCATCGCCGATGAGGGCGTGGCCGAGGTCCAGCGCATCCTCTCGCTGCTCGGTTACGCGCCGGGCACCATCGACGGCCGCATGAGCGACACCACCGCCCACGCCATCGCCCGCTTCCGCACCGACCGCGACCTGCCCGGCGACGGGCGCATCGACGAGGTGCTGCTGCGCGAGCTGGAGATCTTCAGCGGCTTCGCCATCGCGCCCGGCGCCTGAGGTCCAGTTGCGGCTCAAATCGGCTATCTGGGTGGCCGCCTATCTGCGCCGCTGCCACGGCGCCGGGGCCTTCGCCGTCGTCATGCGCAAGGGCGCCGAGGACGCCGGCGCGATCTTCATCCGCATCGACATGCTGAACGGCGAGGGCAGGCTCTTGGGGCCGGCACCGCAGACCATGGCCGACGATGACGGGGCGCGCCGCTTCATC
>JBFWXZ010000147.1:0-8162 GCA_050186955.1 Flavobacteriaceae bacterium
GTCGTCGACCTGTTCGGGGCGCTGATGCGCGGGAGCGGCAAGACGACGGATTCCGCGCCGGTCCGGGTGGAGGTCGCCGGCGTGCCGATGTCGATCCCCGCCAACATGATCCGCTATGCCGGGGAGCGCGGCGGCGCGCTGGAGCAGATCGACCTGTTCTTCCACTGGCCGAGCCTGTCCGGCTTCTCCGAGGAGCACGCCCAGGCCTTCCGGCGCAGCGATGCCAACGCCCCCGTCATCCTCATGCGCGTTCTGGGGCCCGACAGCCGCCTGCCGCCCTCCGAGCGGCTCTACAGGATCTACGAGGAGCTGTTCCAGGGCGCGCCGGTGGAAGGCCCCGGCGGGCTCACCGGCAGGCGGATCGCCCCCGGCCACGGCTATGACGGCGACATGATCTACTACCAGGCCGACAGCGACCGCCCCTATGTCGCGCGTTGCGGACAGGACGAGGCGGCGCCCGTTCCCTCATGCCTGCGCGAGGTGACCGTCAGCCCCGGGCTTGCCGTGCACTATCGTTTCGGCAAGGGGTTGCTCGGCGACTGGCGGCAGGTCGACGCCGCCGTGGTGGCGCTTGTCGAGGCTTTCGTCGCGACCGCCAGATGAACCCGCCGCTCAGACCTTGTAGGCGAGCCGCACCGCGCCCCAATGGCGCCCGCACAGCGTGATCGGCGCCGAGACGTCCTTCATCAGCGCGAATTTTCCCCCGCCCATGTCGCGCCGGTAGGTCTGCAGCAGGAACGGCATCGTATTGCGCCCCGCTGCCAGCCCCACCTTGTCGGCGAAGATCCGACGATTGCGGCAGTTGGCGGCGTTCCACACCGGGTCGTCGCCCTGCGGCTTGGAGAATTTCGCATTGTGGGTCGGCAGGTAGCCATTGTCGTCGACGGCGGCGCAGAAAACGAAGCGCTCGTCCTTGTCGAGCACCGGCTCCTGGATCGGCGGCAGCAGCCTGTCGGTGAGCGGCGTGAAGCGGGTCGTCACCTGCTCCGGATCGCTGCCCGGCACCGCCTCGTAGTGCCGGTCGAACAGATCGTCCTCGCTCGCCTGCCCGGAATCGATCGCCTGCTGCAGCGCCGTCTCGATCCGGTGCGCGACTTCCTGCACAAGCTCTATCGGCATCGTGTCGTCGGTATCGATGCCGCAGGTGGCGGTGCGGCCGACGAGCCGGTCGAGCCGGTCGACCATCGTGCCGATGCGCGATCCGGCTTCCTTGAGCTGGCCGAAGGCGCCGTCCGCGCGCTCCCTCATCTCCCCCACCGAAACGGAGAGGTACTCGGCGCTGGCATCGATCTCCTCGACGCCCTTGGAGACGAATCCGCAGGCGCTGACGATGTTGCTGATCGTCGCCGGCAGCGAGCCGACGGCGGATGACAGCTTCTCCATCGAGCCGCGGACGCCGTCGACGAAGCCGACGGCGGATTCCCCCTGCCCGATCAGGGCGTCGGCCTCCTGGCCGAGGCTCGACAGCGCGTTGTCGATCTCTGCGGTGGCCCGCGTCGTCTCGGTCGCCAGCGCCTTGACCTCCTGCGCCACCACCGCGAAGCCCTTGCCGGCCTCGCCGGCGCGCGCCGCCTCGATGGTCGCATTGAGCGCCAGAAGGTTGGTCTGCCGGGCGATCTGGTCGATGGAACGGGAGAAGGCGGCGACGCCTTCCAGCGCGCCGCGCAGCCCCTCGAGCCGCGCATTGATGGCGGTGACCGCCTCGACGAGCGCGTTGATGTCTCTCGAGGCCTGCCCGAGGGCCGCCTCTGAATCCTTCGCCGACTGGGTGGAGTCGACGGCATCCTTCGTCGCCTCCTCCATCGCCTCGCGCATGCTGGCGGCACGGCTGCGGTTCTCTTCCGCCTCGGCGGCGAGTTCCTCGAAGCGCGAACAGACGGATTCGACGGCGCCCACAGAACCCGCGAGCCCGCCCGAGGCGTCGGCCATGCCGATGCTGGTCTCGTTGAGATCGTGGGCGAGCGACTTCAGCAGTTCCTGCCGGGCGTCTTCAGCATCGTTTGCCGCTTCGGCGACGCGCACCGCGACGGCGGGCTGATCGCCCGCAGCATCGTCATTCTCGGCCGCGACCTCGTCGCGCCGGAAACGAAGAACCGTGGAAAGCATGTTTCTTGCACTCCGCTAGCCGATCCAATCTTTGCGGAGTTGCTTAATATTTTGCGAAAAATGGCGGCTTTCGGCGGGAAATACCGCGTTTGCCGCCACTTAGAGCAGCATTATACTATCTTCGATAGAAGATAGACTTTAAATAATACCTTTGATTGAATTCTATTCGAGGTCGATGTCGAGGATCGCCATCTGGAAGTTGTAGCTCAACTCGCCCTCATCCTCGTCCTTGAACAGCACGCCGAGAAACTCGTCGCCCAGATAAACCTCGGCGGAATCGTCCTTGCGCGGACGCGCGCGCACGCTCAAAGCGGGGTTCTGGAACGTCTTCTTGAAAAAGGCTTCGAGCTTGACGATCTCGCTGCGGTCCATGGAATCTGGCCTCCGTGATTGCGTGCGGACGCGCGGCCGCAAGGGCCGCGCCGTTGTTCGGGTCGTTGGGGGTTTTAGGCGTCGCCGATGGAATGGTCCATACTGCGCGCGGGTTCGCTGCAGCCGGCCTCGCCGACGATCCTGGCCGGCACGCCCGCCACCGTCTTGCACGGCGGCACGGGCTTCAGCACCACCGAGCCGGCCGCCACCCGCGAGCAGGCGCCGATCTCGATATTGCCGATGATCTCGGCGCCGGCGCCGATCAGGACGCCGCGGCGGATCTTCGGATGGCGGTCGCCACCCTCCTTGCCGGTGCCGCCCAGCGTCACGTTCTGCAGGATCGACACGTCGTCCTCGACCACCGCGGTGCCGCCGATGACGACGCCCGTCGCGTGGTCGATGAAGATTCCCCGGCCGAGCCTCGCCGGCGGCTGGATGTCGACCTGGAACACCGCCGACGACCGGCTCTGCAGGTAGAGGGCGAAATCCTCGCGGCCCGAGTTCCACAGCCAATGCGCCAGGCGATGCGCCTGGATGGCGTGGAAGCCCTTGAAGTAGAGCACCGGCTCGATATAGCGCGTGCAGGCGGGATCGCGGTCGAAAACCGCCACGATATCGGCCCGGATGTCCTCGCTGCGGGCCGGCTCGTCGGCGAACATGTCGCCGAAGGCGCGGCGGATCAGCTCGGCGCCGACGTCGTCATGGTCGAGCCGCGCCGCGATGCGGTCGGCCACCGCGTCCTCGAGCCGCGCATTGTTGAGGATCGTCGAAAACACGAAGCTGGCGAGGACGGGCTCGCTGCGGACGATGTCTTCCGCCTCGGCGCGCACCCGGTCCCAGACCGGATCGCAGCTCGTAACGGAACCGTAGGCCGTCACCGTCTTCTCGGAACTCCGCATGGCGTATCCTCTCATGGGTTCACGCGCATCTCGCGAGCCATCGGGGCAAGGCGAGCCGTCATCCTAACATAGGAAGGCCGGCCGCCGTAACCAGAGCGTCCCGGCGCACATGCCGTTGAATCGCGATCCTAGCTCCCAACCGTAAACATTTGATGGGATTCGGCCTTCCCTTCTCACGGCCGGCGGTGGAGGAATTCCAGCACCGCCTGCTTGTAGGCCCTGTCGCCGACGGCGCGCATATGGTCGCGGCGCGGAATGACGAAACCCTCGCCCTTGGGCATCAGCGCCGCGAGCCTTTCCGGATCGCCGGCGATCTCGTCCAGTTCGCCGACGCAGACGAGAACCGGCGTCTCCAGCGCCTCCAGCCATTCCCGCTCGATGGGCGGCCGCCCGGAGCGCATGCAGGCGGCGAGCGCCGCCAGATCGCCGCCGGTCTGCTCCGCGAAGCGTCGGAACTCGCGGCCGGTCGGGTCGCTGACATCCTCCATCGACGCCGCCTCCAGCGCGTCGGCGATCGCCGTCGACTGCCCGACGCCCTCGATGAGCGCGTCGCCGAGCCCGCCGAGGACCGCGCTGCGCACCCGTTCGGGGTGCCGGACCGACAGGAACGCGGTGATCCGCGCGCCCATCGAATAGCCCATCACGTCGGCGCGCCCGATACCGAGGTGGTCGAGCAGCCGGCGGGCGTCCTCCGCCATCATCGGCGCCTCGTAGACCGCCGGGTCGTGCGGCTTGCCGCTCTTGCCGTGCCCGCGATTGTCGATGGTGACGACCTGGCGTCCGTCGCCGGTCAGCGTGTGGACCCAGCCCGGACCGAACCAGTTCGTCTGCGCGTTCGAGGCGAATCCGTGGATCAGCAGGATCGGCTCGCCCTCGCCGCTCACCGTGTAGGCGATCTCGATGCCGTCGGAATCGAAGCGCCCGTTCGTCGTCTCGCTCATGCAGGGACCGCCGCCTGGTTGGCCGGAAGGAACGGCGGGACTGTAGCGTCTCGATCACCATACGCAATCCCGCCCCCTGTCGCGCACTTCGCCCTTTGACCCGCCCCGTCGAGCCGCTATTGTCTCGGCCGCAACCGACCTTTCGGGAAGCCACCGGAGACATCATGGCCGACAAGGCAATTCCGCATTTCCACAATTCCGCCGGCCATCGCGTCATCACCATCGGCGCCAGCGAATTCCAGTGCATCGGCGCGAAGCCGCCCTACGACCATCCCCACGTCTTCCTCGACATGGGCGAGGACCGAGAGATCGTCTGCCCCTACTGCTCGACGCTCTACCGCCACGACGGCCGCCTCAAGGCGACCGAATCGAGCCCGTCGGACTGCACCTACAACGGTCTCTGACCGTCTTTCCCGCCGCATGACGACGCCGGAGCACCGCCGCATCGTCGTCGCCGGCGGCGGCATAGCCGGCCTTTCCGCCGCCATCTTCGCCGCCCGCGCCGGTTTCAGCCCCCACGTCCTCGAACAGGCCCCGGCGATCCGCGAGTTCGGCGCCGGGCTGCAACTCACCCCCAATGCCGGCAAGGCGCTGGCCGCCGCCGGGCTGGAGGACGAGGTCGCGGCGGCCGCGTTCGAGCCCCGACACCTGACGATTCTCGACGCCGCGAGCGGCCGCGAGCTGCGGCAGCTCCCGCTCGGCCGCCACTTCGCCGAGCGCTACGGCGCGCCCTATCGCGTCGTCCACCGGCCGGCGCTGATCGCCGTGCTGGAAAAGGCCGTGCGCGCGAGCACCGACATCGCGCTGGAGCTCGACACCAGGGTCGACGCCATCGCCCCGCATGCGCGCGGCGTCACCGTCATGGCCGCGACCGGCCGCGCGATCCGCGAGATCGTCGCCGGCGGCCTCGTCGGCGCCGACGGGCTGCGCTCCACCGTGCGGCAATGGCTCGTCGGCGACGGCGACCCGCGGCCGGCAGGCTACGTCGCCTGGCGCGGCATGGCCGACCCCGACGCCTTCGACGACCCCCGGCAGAAGACCGGCGTCTGCCTGTGGCTGTCGGGCGCGTATCACGTGGTCGCCTACCCGCTCGGCCCGGCGGGCAAGGTCAACATCGTCGCGGTGACGAAGGACGCCTGGACCGGCGACGACTGGAACGCGCCGGGCGACAGGACGGAGATCACGAGACGCTTCGAGGCGGCGCCGGCGCCGCTGCGGGCGCTGATCGCCGCCGGCGCGGGCTGGCGCAGATGGAGCCTCGCCGACCGGCCGCCGCTGGCGCGCTGGGGCGAAGGCGCGGTGACGCTCGCCGGCGACGCCGCCCACCCCGCCCTGCCCTTTGCCGGCCAGGGCGCGGCCATGGCGCTGGAGGACGCCGCCGTGCTCGGCGCGGCGCTGCGGCAGAAGGGCGCGATAGAGCCCGCCTTCCGCGCCTACGAGGCGCGCCGCCGCAAGCGCACCCGCGACGTCTGGGCGCTGTCGCGGCGCAATGCGAGCATCTACCACGCGCGGGGTCCGCTGGCGCTCGCCCGCGATATCGGCATGAACCTGCTCAGCCCGGACACCGTCCTCGACCGGCAATGGTGGGTCTACGACTGGCGGCCCTGATCCCGGCTGACCTTGCCGGCGACTACGCCGCCCCGCGCCAGGCCCGCGCCTCGTCGTCGCCGGCGTCGAGCGCCCGGCCCACGATCTCCAGCGTCAGCTTCGCCGAGCGCAGCAGTTCCTCCGGCGTCGCGAGGTCGCGGCGGTCGGCCGGCGTCAGCAGCAGGCGCGTCCGCGCCTCGTGATCGTTGAAGCCGTCGACCAGCCTGAACGCCGGAATCCCGGCGCGGGCGAAATTGCCGTGGTCGGAATTGACCTGGAGCGGGCGGAACAGACCCAGCGGCACGCCGGCGGCTTCCGAGCATCGCAGCAGGAACGGCTCGATTCCGGCGAACCCGGAGGTCAGCGCGGTCAGCCGCCGTCCACCGGCGACCGTGTCGAGATTGACGTTGATCGCGATCGCCGCCCGTTCGGCCTCGTCGAGACGGGCGAGATGGATGTCCGATCCCGTCAGCGCCCATTCCTCGGCGTTGAAGAAAGCGACGCGCAGCGACCGCCTGCGGTCCGCCATGCCGGCGCGCAGCTCGCGGGCGACCGCCAGCGCGACGACCAGGCCGGTCGCGTTGTCGAGCGCGCTCTCGCCGAGCCCGTGGCCGTCGATATGCGCCGAAAGCACGACGCATTCATCCGTCTGCCCGGCCATGTCGAAGAACAGGTTGGTGGCCGAGCCGGGCCGGTCGCGGCCCTCCAACTCGAACCGAACGCGCGGATAGCCGGCGCTGGTGCGCGCCAGCGCGGCCGCCGTCTCCGGCGCGATTCCCGCGGCGGGAATGCCGGCCTCGTCGCCACGGCCTGAGGAGCCGGCGACCAGCGCGCCGGCCAGCGGCCCCGCGATCAGGAAGCCGGCGGCGCCGGCGGCGACCGCGGCGTTGTATTTCATGCGCCGATGCACGGTGCCGGCGGCGAACATCAGCTCGTGGCGGACGAGCACGATGCGGCCTGGGATTTCGTCGCGATGGGCGGCGAACTCGTCGGGCGTGCCGCGCCCCAGATCGATCACCTCGGCCTCGAGCCCGCCTTCCGGCGCCGCCGCCGAGCGCAGCAGCGGGTTGGCCGCATAGCGCGTGCCGTCGGCCAGCGTGAGGGAGGCCTCGCCCCCCTCCCAGCCGTCATAGGGGAAGGTTTCGCGGCGGGCGGGACTTCCCGTCGCCTCCGCGCCGAGACGCGCCAGCAGCTCCGTCGCCCCGAGCTCCGATTCGCTTCCCGTGACGCGACCGCCAAGGTCGCAGACGGCTTCCAGATCGGCCCAGATTCGCGCGGCTTCCAGCACTATGCATCTCCATCCTGTTTGGGGGTCATCGCTTTCAGCGCCGCCAGCCGTTCGCCGATCAGCTCCGTCACCTCGCCGACGATCGGCATCGGCGTGGCGTGCAGGCGCACGAAGACGCCGATCTCGTACATGATCGTCGGCCCGAAGGGCCGTATGGCGAGGCCCAGCGGCTCGAACATCTGCGCCGACCACTGGTCGACGATGCCGATGCCGCAGCCGGTGGCGACGAGCGCGCAGATCGAGCTGAAATACTCGTTGACCACGCCGGGGTCGTATTCGACGTCGTGGCTGATGAAGGCGCTCTGGATCTGGTGGCCGATCAGGCGCGAGACCTGCATGCCGATCAGCGGCTCGCCGGCGAGGTCGGCGGGCGAGATCTCCCGCTTCGCGGCGAGCGGATGCGCGCTCGGCAGTATCGCGACGCAAGGCACGCGGTAGCGGTGCAGGTCGATGTCGGGGATGTGGATCGGCCATTCGGCGATGGCGATGTCGGCGCCGCCCGCCTCGAAGATCGCCCGCACCTCCTCCGAGCTCCGGTTGATCATGCGCACCCGCGCCAGCGGCCGCCGCCGGCGCAGCTCCGCAACCACGGCGGGCAGGATCGAGATCGAGGCGCTCGGGTGGCTGGCGATGGTGACCGACTCGGCGACGCCCTTGCGGATGTTCTCCGCGTCCCGGGTGAGACGCTCGATCATGCCGAGCGCGTGGCGGACCTCGGTGTAAAACAGGCGCCCCTGCCGGCTGGCCTTGAGGCGGCCGTTGACCCGCTCGAACAGCGGAAAGCCGATCTGCGCCTCGAGCCGCGCGATCTGGGTGCTGATGGCCGGCTGGGTCACGCCGAGCAGTTTCGCCGCCCCGGTCATGGACTGGGTTTCTATGACCGCGCGGAACGTCTCCAGCAGCCTAACGTCCATAGCCATAAATTTTCGTTATTGACATTTCCCATCCTTTAAAGCCAATTTTCCAACT
>JBFWXZ010000148.1:0-8149 GCA_050186955.1 Flavobacteriaceae bacterium
CCTCGTCGCCAAGGGCTGGCCGCTGAGCGTCATGGCGCATCGCAACCGCAAGCCGGTGGACGAGCTCGTCGCCATGGGCGCGAGCGAGGTCGAAACGCCTGCCGAGATGGCGGCGCGCTCCGACATAGTCTTCATCTGCGTCACCGCCAGCGGGCAGGTCGAGGAGGTGGTCGCCGGGCCGGACGGGCTGCTCGACGGCGCGGCGCCCGGCATGATCGTCGTCGACACCTCGACGGCGGACCCAAACTCGACCCTGATGCTGGCGGAGAAATGCGCCGCCCGCGGCGTCAGGCTCGCCGACGCGCCGCTCGGCGGCACGCCGGAGGGCGCCCATGCCGGCGCGCTGTCGGCGATGGTCGGCGCCGACGAGGAGACCTATGCGGCGATCGAGCCGGCGATCATGGCCTGGGCGGCGAAATCGGTGCGGCTCGGCCCCGTCGGCACCGGCCACAAGATGAAGCTCATCAACAACTTCGTCTCCATGGGCTACGGCGCGATTTACGCCGAGGCGCTGAGCACCGCCGCGAAGGTCGGCATATCGCCGCGGGTCTTCGACAGCGTCATCCGCGGCAGCCGCATGGATTGCGGCTTCTACCAGACCTACATGCGCTGGGTGCTGGAGCGCGACCCGGAGGCCCACCGCTTCGCGCTGCGCAACGCCCACAAGGACATGCGCTACTTCGTGGCGATGGAGAACGCCGCCGGCATCGTCAATCCGGTCGGCGCGGTGGTGAAGAACGCCTTCGCCCAGGCCGAGGCCGCCGGCCATGGCGACGACGATTTGCCGAAGATCTCCGACATCGTCGCCGCCGCCAACGGCGTGAAGCTGGCTTAGGGAGCTAGACCTCGCCCTTCACCCGCCGCTCGCGGAACAGCAGGTAGAGGCCGCTCGATATGACGATGGCGGCGCCGACCAGCGTCCACGGGTTCGGCACGTCGTGGAAGACGAGGAAGCCGAGCGACACCATCCAGACGATCTGCGTGTAGATGAAGGGCGACAGCACCGGCGCCGGCGCGATGCGGTGGGCGAGCGTCAGCAGCCCGTGGCCGATGGCGCCGAACGCCCCCATCGCCAGCATCAGCGCCATCGACAGGTCGTCGTGCGGCGACTGCCAGTGGCCCGGCACCAGCGGCAGCACGCACAGCGTGCCGATCAGCGCCCCGTAGAACTGGGTCGCCAGGACGCCCTCGCCGCGCGACATCAGCACCCGGGTGACGATGGCGTAGAAGGCGTAACAGAGGGCGGCGCCGACCGAGAACAGGGCGGCGGGATGCATGCCGCCGAGCCCCGGGCGGGTGACAACGAGGATGCCGGCGAAGCCGAACAGCACCGCCGCCCAGCGCCGCGGCCCGATCCATTCCCCGAGCAGCGGCCCGGCGAGGGCGGCGACGAGCAGCGGCGTCGAGAAGAAGATCGACATCGTCTCGGCGAGCTGGAGATATTGCAGCGCCAGGAAGTTGCACATCGTCGAGCCGAGCAGCAGCAGCCCGCGGACGAATTGCAGCAGCGGCTGCCGGGTCCGCCACAGCAGGCTCGAACGCGCCGGCGAGACGATGGCGGCGACGACGACCAGGTGGCCGAGATAGCGCGCGAAGACGATCTGGAAGGTGTGGAAGTCGCGCGACAGCAGCTTCGCCGTCGTGTCGAGGCAGGAGAAGCACAGCAGCGCCAGGCACATCAGGCCGATGCCGGCGAGGCGCTCTGCCGGATCGTCTCCGCTTGCCGGCTTTGCCTCCTCGGCGACGCTCAATAGGTCGCCCGTCCGCCCGATATGTCGAACACCGCGCCGGTGGTGAAGGCGCAGTCGGCGGAGGCGCAGAAGGCGGCGAGCGCCGCCACCTCCTCGACCTTGACGAAACGGCCGCGCGGGATCTTCTGCAGCATGTAGCCGATGTGCTCCTCGCTCATCTGGTCGAAGATCGCCGTCCGCGCCGCCGCCGGGGTGATGCAGTTGACCGAGATGTCGTATCCCGCCAGCTCCTTGCCGAGCGACTTGGTGAGCGCGATCACCGCTGCCTTGGAGGCGGAGTAGGCGGAGGCGTTGGGGTTGCCCTCCTTGCCGGCGATCGAGGCGATGTTGACGATCCGCCCGTAGCCCCTGGCGATCATCGACGGCGTCACCGCGCGGCAGCAGTTGAACGGCCCGTTGAGGTTGATCGCCATCACCCGCGCCCATTCCTCGGGCGGGTATTCCCAGGTCGTCGCGTTCATCCCGGCGATGCCGGCATTGTTGACGAGGATGTCGATCCTGCCATGGGCGGCGAGCGCGGCGTCGCGCGCCGCCTCGACGTCGGCGAGGTCGGTGACGTCGACCTGGCGCGCCTCGACCTGGCGCGCCTCGACCCGGCCCCTCCCGGCGAGCTCGCCGGCGGTGCTGCGCGCCAGCGCCTCGTCGCGGTCCCAGATGATCACGCTCGCCCCGGAATCGAGAAAGCGCTCGGTGATCGCCCGACCGATCCCCTGCGCGCCGCCGGTGACCACGGCGATGAACCCGTTCAGGTCGATGGAGTTTGCCAAGGCGGTCCTCTCCTCCGATTCAATGTATCCGCAATGCTCGCACGCCGGACCCCGCCCGGCCAATGGCCCGCCGCGTGACGCCGGCATGCGCGGGGCGCGCATCTTTGCCGGCGCCTCGGCGTTCGCGGGCCTCTCGCGGTTCTCTCGCGGTTCTTCCGCGACGTCGCACCGCAAGCTGTCCGTCGATTACAACGTATACATTAAATTTGTGACCCTGTATGGTCTTTATCCAGGGTCCGGGCAACGGAATCGCGATGACGGGTGAGGTGAACTAGTGCAGATCGGCGTCGATGCGCTCGATTTCGTCGGTTCGGGGCTGAATCGCCCCGAATGCGTCGTCGCGCACGCCTCCGGCCGCCTTTTCGTGCCCGACTGGACGGGAAATGGCGGGATCGCGGTCGTCTCGCCCGCCGGCGATGTGCGACGCATCCTCGTGAACGACGTCAAAGGGGAGCCGCTGCGTCCCAACGGCATCGCGCTGGAGCCCGGCGGGACGGTGCTGATGGCCCATCTCGGCGCCGAGCGGGGCGGGCTCTTCCGCCTGCATCCCGATGGTCGCGTCGACACCGTGCTGGACGCCGTCGGCGGCCGGCCGCTGCCGCCCTGCAACTTCCCGCTGCTCGACGCGCGCGGGCGCATCTGGCTCACCGTCAGCACCCGCAAGGTGCCGCGCGCCCTCGGCTACAGGCCGGGCGAGGGCGACGGCTTCGTCGTGCTGGTCGAGGGCGGCAGTGCCCGCATCGTCGCCGACGGGCTCGGCTACACCAATGAATGCGCGCTGTCGCCGGATGGCGGCACGCTGTTCGTCAACGAGACCTTCGCCCGCCGGCTTTCCGCCTTCACGGTCGCCGGCGACGGCGGCCTCGGCGGGCGGCGGACGGTCGCGACCTTCGGCCGGGGAACCTTCCCCGACGGCCTCGCGATGGACGAGGACGGCGGGCTCTGGGTCACCAGCATCGTCTCCAACCGCGTCATCCGCGTCGGCGGCGACGGCGCGCTCGAGACCGTCATCGAGGACAGCGACGAGCAGCACCTCGACGCGGTCGAGATGGCCTTCGCCGAGGGAACCATGGGGCGCCCGCATCTCGACGTGGCGCGCGGCCGGCGGCTGCGCAACGTCTCCAACCTCGCCTTCGGCGGCGACGGCATGCGGACGGCTTTCCTCGGCTGCCTGCTCGGCGACGCGGTGGCCCGCTTCGACGCGGGAATTGCCGGCGCGAAGCCGGTACACTGGAATTACGACATGACAGGCTGGTTCGAACGGCAGGAGGGGACGCCATGTCCGGCGTAGAATTCGATATCGCATTGTTTCAGGGAGACGGGATCGGGCCGGAGGTGGCCAAGCCCGCCGTCGAGCTGATGCTCGCCGCCGCCGAGCGCATCGGCGGCCTGAAGCTGCACCTGACCGACCTGCCGTCGGGCGCCGACTGCTATGTCGAGACCGGCGACGCGCTGCCCGAAAGCTCGGTCGAGAAGGCGCGCGCCGCCGACGCCATCCTGCTCGCCGCCATGGGCGATCCCAAGGTGCGCTATCCCGACGGCACCGAGATCACGCCGCAGATCGACCTGCGCTTCATCCTCGGCCTCTATGCCGGGGTCCGCCCGGTGCGCACCATTCCCGGCCTGCCGCCGGTGCTCGCCAATCCCCGCGCCGCCGACATCGACTTCATCCTCATCCGCGAATCCACTGAGGGGCTCTTCGCCTCGATGAAGAAGGGCGAGGTGCTCGACGACGCGATCGCCCGTGAGACGCTGGAGATCACCCGCGCCGGCACCGCGCGCGTCGTCGATTTCGGCTTCCGCCTCGCCAGGAAGCGCCGCGAGAGGGGCTTCAAGGGCGAGCTCGCCTGCATCGACAAGGCCAATGTGTTCCGCTCCTTCGCCTTCTTCCGAAAGGTGTTCGACGAGCGCGCGAAGGAGTTCCCGGACGTCGCCGTGCGCCACGGCTATGTCGACGCCATGGCGCTCGACATGGTGCGCCGGCCCTGGGACTACGACGTCATGGTGATGGAGAACATGTTCGGCGACATCCTCTCCGACCTCGGCGCCGGCCTGATGGGCGGGCTCGGCATGGCGCCCTCCGCCGACATCGGCGACAGCCACGCGGTCTTCCAGCCCTGCCACGGCACGGCGCCGGACATCGCCGGCCAGGGCAAGGCCAACCCCACCGGCATGGTGCTCTCCGCCGCCATGATGCTCGAATGGCTCGGCGAGACCCATGGTGAGGACAGGGCGGCGGCGGCCGGCAGCCTGCTGCGCCGCGCCGTCGACGCGGCCTTCGCGCCGGGCGACCTGCTGACCGTCGAGCTCGGCGGCAGCCACGGCACGGCCGAGATCGTCTCCCGCTTCGGCAGGGCGCTCGGCGAAGTCGGGCTGCATGATGGGTGATGAGGGCGCGATCCGGCTGGCGTCGGTCGGCGCCGGCTATTTCGCCGCCTTCCACCTCGAGGCGTGGACGCGCATTTCGCGGGTGCGCCGCGAGGCCGTCTGCGACAGCGATCCCGCGCGCGCCGCCGATGCCGCGGCGCGATACGGCTATGCCGGGGCCTTCGACGACGCGGCGGCGATGATCGAGGCGGTGCGGCCCGACCTCGTCGACATCGCGACCCCGCCGCCGAGCCATCTCGGCCTCGACCGCGCCGCCGCGGCCGCCGGTGCGGCCATCGTCTGCCAGAAGCCCTTCTGCGGCACGCTGGAGGAGGCGCGCGAGGCCGTGCGTATCGCCCGCGAGGCCGGCGTCGTCCTGGCGGTGCACGAGAATTTCCGCTTCCAGCCCTGGTATCGCGAGATCGCCCGGCAGATCGCCTCGGGCCGGATGGGCGAGATCTACCAGGCGACCTTCAGGCTGCGCCCGGGCGACGGACAGGGGCCCGACGCCTATCTCGACCGCCAGCCCTATTTCCGCGCCATGGAGCGCTTCCTGGTGCACGAGACGGCGATCCATTTCGTCGATGTGTTCCGCTTCCTGCTCGGCGAGGTCGCCGACGTCCAGGCACGGCTCGACCGGCTGAACCCGGCGATCGCCGGCGAGGATGCCGGGCTGATCGTCTTCGGCCACGCGGGCGGCCGCCGCGCCCTCTTCGACGGCAACCGGCTGGCTAGCCACGCGGCGGAGAACCGCCGGCTCACCATGGGCGAGATGCTGGTCGAGGGATCGGCCGGCTGCCTGCGCCTCGACGGCGACGGCCGCCTGTGGTGGCGCGCCCATGACGAGAACGCCGAGACGCGCATTCTCTACCCGCCCTTCGGGCCCGGCTTCGGCGGCGACTGCGTGCATGCGCTGCAGGCGCATGTCGTCGCCCATCTGCTCGACGGGGCGCCGCTGGAGAATGCCGGCGCCGACTATCTGTTGAACCTGGAGGTCGAACGGGCGATATACGACTCGGCTACGGGGGGAACGAGGATCAGGCCATGGCCGGAACGATGACGGAAGAAACCGTCGTCCGGGCGGGACGGGCGGGCGGCTCCAACCGCGACCGCGCCTATGCGGAGCTCAAGCGGCGCATTCTCGGCAACACGCTGCCCGCCGGCACCCAGATGCTGGAGGAGGAGGTCGCCGGCATGCTCGGCATGAGCCGCACCCCGGTGCGCGAGGCGCTGCTGGCGCTGGCCGCCGACGGCCTCGTCGAGATCCGCCCGCGCCACGGCATGCGCGTGCTGCCGATCTCCGCCGACGACATGACCGAGATCTACGTCCTGCTGACGACGCTGGAGGCGGAGGCGGCCCGGCTGGCGGCGCTGCGCGATCTCGACAGGCCGATCCTCGACGCGTTGGACAACGCGGTCGACGACATGGACCGCGCGCTCGCCGACCGGGACCTCGACGCCTGGGCCGAGGCCGACAGCCGTTTCCACGGCCATCTCGTCGAGGCGAGCGGCAACCGGCGGCTGATCCAGATCGTCTCGACCATGGCCGACCAGGCGCACCGGGTGCGCATGGCCACCTTGCGGCTGCGGCCCTTCCCCGACGCCTCCAATGCCGACCACCGCGAGGTCCTCGAGGCGATCCGCCGGGGGGCTGCCAAGGACGCGCAGGAGGCCCACCGCGCTCACCGCGAGCGCAGCGGCCGGATGCTGGTCGATCTGATCCGGCGCGGCGGCCCGACGGAGTTCTGAAAATCCCGCGACGGCCGCGCGTCGAGCCGTTTGACAGGGCCGGGTCGGATAGCTAGAACGCTGCGCGACCGGCTTCGCCTAAAGCGCGACGCGGCGTTGCCGGGAATTCTTCGGCAATACAAGCCAAGCCGCTGATATATCGGCGGAATCGCTTGGGGAATAGTTTAACGGTAGAACAGCGGACTCTGACTCCGTCGGTCCTGGTTCGAATCCAGGTTCCCCAGCCACCCGGTCTCCAATTTGCCCGCGGCGATTCAGGGACAGTGAGTAGCTAGTACTCCCTCGGGTGCGATTTCCATCAGGGAAGGTGGAAGACCCCGATCCGCCGTCCGCCGTAGTTCCTGACCGGAATCTCCATGTCGTAGACATGCCGCAGCGTCGCGGTCCGCATCAGCTCGCCCGGCGCGCCGTCGAACGCGATGCGGCCGTCCTTCATGGCGACGATGCGGTCGGCGTAACAGGAGGCGAAATTGATGTCGTGCAGGACGGCGACGATGCTCTTGGAGAATTCGTCGGCCATGCGCCTGAGCAGCTTCATCATCGCTACCGCATGCTTCATGTCGAGATTGTTGAGCGGCTCGTCGAGCAGGACGTAGCGGGTGTCCTGGCACATCACCATGGCGACGAAGGCGCGCTGGCGCTGGCCGCCCGACAATTCGTCGAGAAACCGGTTCTCCTGCTCGCCGAGCCCGAAATGCGCGATCGCCGCGTCGATATGCGCGCGGTCGGCGTCGCCGAGCCGGCCGCGGCTGTGCGGGAAGCGGCCGAAGGCGACCAGCTCCCTGACCGTCAGCCGCGTTCCGACTCCTCTGTCCTGGCGCAGGATGGAAAGCCGTCGCGCCAGCTCCGCGCCCGGGGCGTGCGCGACGTCGAGTCCGTCGACCTCGATCGAGCCGCCGGTCAGCGGCACGAGGCGGGCGGCGGCCGACAGCAGCGTCGACTTGCCGGCGCCGTTGGGGCCGATGATCGCGGTGAACCCGTGCTCGGGCAGCGTCAGCGAGACCGCGTCGAGAACGGTCTCCTCGCCGTAGATTTTCGTCGCCTGCCGTATCTCGATCATCGCCGTGCCTGTCCGACCAGAAGCGCAATGAAGAATATGCCGCCGATGAACTCCACGATCATGGAGAGCGCCGTGCCGAAGCCGAATGCATGCTCGACGATCGTCTGGCCGCCGGCCAGCGCGATGACGGCGATAAGGCAGGCGGCGGGAAGCGTCTCGCGGTGCCTGTCTGTGCCGGTGATCTGATGCGCGAGGCTCGCCACCACGAGGCCGAAGAAGGTGATCGGTCCGACCAGCGCCGCGGACACCGAGACGAGAATCGCGATGCCGGCGAGAATGCGCGTCACCGTCGCGCGGTAGTCGACACCGAGGCCGACGGCGCTCTCGCGGCCGAGCGCCAGCACGTCGAGGGTGGGGAGCACGGGGGCAAGCACGACGGCCACCGCCAGCACGGCGAGGCACGAGATGCCCAGCAGCGAGGTGTCGACCGTGTTGAAATTGGCGAACATCAGGTC
>JBFWXZ010000149.1:0-8079 GCA_050186955.1 Flavobacteriaceae bacterium
CGCCACGCCCTCGCCCGCATAGAAGGCCAGGGCGAATCGCCACGCGTCGTTGTCGAGTTCGAGGGGCTGCAACGCGCCCATGTCGGAGCCTGTCATTCAGCACCCTGCCCGTCTGCCCGCGAGGAATACCGATACGTCGCGTACTCCACAATCGTCTTGCGCGATACACGGGCGCGCGGCCGCGATTGACAGCCATCGGCGCGAACCGCCTTATGGCGCGAGGCGGAGATGATGTCTTGACCGCAGCCCGACCCGACAGGGACGAACCCCAGCGCTCCAGGCGCAGCACCATCGGCGCCGTGGAGCACGCAGTCGCTCTGCTGCGCTGCCTGTCGGAGGCCGACGGCGCGCTCGGCACCAACGAGATCGCCAGGCGGATCGGGCTCGACAAGAGCACCGTGTCGAGGCTCGCCGCGACGCTGGAGAAGGCGCGGCTCCTGCGGCGCGACGGGATGACCGGCCAGCTCTCGCTCGGCGTCGGGCTGGTGGCGCTCGCCGCTCCCGTGCTGGCGCGCTTCCAGGCCCGCGATCTGGTGCGGCCGATGCTGAGCGACCTGGCGAGCCGGATCGGCGAGACGGTGAGCTTCAGCATCTGGGACGGCCGCGAGGCGGTGAGCATCGAGCAGGTCGCCGGCTCCAACTCGGTCCACACCTTCTCCTCGCCCGGCCACCGCGATCCCGGCCACGCGACGGCGGTCGGCAAGGTGCTCCTCGCCCATCTCGGCGACAAGGCAATCGCCGAATATTGCAGCACCCCGCTGCGGCGCTTTACCGGCCGGACGGTGACCGACAAGGCGCGGCTTCTGGAGGAGCTGGCGCGCTGCCGCAGGCAGGGCTACGCCGTCAATTGCGGCGAGCTGGAGGAGGATGTCGGCGCCGTCGCCGCCATCGTGCTCGACGGACAGGGCGCGCCGATCGGCGCGGTCACCGCGACCGTCCCGATGTACCGCTTCGCGGAGGCGCGGCGCGCCGAGCTCGCGGCCGCCGCCATGGCCGTCGCCTCGGAGCTGGCGCGCGGCCTCGGCCCCGCCCATTCGACGCTCCTCGCGAACCGCGCCTGATCCCTCGCCCGCGACAGGCGGGTATCCGGCGGCCTACAGCCGATAGCCGAACTGCTCCGAGAGATCCTTCGCCGCCGCCACGATGGCCGCGATAAGCTCGTCACGCCGCCTTTCGTCGAACCGGTAGGCGGGCACCGTCACCGTCAACGCGCCGAGCACGCTCGCGTCGAGATCGAAGACCGGCGCGCTGACCGCAGACACGTCGGCCTCGAACTCGCCCTCGTTGACGGCGAAGCCGCGGCTGCGCACCGCCTCGAGCTCGCGGCGCAGCGCCGCCGGGTCGGTGACGGTGCTTTCGGTATGGCGCGCCAGCGGCCCCGCGAGGACGCGCTCGGCGGCATCGGTTGGGCCGAAGGCCAGCAGCACCTTGCCCGACGCCGTGCAGTGCGGCGGGTTGGTGCGTCCCGGCGTGGCGAAATGGGTGACGGCGTTGGAGCCCAGCGCCTGCACGACGCTGACCGCCTCGCCGTCGCCCCAGATACTGAGGTTGACCGTCTCGCCGATGCGCTTGGCGAGCGCCTCGAGGCTGGGACGCATCCTCGTCGACAGGCCGAGGTCGCGCATCAGCGGCGCGACCACCGCCAGCAGCCCCGTGCCGACGCGGACGCGGCCGTCCGGGCCGCGCTGGACGAAACGCTCCTGCTCCAGCGAGGCCAGCAGCCGCGACACCGAACTCTTGTCGAGCCCCACCTGCCGGGCGACCTCGTTGACGCCGATGGGCGCCGGCGCCTTCGAGACGCATCGCAGGATATCGGCCAGGTGGCGCACCGCCTGCACGGTCCGCGCGCCCTTTCCCGCCGCTTTTCCATCGCCCACTGCAAAACCTCCCTGCGGTGTTGACATCGGCGCGGTTCAGGGGAGATAGTTAGTTAAACCAACACTGTTGGTCAATAGCCAACACTTCTGGAATTCATCCTCGGGGACCACATGGCGGCGTATGAATCCTTCCGGCAACTTCTCGATGCGCTGACCAACCGCGGCGAGATCGCGAATGTCGACCGCGCGGTCGATCCGCGGCACGAACTGACCGCGGTGATGCGCCGCATGCAGAAGGGCCCCAACCGCCCGCTCCTGTTCCGCGACGTGAACGGTTCCGACCTGCCGGTGGTGACCAATGTCTTCGGCTTCCGCCGCACGGTCGCCGAATCCCTCGGCCTCGCCGAAACCGACCTGCTGCGCACCATGGTCTCGCTCGAGGCCAAGGGCCTGCCCGTCGACCGCGTCGACGACGCCCCGGTGCAGGAACTGGTGAAGACCGGCGACGACATCGACGTCGCCCGCGACCTGCCGCAGATCGTTTTCTCCGAGAGGGACGGCGGCGCCTACATCACCGCCGGCGTCCTCGTCGCGCCCCACCCGGTGACCGGCGCCTACAACGCCTCGTGGAACCGCTGCCAGCTCGTCGGCGGCGACAAGCTGCGGGTGCGCATGATGCCGCCGCAGCATCTCGGCCGCTACCACGCCGAGGCCGAGGAGATGGGCAGGAACCTGCCCTGCGCCATCGTCATCGGCGCCCCTCCCGGGCTGATGTTCTCGGCCGCCTCCAAGGTGCCCTACGAAGCCGACGAGCTCGAGGTCGCCGGTGCCTGGCAGGGCAAGCCGCTGCGGGTCGTGCGCTGCAAGACTATCCCCGTCGACGTTCCCGCCGACGCGGAGATCGTCATCGAGGGCGAGGTCATCGCCAACACCCGCGAGGACGAGGGCCCGTTCGGCGAATTCACCGACGGCTACGTGCCGGTGATGAAGAACCACGTCTTCCGCGTCACCGCGATCACCCGCCGGCGCGACGCCGTCTACCACGCGATCCTCGCCGGCGGCACCGAGGACCTCAACCTCGTCGGCGTGCCGATCCAGGCCGAGATCTACAAGAAGGTCTCCGCCTTCGTTCCCCGCATCCACGACATCGCGACGCCCGGCTACGTCTTCGGCTGCGTCATCGCCATCGACAAGCAGAACGAGGACCAGCCGCGCAACGCCATGCTCGCCGCCCTCGGCGGCTATTCGTGGACGAAGGTCGTGGTGATCGTCGACAAGGACGTCGACCCGTTCAACGCCGCCGACGTCCTCTGGGCCATCCAGACGCGCTGCACGCCGGAGACCGGCATCTATGTCGTTCCCCGCATCCCGAGCTATACCCGCGAGGACGTGCGCGAGGTGCATCGCGGCAAGGTCGGCATCGACGCCACCGCGCCCCTTTCCATGAAATCGCTTTTCGAACGCCGCCGCTTTCCCGGCGAGGCCGACATCCGCCTGGAGGACTACATTCGTGCAGAGTGAAGCCATCAGCCTCGACCGCATCGGCGAGGCCATCGACCACCTGGTGACGGCCCCGATCTCCAACTGGACGATCCTCAAGGGGCTGCCGCTCGCCCGCCTCCACGCGCGGGCCCGCGAGCTGGCCGGCGGCCCGACGACGCTGGCGGCGGCCCGGCTGCTGCATGACAGGGTCTCGCGCGGCGACCGCGTGTTCATCCTCAGCGGCTTCATCATGCGCGACTACGGCCGGCCGGAGACCGACGGCCCGATCGGCGCCGCCGTCCTCGCCCGCGCCCTCTCGCTGGGCCTGGGCGCGGTGCCGATCGGTATCAGCGAGGATTCCATCGTGCCCTGCATGGACGCCTGCTTCTCGACGGCGGGAATGGTGCTGGCGGAGACCGAGAAGCTGGATTCCGGGCGCCATCGCTTCGGCCTGTCGGGCTTCCCCGTCGACGAGGACGAGGCCGCCGCGGCGGCGCGCGACCTCCTCGAACGCCACCGGCCGAAGGCGCTGATCGCCGTCGAGCGACCCGGCGCCGGCAAGGACGGCCACTATCACGGCGGCGGCGGCTTCGAGGTCTCCTCCTTCACCGCCAAGACCGACATCCTGTTCGCCGAGGCCCGCAAGGCCGGCGTCGCGACCGTCGGCATCGGCGATCTCGGCAACGAGCTCGGCATGGGCGCGGTCGCCGACATCGTCGCCGACGGCGTGCCGCTCGGCGACATCATCGCCGCCCGGCAGGAAGCCGACTCCACCGTCGTCGCCAACATCTCCAACTGGGGCGCCTACGGCGTCGCCGCCTGCCTCGCGGCGATGACCGGCAACAGCGACGCCTTCCACGACGGCGAGCATGAGAAGCGGCTGATCGAGGCCTGCGTCCGCGCCGGCGCCATCGACCCGGTGGGCGGCCAGCTTCGCCTCTATGTCGACGGCTCCGACGCCCACACCAACGCCTCGCTCGTCGACCTGCTCCGCTCGGTCGTTGAGCTGAGCCAGCGCGAGGGCGCGAATATCAGCGGCTACCAGAACTCATGGCAGAGCAAGTGACACCCTCGCCGCGCCGGCCCGGCGGCAAGCGGGTGGGGCTCGTCGTCCCCTCCGTCAACGCCGTCGTCGAGCCCGACTTCGCATGGGCCGCGCCGCCTGGCGTCACCTTTCACGCGACCCGCGTGCCGCTGTCGGCGACGACGCCGGAGGGCCTGCGCGAGATGAACAGGAGCGTCGCCGCCGCCGCCGGCCTGCTCGCGCATCTGACTCCCGACCTCATCGCCTATGCCTGCACCAGCGGCAGCTTCGTCGACGGCGAGGCGGGCCTGCGGGCGCAGACCGCGCAGATCGCCGACATCGCCGGTTGCCCCGTGGTCACCACCTCCGGCGCGATCATCGACGCCTTCGGGTTCCTGGGTATCGGCAGGGTGGCGCTCGCCACGCCCTATCGCGACGAGGTCAACGAGGCCGAGCGCGCGTTCTTCGCCGGACACGGCATCGATGTCCTCTCGGTGGTCGGCCTCGGCCTGTCGGGCCAGGCGATCCGCGAGGTCACGCCCGAACGGGTCGTCGAGCTGGCGCATGAGGCCGACACGCCGGACAGCGAGGCGCTGTTCCTGAGCTGCACCGACCTCAGGGCGCTGGAGGTCGTGGACAGGCTTGAGCAGGAGCTCGGCAAGCCGGTCCTCAGCAGCAACCAGGTCACCCTGTGGGGCATCCTCCGGGCGCTCGGCGAGCCGACGCGCTTTTCCGGGCTGGGGAGGCTGCTCGCGCAATGACGCTCAACCTCCAAAGCGTGCGGAGCTCGTCGATCCGGCTCTACGAGGCGGAGACCTCGCCCGACCTGATCGCCGAGCGCTACGGCCTCGATCGCGCCGGCATCGTCGACTTCTCCCTCAACGTGAACCCGTTCGGCTCGCCGCCCGGCGCCATCGCCGCCGCCCGCGACGCGCTGGACAGCGCCAATCTCTACCCCGACCTCGATTTCGGGCCGCTGCGCAAGGCGCTCGCCGCGCGCCACGGCGTGACGGCGGACTGCCTGTTCTTCGGCGCCGGCCTCGACGACGTCATCAAGCTGCTGATCCAGGCCTGGACGACCCCCGGCGACAACGTGCTCGTGCATATCCCGACATTTCCACGCTACGAGCTGGAAGCGCGCATCGCCGGCTGCTCGGTCGTCTGCGTGGAAAACGAGCGGCCGGAGGAGATCGACCTCGCCGGCATCGGCGAGAAACTCGCTTCCGGCAACATCGCGCTCGCCTTCCTGTGCACGCCCAACAACCCGACCGGCGCGACCGTCGGCAACGCCGACATATCGCGCCTCGCGCGGTCGGCGCCCGACACCATCCTGATCGTCGACGAAGCACTGATCTACCCGCGCGAGGACGGCGCGATCCCGCTCGTCGGCGAGCACGCCAACATCTGCGTCCTGCGCACCTTCTCGAAATATTTCGGCCTCGCCGGCCTGCGCATCGGCTACGCCGTCGCCCCCGAACGGCTGCTGCGGGCCGCCGAGGCCGGGCGCCCGCCCTTCAACATGGCGACCGCGGCGATGCAGGCGGCGACGGCGGCGCTGGCCGACGAGCAATTCCTGCCCGACTGCAAGGCGGCCTTCGAGGCCGAGGTCGCCCATTTCCGGCAGGCGATCTCGGGGCGCGACGACATCGCGGTGCGCGGCGGCAACGCCAACATGCTGCTCCTCGACCTCGGCGGACGCGATGCGCCGGCCGTCTCGGCCGCGCTCGCCGCGCAGGGGATCGTCGTCGCCGACGCGACCTCGTTCCGCGGCCTGGAGCGCCACAACATGCTGCGCGTCTCGCTGCGGGGCCGCGCCGACAACCTCAAGCTCATCTCGGTACTGGAGACGATGCGATGACGCAACCGCCGAAGGACAAGGCCGGCGCGGGCGCGCGGCGCTGGAGGTGGCCCTCCTCGCTCGACAGCACCCTGCTCGGCCTCGCGCTGCTGGTGGCGTGGGAAATCGGCGTCCGCGCCGGCGACGTGCCGGCCTATCTGCTGCCGCCGCCCTCGGCCATCCTGGCGCGCATCGTCACCGACTACCGCCTGCTGCTCGCCAACACCGCGGTGACCGCCAACGAGGTGCTGATCGGCTTCGGGCTGGCGATCGTCGTCAGCATCCCGCTCGCCGCCGTGCTCGCGCAGTTCCGCTCGCTGGAACGGGCGCTCTATCCGATCCTCGTCGCCTCGCAGACGATCCCCAAGGTCGCCATCGCGCCGCTGGTCGTGGTCTGGTTCGGCTTCGGCCTGCTGCCGAAGATCCTGATCGCCTTCCTGATCTGCTTCTTCCCGATCCTCATCGACGCCCTGATCGGCTTCCGCTCGACGCCCAAGGAGGTGATCTGGCTCGCCCGCTCTATGGGCGCCTCGCGCCGGCGCATCTTCCTCAACTTCCAGGTCCCGGCGGCGCTCCCCAACATCTTCGCCGGCCTCAAGGTGGCGAGCACGCTCGCGGTGGTCGGCGCCGTGGTTGGCGAGTTCGTCGCCGCCGACAAGGGCCTCGGCTACCAGCTCATCGTCGCCAACGGGCTGCTCGACGTGGTGCTGTCCTTCGCCATCCTCGTCGTCCTCAGCATCCTCGGCATCGTGCTGTTCGCCGCCATCGACATGCTGGAGCGTTGGCTGCTGCCCTGGCACGTCTCGCACCGTCCCTCCGGTCACTCGCAGGAGGGGCACTGATGGCCGCCACCCTCGAATTCAGGAACGTCAGCAAGTCCTACCAGACGTCCAGCGGCCCCATCGAGGCGCTGCGCGACTTCAACCTGGAGATCGGCGCCGGCGAGTTCATCTCCATCGTCGGCCCGAGCGGCTGCGGCAAGAGCACGCTGCTGTCCATGGCCTCCGGCCTCGTCTTCCCCACCGAGGGCACGATCCTGGCGTCGGGCAAGCCGGTCGCCGCGCCGGTCACCGATCTCGGCATCGTCTTCCAGACCGACGTGCTGCTCGACTGGCGCACGGTCATCGACAACATCCTCATCCAGCCCGAGATGCGCGGGCTCGACCTCAAGGCCTATCGCGAGCAGGCGCTGGCGCTGCTGCGATCCGTCGGGCTCGAGGGCTTCGAGAACAAATATCCCTTCGAGCTGTCGGGCGGCATGCGCCAGCGGGTCTCGATCTGCCGCGCCCTCATCCACGAGCCGCCGCTGCTGCTGATGGACGAGCCCTTCGGCGCCCTCGACGCGCTGACGCGCGAGCAGATGGTGATGGAGCTGCACCAGATCTGGCTGGAGACGCGCAAGAGCGTCATCTTCATCACCCACGACATCCAGGAAGCCATCCTGCTCGCCGATCGCGTGCTGGTCATGACGCCGCGCCCGGGACGCATTGCCGAAATCATCGAGACCCGCCTGCCGCACCCGCGGCGGCCGGCGACCATGGAAACCAAGCGCTTCATAAGTCTCGTGTCGCGCGTGCGGCACCTCTTCGAACAGCACGGGGTCCTGAAGACGTACTGAGGGCATTAACGGAAGGAGAGAAACTGATGAAACTTACAAGACGCGAAGCATTGCTGGGTGCCGCCGGCACACTGGCTCTTTCGGCGGGGATCGGCACGCGCTCGCTGCCGGCGAACGCCCAGGAACTCACCAAGGTAACGGTCCGGCTGGCATTCAGCTACAACGGCCACCGCTCGCCCTATCTGCTCGGCATCGACCAGGGCTTCTACAAGGAGGCCGGGCTCGACGTGGAGGTCCTCGAGGGCAAGGGCGTGACCTCCTCGATGCAGCTCGTCGCCAACCAGCAGGACACCTTCGCGAT
>JBFWXZ010000150.1:0-8021 GCA_050186955.1 Flavobacteriaceae bacterium
CGCTCGCGCCCGCTCCCATATCTTTCGCATAGACGCCGGCGGACACTGCCCCCGATATGCCCGGCCGGCGTTCTCAGGCAGCAATGCCTGACCGCCTCTCAGAGCGGTATTCGGCGCCCGGCTTTCTCCCCCGAAAGGCCGGGCGCCCCCATTTTCGGCGTTCCCTCATACAAATCCATCGTGCAAATCCATCGCGATTCCTTGCCATCGGCGAAGCGATCTGGTTTGCCTTCCGCTCACGACCCGCCCATGCCCATGCCAGATCCTCACAGGACATCCGATGCGCATCGCCACCTGGAACATCAATTCGGTTCGGCTGCGAATCGATCTCGTCGAATCCTTCATCCGGCAGTATTCGCCCGATGTCCTGTGCCTGCAGGAGATCAAGTGCCCGAACGACGCCTTCCCGATGAAGCGGTTCGCGAAGCTCGGCTACGCCCATGCCGACATCCACGGCCAGAAGGGCTATCATGGCGTCGCCACGCTCTCGCGGCTGCCCGCCCACAGCGTGGGCCCGCTCGATTTCTGCAAGGTCGGTGACTGCCGCCATCTGGCCACCGATATCGAGACCGCCGGCGGCCGGGTCCGCGTGCATAATTTCTACATCCCCGCCGGCGGCGACGAGCCCGACCCGGCGATCAACCCGAAATTCGCCCACAAGCTCGCCTTTCTCGACGAGCTCGACGGCTGGACCGGCGAGAAGGCGCATCTCGGCGGCCTCGATTCGGCGATCGCGCTCGGCGATTTCAACATCGCCCCGCTCGAGGACGACGTGTGGTCGCACAAGCAGCTCCTGAAAGTGGTCAGCCACACGCCGGTCGAGACCGAGAAGCTCGTGCGCTGGCAGCAGCGCGGCAATTTCGTCGATCTCGCCCGCCAGCACACGCCGCCGCCGGAGAAGCTCTTCACCTGGTGGAGCTACCGCGCCCGCGACTGGGACGTCTCCAACCGCGGGCGCAGGCTCGATCATATCTGGTCGACGCCCGACATCGCGCCGGCGGCCAGGCGCATCGAGATCGTCCGCGACGCGCGCGGCTGGGAGCGCCCCTCCGACCACGTCCCGGTGATCGCGGATTTCAGCTTCTGATCAGTCCTTGCGGCCCTCGAAGGACGGCCTGAGCGCCTTCAGCTCGTCGTTCAGCGCGGCGATCCGCTCCGCGAGCGTCATCCGGATGATCTCGGCCATGGCCGGATATTCCTCCAGCACCCGGCGCAGCAGCCGTCTGGTGATCGCCATCACGCGGGTGTCGACGGCCGCCGTCGCGGTCGCCGGCCGCAGGGTCTCGGTGAGCAGCGCCAGTTCGCCGACCAGCGCGCCGGGATCGGAGACCCGCGTCTCGTGGCCGGTCTCGCGCGAGACGAAGACGAGTTCGCCGGACAGCAGCAGATAGCCGCAATCCGCCGTCTCGCCTTCCTCGAACAGCACCGCGCCCTCCGCCAGATCGATGGTCTCGGCGCCGAAGGCGACGAGCCGGAGCTGGTCGGGATCGAAGGCCGAGAACAGCGGGACGGATTTGAGAAGCCGGGCGTCCTGATCGAGCGACATCTGTCAGGCCGCTCTCAGGGCAAGAGCTTGTAGCCGCCGCCCTCGGTCATGAGCAGTTCGGGGCTGGAGGGATCGGCTTCGATCTTCTGACGAAGCCGGTAGATATGGGTCTCCAGCGTATGCGTCGTCACGCCCGCATTGTAGCCCCACACGTCCTGCAGCAGATCCTCGCGACTGACGACCGATTCGTTGGCGCGGTAGAGATATTTCAGGATCGCCGCTTCCTTTTCCGTCAGCCTGAGCTTCGAGCCGTTGTCGCGCAGCAGCAGCTTCTGCGCCGGCTTGAAGGTGTAGCTGCCGATGGTGAAGACGGCGTCCTCGCTCTGCTCGTGCTGGCGAAGCTGCGAACGCACGCGGGCGAGCAGCACAGCGAAGCGGAACGGCTTGGTCACATAGTCGTTGGCGCCCGATTCGAGCCCCAGGATCGTGTCGGAATCCGAATCGTGCCCGGTCAGCATGATGATCGGGTTCTTGAAGCCGTTGCGCCGCAGCACCTTGCAGGCCTCGCGGCCGTCCATGTCCGGCAAGCCGACATCGAGGATCATCAGGTCGAAATGGCCTTCCCTGGCAAGCTGTATGCCGGCCTGCGCGTTCGCCGCCTCGGTGACGGCGAGCTCGTCGTGCAGGGAGAACTGCTCGTTGAGCGATTCGCGCAGTACCGCGTCGTCGTCGACGATGAGAATTTGCCGTCCGGTGCTCAACGGTCGCTGGCCCTGTCCTGCGGTGGTTACGCCGGGTCGCTCTGTCCGATAAGGTCTAGAGCACACTCCCCCATGCGGCAAGCCATGGGGTGAATGGCGTTGAGCCCATCGGAAGAGGCGGGTGCCGATGACATCGAGGAGCGCCGACGTCGTGGTTCGCGGGGCCGGCGGCGAGCCGCATGCCGGGGAACTGTCGTTCGGCGGCAAAAGCCGCCGCTGCGCGCTCGGGCGCGCCGGCATCGCGGCGACGAAGAAGGAAGGCGACGGGGTGACGCCGGCCGGCGCCTGGCCGCTGCGCCGCGTCTGGTACCGCGCCGACCGCGTCGACCCGCCGCGAACCGCCCTGCCGCTGCGTCCCATCGACCCCGACGACGGCTGGTGCGACGACCCCGCCCATCCCGCCTACAACCGGCCGGTCAAGCATCCCTTCGAGGCCAGCGCCGAGCGCATGTGGCGCGACGACGGGTTCTACGACCTCGTGGTCGAACTCGGCTACAATGACGACCCGCCGGAACCCGGCCTCGGCAGCGCCATCTTCATGCATGTCTGCCGGCCGGGCTTCGGCCCGACCGAGGGCTGCGTGGCGCTGCCGCGCGACCAGCTCGCGGCGATCCTCGAGCGGATCGACCCGGCGGCCCGGGTGGTCATCGAGGACTAGGCAAGCGATGGCCGAAGATCGCACTGCCGACCCTGACATGGGTCGCGCCCAGCATCACCGCCTCCTCGAAATCGCCGCTCATCCCCATGCTCAGGCCGTCGACGCCGGCTTCGCGCGCCAACTTGGCGAGCAGCGCGAAATGCGGCGACGGCGGCTGGTCGAAGGGCGGGATGCACATGAGGCCGGCGATCTCGAGCCCGTGCGCTTCCCGGCAGCGCTTGACGAATGCCGCCGCCTCGTCGGGCGCGACGCCGGCCTTCTGCGGCTCGAGCCCCGTATTCACCTGCACGAAGAGCGCCGGCCTGCGGCCCTGTCTCGCCATCTCGCGGGAAAGCGCGCCAGCGATCTTGTCGCGATCGACGGTGTGGATCGCGTCGAACAGCGCCACCGCGTCGCCCGCCTTGTTGGATTGCAGCGGCCCGATCAGATGCAGCTCGATCCCGCCGTGCCGTTCCATGAGCGCCGGCCATTTGCCCTGCGCCTCCTGCACCCGGTTCTCGCCGAAGACCCGTTGCCCGACCGCGATGACCGGCTCGATGGCCTCGGCGTCGAAGGTTTTGCTGACGGCGATCAGCGTCACCGACGCGGGATCGCGGCCAGCCTCGCGCGCGGCCTGGGCGAGCCGCCGCGTCACCTCGCCATAGCCGGCCGGTATGGGCGCTTGCGAAGCCATCACGCTTGCAGCCGGACCGATAGGGACTTATTCATCGCGGGCATTCGAAACCTTCAACGGACGGTCGCGGGAAGCGGCCATTCGCGGCCAGCAGGCCTGAGATGTCAGGAATCCCCGAATAACCCATGACGAGTGAACGTTACAATGCCGGTCCGGTCGAGGCGCGTTGGCAGGCCGCCTGGGCCGACGCGAAGGTGTTCGAGACCCCGGATTTCGACAGCCGTCCCGCCTATTACGTGCTCGAGATGTTTCCCTATCCCTCGGGCAACATCCACATGGGCCATGTGCGCAACTACGCCATGGGCGACGTGCTGGCGCGCTACATGCGGGCCAAGGGTTTCTCGGTGCTGCACCCGATGGGCTGGGACGCCTTCGGCATGCCGGCGGAGAACGCCGCGATGGACCGCGGGGTCCACCCGGCGAAATGGACCTACGCCAATATCGACACCATGCGCCGCCAGCTCAAGGCGATGGGGCTGTCGCTCGACTGGTCGCGGGAGTTCGCGACCTGCGACCCCTCCTACTACCGCCACCAGCAGGCGATGTTCCTCGATTTCCTGGAGGCCGGCCTCGTCGAGCGCCGCGTCTCCATGGTCAACTGGGACCCGGTCGATCACACGGTGCTCGCCAACGAGCAGGTCATCGACGGCCGCGGCTGGCGCTCCGGCGCGCCGGTGGAGAAGCGCGAGCTGGCGCAGTGGTTCTTCCGCATCACCGACTACGCCCAGGATCTTCTGGACGCCCTCGACCGGCTGACCGACTGGCCGGAGAAGGTGCGGCTGATGCAGCGCAACTGGATCGGCCGTTCCGAGGGGCTGCGCTTTTCCTTCGACCTCGTCGACGCCGACGGAAACCCGCTCGACGACCGGCTGACCGTCTACACGACGCGCCACGACACCATCTTCGGCGCCAGCTTCTGCGCCGTCGCCGCCGACCATCCGCTGGCCAAGGCGCTCGAGGGACAGGTCGCCGGCCTCGCCGAGTTCCGCCGCGAGGCGGCCTCCCTCGGCACCAGCGAGGAGGCGATCGAGCGCGCCGAGAAGCGCGGCATCGAACTCCGCGTCTATGCCGTCCATCCCTTCCGCAAGGATGTCCGCCTGCCGGTCTACGCCGCCAACTTCGTGCTGATGGGTTATGGCGAGGGCGCCATCTTCGGCTGCCCGGCGCACGACCAGCGCGACCTCGATTTCGCCCGTAAGTACGGCCTGCCCGTCGTCCCCGTGGTCGCTCCCGAGGGCGTCGACCCGGCGACTTTCGAGATCGGCGACGAGGCCTTTCTTGACAAGGACGAGACCGGGGTCCGCCTGATCAACTCCGATTTCCTCGACGGCATGAATGTCGACGAGGCGAAGGAGAAGGTGGCCTCGCTGATGGAAGCCGCCGGGACCGGCGAGCGGCGGGTGAATTTCCGCCTGCGCGACTGGGGCGTCTCGCGCCAGCGCTACTGGGGCTGCCCGATCCCCGTCGTCCATTGCGAAAGCTGCGGGATCGTGCCGGTGCCCAAGGAGGAGCTGCCGGTGCGGCTCCCCGAGGACGTGACCTTCGACCAGCCCGGGAACCCGCTCGATCGCCACGAGGCCTGGAAGAACGTTCCCTGCCCGGCCTGCGGCGGCCCGGCGCGGCGCGAGACCGACACCTGCGACACCTTCGTCGATTCGTCCTGGTATTTCGCGCGCTTCTGCTCGCCGCACGCCGAGGTGCCGGTGGAGCGCGCCGCCGCCGACCGCTTCCTGCCGGTCAACCAGTATATCGGCGGCATCGAGCACGCGATCCTGCATCTGCTCTATTCCCGCTTCTTCTCGCGCGCCATGCGCAGGACCGGGCATCTGGGGATCGACGAGCCTTTCGCCAGCCTGTTCACCCAGGGCATGGTCATCCACGAGACCTTCCGCCTCGAGGGCTCCAAGGAATGGGTGCTGCCGGCCGATGCCGTGCAGAAGGACGGCGCCTGGGTGCATCGCGAGACCGGCCAGCCGCTCGTCGTCGGTCCCGCCGAGAAGATGTCGAAGTCGAAGAAGAACGTCGTCGACCCGGAGGCGATCATCGAGCAGTACGGGGCGGACACCGCGCGCTGGTTCATGCTCTCCGACACGCCGCCGGAGCGCGACATCGAATGGACCGAGGCCGGCATCGCCGGCGCCTGGCGCTTCGTGCAGCGCCTGTGGCGGCTCGTCCATCAGGTCGCGGCGCTTTCCACGCCGCCAGAGCGCCCGGCTGAGTTCAGCGAGGTGGCGACGGCGCTGCGCCGCAGCGTGCACCAGGCGCTCGCCGCCGTCGGCGAGGATATCGAGAAGCTCCGCTTCAACCGCGCCATCGCCCATGTCTACGAGAGCGCCAACGCCCTTTCCGCCGCCCTGCAGGCGCGTGGGGAAGGCGATCAGCGGCTCGACTGGGCACTGCGCGAGGCTTGCGAGATCATCGTCCGCATGGCCGCGCCGATGATCCCCCATTTCGCCGAGGAGGCCTGGAGCGTGCTCGGTCACGACACCATGCTGGCGGTTTCCGGATGGCCGGCGTTTGACGAAACGCTGCTGGTGGAGGATACGATAACGCTGCCGGTGCAGGTGAACGGCAAGAAGCGCGACGAACTGGTGATTGCCAGGGACGCCGCCAAGGCCGATATCGAGAGCGCCGCGCTGACGCTGGACGGAGTGAGGCGCGCTGTCGGAGCCGCGGCGGTGCGCAAGGTGATCGTGGTGCCCGGGAGGATCGTCAATGTGGTCGTTTGAACGCCGCCTCCGCGTCGGGGCCGTCCTGTTGCTGGCGGGCCTCTCGCTCGCCGCCTGCAACGTCCGCCCGCTCTATGCGCCCGACGCCGGCGCGGGCTCCGGCGAGATGACGCAGATCCTCGCCTCGATCCACGTTTCCGAACCCGACAGCCGGGTCGAGCAGGTGCTGCGCAACGCGCTGATGTTCCGGCTCTCCGGCGGCGGCCAGGGCGGCGACGCCTATGAGCTCGACCTGCGAACTACCTCCTCGGCCTCCTCGGTGCTCGTGCGCACCATCGGCGGCAAGCCGCAGGCCCGCTTCGTCAAGGTGACGACGAGCTACCAGCTGCGCCGCACCGGCGCTGACGAGGTTCTCGATTCCGGCACCATCAGCCGCGAATCCTCCTTCGACTGGAGCGATCAGCGCTTCGCCAACGAGCGCGCCCAGCTCGACGCCGAGAACCGCGCCGCGACGGCGCTCGCCGACGATCTGCACGCCCTTCTGGCCGGCTATTTCGCCTCCGCCGCGCGCCGATAGCCCGTGGTCGCGCTGAAGGGACAGCAAGCCGAGCGCTTCGTCCGTTCCCCGACCCTGCCGGCCGTCCTCGTCTACGGTCCCGATAACGGCCTCGTCGCCGAGCGTGCCGCCGTGATCGCCAATTGGCATGCGACCGGTGGCCGTCCGGACAAGGACGACAACGCCTTCGCGGTCACCCGCGTCGAGGGCGACCAGCTCGCCTCCGATACAGGGCGGCTCGCCGACCTGCTCGGCGGCGGCGGCCTGTTCAGCGAGCGCACCGTTGTACGCCTGCGCGCCGGAAGCCGCAACATCGCCGGCGAGGTCGAGGCGGCCCTCGACCTCGTCTCGCCGGAATCAGCGCTGGTCGTCGAGGCCGACGACCTGAAGCCCTCCTCGCCGCTGAGGAAGCTCGCCGAGCGCCACTCCGCGATGGCGGCACTGCCCTGCTACCAGGATACGCCCGCCTCGCTCGGGGCGCTGATCGACGAGACCTTCTCGGATGCCGGCATCGCCATCGACCGGCAGGCCCGCGAGGCCCTCGTGGCGCTGCTCGGCGCCGACCGCCGGGCAACCCGCAACGAGCTGGAGAAGCTTGTCCTATACGGATCGGACCGGAAACGAATCGAACTGGCGGACGTGCGCGCGGTGGTTTCCGACGGCGCCTCCGTCGACCTCGATTCGCTCGCCGACGCGGTCAGCCTCGGCGACGTCGCCGGCATCGAGCGTGAATTGCAGCGCGCCCAGGCCGAGGACGTCGCGGCGCAGGCGCTGCTGTCGGCCATGGCGCGGCATTTCCGCCGCCTCGCCGAGGCCCGCAACGAGATCGACCGCGGCCGAACCGCCGAATCGGCCATGGGGATCCTGCGCCCGCGGGTGTTCTTCCGCCGCGAGCAGGCGTTCAGGCGACAGCTCACATTATGGAACGCGAGCGATCTCCGGCGCGTTGGCCAACTGGTGGGCGAAGCGGATTTCGAGGCGCGGCGCAAGCCAGCGCTCGGCTATGCGCTGCTGCGCGACATATCGCTCAGGACGGCGGTCAACATCCGCCGCAGGTCGTCGCGCTGATCGGGATGTTGCCGGCTGTCAGGCCAGCCGGCGCACGATGTCGTCGAGCTGCTCGAGGCTGCGATAGGAAAGCCGGATTTCCCCCGCCTCGCCCTTGTGGCGGATCTCGACCTTCAGGCCCGTCGCCTCGCCGAGCCGCCGCTCCAGTTC
>JBFWXZ010000151.1:0-7988 GCA_050186955.1 Flavobacteriaceae bacterium
GCCGGCCTCCGGCAGAAGGCCGCGCTCCAGATAGAGCTCGGTGCCCTTCAGCGCCTCGGCCGCGTCGCGGTCGGCGACGCCGTCGATCGCCGCGATCGCCTGCGCCTCGGAAACCCGAAGCACGCGCAGCGAAACGGCCCGTCCGCCCTTGGTGGCGAGCGGGCCGTAGCGGCCGATATCGGCGGGGTCTTCGAGGAACACGCGCAGGCTGACCGCCCCGCGCACCCCGTTCGGCTTGCCGATGGTCGCGACGTGCAGCAGTCCCTGCCGCCCCCCGGCCATCGCGCCGGACGTCAGCTCGCCGCTTCTTCGGCGGCAGGGGTTTCGGAGGAAGCCTCGGCGGGAGCCTCGGCCGCGGCCTCGCCGGTGGCCTCAGCGGCAGGCTCTTCGGCCGGCGCCTCGGCGGGGGCCTCGGCGGGGGCCTCCGCAGCCGCCGCGGCGGCCTGCTTGGCGTCTTCCTCGGCCTGCTGGCGGGCCTCGATGCGCTCCTGCGCCTTCTTGCCCGGCAGCGCCTTCTTCGGGTTGTTGCGCGCCGGGCGCTTGGCGAGGCCGGCGGCGTCGAGGAAGCGCAGCACGCGGTCGGTCGGCTGGGCTCCCTTGGAGAGCCACTCCTTGGCCTTCTCGACGTCGAGCTTCACGCGCTCGGCGGTCTTCGGCAGCATCGGGTCGAAGGTGCCGATCTTCTCGATGAAACGGCCATCGCGCGGCGCGCGGGCGTCGGCGATGACGATGGAGTAGTGCGGACGCTTCTTGGCGCCGCCGCGGGCGAGACGGATCTTAAGGGACATGTGATCAAAAACCTCTTGGTTGGCTGTTCGTCTGTCTGGTCGGGTTCAAGTCGTTTCCCGCAGGATCATTTCCTGTCCTGCGAATTCATTTTCTGCGAACTCATTTCCTGCCCGGCCCCTTGGGGAGGCCGGGAAGTCCGGGGAGGCCGGGCAGCGAGCCGCCGCCGAGGCCCGGGAGATCGGGCAGCGATTTCGGCAGGCCGCCGGATTTCTGCAGCTGCTCGATCATCTTCGGGTCGATGTCGGGCATCCCGCCGGGAAGGCCGCCGGGCATCCCGCCCGGCATTCCCCCGCCTCCCATGCCGAGACCGCCCATCATGCGGCCGAGCATGCCCTTACCCTTCTTGCCGCCGAGCATCTTCATCATGTCGCCCATCTGGCGGTGCATCTTCAGCAGCCGGTTGATCTCCTCGACCCTGGTGCCCGAGCCCGCCGCGATGCGCTTCTTGCGGCTTGCCTTGAGGACATCGGGCTTACGCCGCTCGCCCGGCGTCATCGACGAGATGATGGCGAGCTGGCGCTTGAACATCGACGGGTCGAGATTGGCGGCGTCGAGCTGCTTCTTCATCTTGCCGATGCCGGGCAGCATGCCGAGCATGCCGGACATCCCGCCCATGCGCTCCATCTGCTTGAGCTGCTCGGCGAGATCGTCGAGGTCGAACTGCCCCTTCTGCATGCGGGCGGCCATCGCCGCCGCCTTCTCCTGGTCGATGGTCTCGGCCGCCTTCTCGACCAGGCTGACCACGTCGCCCATGCCGAGGATGCGCGAGGCGATGCGCTCGGGGTGGAACTCCTCCAGCCCGTCGAGCTTCTCGGAATTGCCGACGAGCTTGATCGGCTTGCCGGTGACCGCGCGCATCGACAGCGCCGCGCCGCCGCGCCCGTCGCCGTCGACGCGGGTCAGCACGATGCCGGTGACGCCGACCCTCTCGTCGAAGGAGCGCGCGAGGTTGACCGCGTCCTGGCCGGTCAGCGCGTCGGCGACGAGCAGCACCTCGCGCGGATCGGCCGCCTTCTTGATGTCGGCCATCTCGCCCATCAGGGCTTCGTCGACATGCAGCCGGCCGGCGGTGTCGAGGATCACCACGTCGAAGCCGCCGAGCCTGCCGGCCTCCATGGCGCGGCGGGCGATCTGCACCGGCGTCTGCCCGGCGACGATCGGCAGCGTCGCCACGTCGACCTGCTCGCCGAGGATCTTCAGCTGCTCCTGGGCCGCCGGGCGCCGCGTATCGAGCGACGCCATCAGCACCTTCTTCTTCGCCCGCTCGGTCAGCCGCTTGGCCAGCTTGGCGCTGGTCGTCGTCTTGCCCGAGCCCTGCAGGCCGACCATCATGATGGCGACCGGCGGCGCCGCGTTGAGGTCGATGGAGACGCCCTCGCTGCCGAGCGTCTCGACCAGCGCGTCGTGGACGATCTTGACGACCATCTGCCCCGGCGTGACCGACTTGACGACGGTCGCGCCGACGGCGCGCTCCCTGACCGTCTCGGTGAAGCCGCGCACCACCTCGAGCGCCACGTCGGCCTCCAGCAGCGCCCGGCGCACCTCGCGCAGCGCCGCCGCGACGTCGGCCTCGCCGAGCGCGCCGCGCCGCGTGAGCTGGTCGAGGATGCCGGAAAGGCGCGACGACAGGCTTTCGAACATCAGGCGATCCCTCGCGCTTGGCGGAAGGCGCGCGCCGCCGGCCCCTGGCGGGGCTCCTTCGTCGGACGGTCTGCGGTCTTGAAGACCATGCGGCTACGCTCCAAATGCAGCTTTCCAAATGCTTGCGTCGCCCGCGGGCGCAATCGCGCTGGCGGACGTTGACCTCCGGGATCAGATGGTGCCCCGGTCGGCGGATCGCAAACTAGGTTTGCCTGAATTTGCCGGCTTGGCTAAGGGTTCGCGCGCATAATGTCAATCTTCGCCGCGCCCCACGCATACTGGCACCGCGCGGCGTCGCGGCCTATAAGGGCCGCGTGCGCGGGCAAGCGCGACAACGAGGAAGTGATGGAACGATGAGCGCCGACAACGCCATCGCCTATGTGAAGATGAACGGGGCCGGCAACGCCATCCTCGTCGTCGACGCGCGCGCCGGAACGCCGGCGGTCGACGCCGACGCCGCCCGCGCGCTCGCCGCCAATCCCGATTCCGCCTTCGACCAGCTCATGCTGATCCGCCGCCCCGAGATCGCCGGCACCGACGCCCGCCTCGTCATCTTCAACAATGACGGATCGCTGTCGGGCGCCTGCGGCAACGGCACCCGCTGCGTCGCCGCCCTGCTGTTCGACGAGACGGGGAAGGACACGCTGACGCTGCACACCGACGGCGGCATCCTCGCCGCGCGGCGCGCCGGCGACGGCGTCATCACCGTCGACATGGGCGAGCCGAGATTCGGCTGGCAGGACATCCCGCTCGCCGAGGAGTTCCGCGACACCCGCGCCATCGAGCTGCAGGTCGGGCCGATCGACGCGCCGCTCCTGCATTCGCCCTCGGTGGTCAATATGGGCAACCCGCACGCGGTGTTCTGGGTCGACGACCCCGACGCCTACGACCTCGCCCGCCTCGGGCCGATGCTGGAGAACCACCCGATCTTCCCGGAAAAGGCGAACATCTCGCTCGCTGCCGTCGAGAGCGCCGAGCGCATCCGCCTGCGGGTGTGGGAGCGCGGCGCCGGGCTGACGCTCGCCTGCGGCTCCGCCGCCTGCGCCGCCGCCGTCAGCGCCGCCCGCACCCGGCGCACCGGCCGCAAGGTCGACGTGGCGCTGCCGGGCGGCGTCCTCACCATCGAATGGCGCGACGACAACCACGTCCTGATGAGCGGGCCGTGGGAGCTCGAGCATCGCGGCGCCTTCACGCCTGCCGCCGCGCCGCGGGCGGCGATCGCCTGAGCCGGCCATGACCACGCCCCCCGACATCATCACCTTCGGCTGCCGGCTCAACGCCTACGAGTCCGAGATCATGCGCGACGCCGCCGCGACCGCCGGCGCCACCGACACCGTCATCGTCAACACCTGCGCGGTGACGGCGGAGGCCGTGCGCCAGGCGCGCCAGCGCATCCGTCGCCTCAGGCGCGAGCGCCCCGGCGCCCGCATCGTCGTCACCGGCTGCGCGGCGCAGACCGAGCCTGGGACCTTCGCCGCCATGGACGAGGTCGACGCGGTGATCGGCAACGAGGAGAAGCTCCGGCCCGAGAGCTACGCGGCCCCCGCCGCCCCCTTCGGCATCGATGCCAGCGAGAAGGTCCGCGTCAACGACATCATGTCGGTGCGCGAGACCGCGATCCATCTGGTCGACGGGCTGAAGGAGCGCGCCCGCGCCTTCGTGCAGGTGCAGAACGGCTGCGACCACCGCTGCACCTTTTGCATCATCCCCTTCGGCCGCGGCCCCTCGCGCTCGGTGCCGGCCGGCGTCGTCGTCGAGCAGATCCGCCGGCTCGCCGCCAACGGCTACCGCGAGGTGGTGCTGACCGGCGTCGACATCACCGCCTGGGGCGCCGACCTGCCCGGCGCGCCGCGGCTCGGGCGGCTGGTCGCCACCATCCTGCGGCTGGTGCCGGAGCTGCCGCGGCTGCGGCTCTCCTCCATCGACAGCGTCGAGGCCGATCCCGAGCTGATGGAGATCGTCGCCTCGGAGGAGCGGCTGATGCCGCATCTGCACCTGTCGCTGCAGGCCGGCGACGACATGATCCTCAAGCGCATGAAGCGCCGCCATCTGCGCGACGACGCCATCCGCTTCTGCGACGAGGTGCGCGCCAGACGTCCCGACGTCGTCTTCGGCGCCGACCTCATCGCCGGCTTCCCGACCGAGACCGAGGCGATGTTCGACAACTCGCTGCGGATCGTCGGCGAATGCGGCCTGACCTTCCTCCACGTCTTCCCCTTCTCGGCCCGCGAGGGGACGCCGGCGGCGCGCATGCCGCAGCTCCCCCGGCCGCTGGTCAAGGAGCGCGCGGCGCGGCTGCGCGCGGCGGGCGAGGCGGCGCTGTCGCGCCATCTCGACGGCGAGATCGGCAAGCGCCGCGCCATGCTGGCCGAAAGCGAGACCGGCGGGCGCACCGAGCACTTCACCCCCGTCTCCACCGACGTCGCCGTCGAGCCCGGCGCCATCCGCATGGTCGAGATCACCGGCCATGACGGCAGCCGGCTCGCCGCAAGGGCCGCCTGATGGCGAGGAAACCGGGATTCTTCAGGCGCCTGTTCGGGCTCGGCGCGCCCGAGCCGGAGGATACGCCGGAACTCGAGGCCCGCGCCCCCGCCGAGGCGCCGCCTGCGCCCGAGGCGGAAAAGGCCGAAAAGCCCAAAGCCCCTGAACCGAAGGCCGAAAAGCCCAAGGCTCAAAAGCCCGAGCCCAAAGCGAAGCCGAAGCCCGAGGCCAAGCCCAAACCCGCGGCGAAACCCAAGCCCACGACGAAACCGAAGGCTGAACCGAAGCCGGCACCGAAGGCCGAGCCCGAGCCCGCGCCTGCACCCGAACCGGTTCCCGCTCCCGAGCCCAGGACGCCGCCGGCGCCCGAACCTGTTCCAGAGCCTGAGCCGGTAGCGGAAGCCGCGCCCGAGCCGGTTCCGGCTCCTGCACCCGAACCCGAGCCGGCGCCGCAAGCCGAGGCGCCGAGGAAGTCCTGGTTCGCGCGCCTCAAGGACGGGCTGTCGCGCTCCTCGAACGCGCTGAGCGAGGGCATCGCCAACATCGTCAGCCGCCGCAAGCTCGACGACGAGACGATCCAGGACCTCGAGGACGTGCTGATCCAGGCCGATCTCGGCGTCGACACCGCGATGCGCATCACCGAGGCGCTGGCCGAGAGCCGCTACGACAAGACGATCTCCCCCGAGGAGGTCCGCAAGGTGCTGGCCGCCGAGGTCTCCCGCGTGCTGGAGCCGGTGGCGCGCCCGCTCAAGGCGGATTCCGGGGCCAGCCCCCACGTCATCCTCGTCGTCGGCGTCAACGGCACCGGCAAGACCACAACCATCGGCAAGCTGGCGCAGAAATTCGCCCGCGACGGCCGCAAGGTGATGCTGGCGGCCGGCGACACCTTCCGCGCCGCGGCGATCGAGCAGCTGAAGATCTGGGGCGAGCGCGCCGGCGCGCCGGTGATCGCCCGCGACACCGGGGCCGACGCCGCCGGCCTCGCCTTCGACGCCATGAAGGAGGCGCGCGAGCAGGGCCGCGACATATTGCTGATAGACACCGCCGGCAGACTGCAGAACAAGGCCGACCTGATGGCCGAGCTGGAGAAGGTCATCCGGGTGATCCGCAAGCAGGACGAGACCGCTCCCCACGACGTGCTGCTGGTGCTCGACGCCACCACCGGCCAGAACGCCGTGCAGCAGGCGGAGATCTTCACGAAGGTCGCCGGCGTCACCGGCATCGTGATGACCAAGCTCGACGGCACGGCGCGCGGCGGCATCCTCGTCGCCATCGCCGCCAAATACGGCCTGCCGGTGCATTTCATCGGCGTCGGCGAGGGCATCGACGATCTCCAGCCCTTCGAGGCCGCGCAGTTCGCCGACGCCATCGCCGGTTCGGCGGCGGAGGCCGCGTCGTGAGCGAGACCGCCCGTCAGCCGGAGAACCCGGACTGGTTCAAGGTCGCGCTCGACCTCGGGCCGCTCGTCGTCTTCTTCCTCGTCAACTGGAAGTTCGGCATCTTCGCCGCCACCGGCGCCTTCATGGTGGCGATCACCCTCGCGGTCGCAATCTCCTGGGCGATCCACCGCAAGCTGCCGGTGATGGCGCTGGTCACCGCCGGCTTCGTCCTCGTCTTCGGCACGCTGACGCTGCTGCTGCAGGACGAGACCTTCATCAAGATGAAGCCGACCTTCTCCAACCTGCTCTTCGCCGCCCTGCTCGGCGCCGGCCTCGCCTTCGGCCAGCTCTTCCTCAAATACGCCTTCGGCACCGCCTTCAAGCTGTCGGACGCCGGCTGGCGCGTCCTGACATGGCGGTGGATGGGCTTCTTCTGCTTCCTCGCGCTGACCAACGAGATCGTCTGGCGCAATTTCTCCACCGACTTCTGGGTCAGCTTCAAGGTCTTCGGCATCATGCCGCTGACGCTGGTCTTCGGCATGGCGCAGATGCCCATGCTGTCGAAATACCCGCCGGAAGAAGAATAGGGCGCACGGGGGCCCCATGGCCGGAACGACGATCTACGGAATCCCCAACTGCGACACCATGAGGAAGGCGCGCGCCTGGCTCGACGCCGCCGGCATCGCCTATCGCTTCCACGACTACCGCAAGGACGGCGTCGACCCGCAGCGGCTGCAGGCGTGGTGCGACGAGGCGGGGTGGCAAACCCTGCTCAACCGCGCCGGCACCACCTTCCGCCGCCTCGACGATGCCGAGAAGGCCGGTCTCGACGAGACGAGGGCCCGCGCCCTGATGCTCGCCCATCCCGCCGCCATCAAGCGCCCGGTGCTGGAGCATGGCGGCGCGCTCCTCGTCGGCTTCGACGCCGGCCGCTACGCGGCGCTTTTCGGGAAGTAGCGCGGGGCCATTGGCCTTGGGCCGGACCGGGAAAGGGCCGGGGAGCGGACGCCAGACACGCGCATGCCGATACGCAGCAACTGGATTCCGGCCTTCGCCGGAATGACGATTGGGGCGGATGCGGCGCGTCTACCCGTCATTCCGGCGAAGGCCGGAATCCAGTTGCTGCGATGCGTTCTTGGCCCATCCTTTCAAGGCTCGGCGTCGCCTCGTACCTCAGGATGAGGTGGAAGATCGCGATACGCCACTGCCCTCATCCTGAGGAGGGTCGAAAGGCCCGTCTCGAAGGATGGAGCCCCACACTCGGCGTCATCACCGGGCTCGACCCGGTGATCCATTCCGCCGTGGTGTCGGCAGACGCGGCGGGAGCGATCCCGGCGACGAAACTGGAATGGATTGCCGGATCAAGTCCGGCAATGACGGTGTGCGGTTGACGCCCACTTCCCGCCGGCCATGCGCCTGCCGATAAGGCCATTCTGGATTCCGGCCTTCGCCGGAATGACGGATAGAAGCACCGCATCCGCCCCAACCGTCATTCCGGCGCAGGCCGGAATCCAGCTACTGCCTGACGGCATGGATTGCCCGGTCGAATCGGGCAAGGCCTGACACGTCCCGCCGTTCCCGGCGTGGTGGATGTCGCCCCTACTCGCTGCGCTCGCCGGTCTCGCCGGGCGGGTTGACGAAGGGCACCGGCGCGCCGGCGGCCGCTGCGCGGTCGTGGTCGAGCGCCCAGTGGACGCT
>JBFWXZ010000152.1:0-7923 GCA_050186955.1 Flavobacteriaceae bacterium
GCGCCCTTGGCGTCGCCGGCGCCGAGATAGGTCCAGGCCGACAGCAGGCCTGCGGTCAGCTCGCTGAGCGGGCTGCCGTCGAGCTCGGCCTGATGCTTGCGCGCATCGGCGTACTGGCGGGCGCGGAACGAGCGGACGCCGAGCAGCAGCCGGGCGAGCCGGTTGCGGCCGTCCATCTTGACCATGCGCGTGGCGAGCTTGGCCGCTTCCTCCTCGTGGCCCGAGGCGAGCTCGAGGATCAGCGTGTCGTCGTAGAGCTGGGTGGCTTCGGGATCGATGGCCAGCGCGCCGCGGAAGAAGGTCGCCGCGGCCGAGGTGTCCTTCACCGAATAGGCAAGCCGGCCGGCCAGGTAGTTGCCGGAGAAGGTGCGCCCGACGACGACCTCGCCATCGGCGGCGCTCGCCGGCGCGCCGGCATGGACGAACCCCGCGACGGCGACGAGAATAGCTAGCCGGGATGCGCGACGGATCATGCTGTCGAAAGCTCCTGCCCTGACTGAAGAAGCGGCGGCGATTCACCTGCAAGCGCGCCGGCCGCCATGTGGAACGTCAAAGGATGGCCCAATTGCGGCATCGCGGCAAGGCGCGGAACCCGCCGCCCCGCGAACCGGTCACATATTGGGATAGTTCGGCCCGCCGCCGCCCTCCGGCACCGTCCAGACGATGTTCTGGTTCGGATCCTTGATGTCGCAGGTCTTGCAGTGGACGCAGTTCTGGGCGTTGATCACGAAGCGCTCGTCGCCCTCGTCCACCACCCATTCGTAGACGCCCGCCGGGCAGTAGCGCGACGAGGGACCGGCGAAGACCTCGAACTCCGACTTCTTCTGGAGTTCCATGTCCCTGACCTTGAGGTGGACCGGCTGATCCTCCTCGTGATTGGTGTTCGACAGGAACACCGACGACAGGCGGTCGAAGGTCAGCTTGCCGTCCGGGCGCGGGTAGTCGATCTTCTTCTCCGCCGCGCCCGGCCTGGTCTTCTTGTAGTCCGGCTTGCCGTGCGACAGGGTGCCGAACAGCGAGAAGCCGAGCGTGTTGGTCCACATGTCGAGACCGCCGAGGACGACGCCGGCCAGCGTGCCGAACTTCGACCACAGCGGCTTGACGTTGCGCACCCGCTTGAGATCGCGGCCGATGTCGGAGCCGCGCCAGGCCCCGTCGAGACCCTCGAGCTCGTCATGCGAGCGGCCCGCCGCCAGCGCCGCCGCCGCGTGCTCGGCGGCCAGCATCCCCGACAGCACGGCGTTGTGGCTGCCCTTGATGCGCGGGACGTTGACGAAGCCGGCCGAGCAGCCGATCAGCGCGCCGCCCGGGAAGGTCAGCTTCGGCACCGACTGCCAGCCGCCCTCGGTGATGGCGCGGGCGCCGTAGGCGAGGCGCTTGCCGCCCTCGAAGGTGTCGCGGATGTCGGGATGCGTCTTGAAGCGCTGGAACTCCTCGAAGGGCGACAGATAGGGGTTCTCGTAGTTGAGGTGGACGACGAAGCCGACCGCCACCTGATTGTCCTCGAGGTGGTAGAGGAAGGAGCCGCCGCCGGTGGAGTTGTCGAGCGGCCAGCCGAAGGAATGCTGGACGAGGCCCTGCCTGTGGCGCGACGGGTCGACCTGCCAGAGCTCCTTGAGCCCGAGGCCGAACTTCTGCGGCTCGCTGTCGCGGTCGAGATCGAACTGCGAGATCAGCATCTTGGCCAGCGATCCGCGCACGCCCTCGGCGATGAAGGTGTATCTGGCGTGCAGCTCCATGCCGCGCATGTAGCCGTCCTTGGGCTTGCCGTCGCGGCCGACGCCCATGTCGCCGGTGGCGACGCCGCGCACCGCGCCATCGTCGTCATAGAGCACCTCGGCGGCGGCGAAGCCGGGATAGATCTCGACGCCGAGCGCCTCCGCCTTGGCGGCCAGCCAGCGGCAGACATTGCCGAGGCTGACGACGTAGTTGCCGTGATTGTTCATCAGCGGCGGCATGGCGAAATTGGGCAGGCGGATCGAGCCGGATTCGCCGAGATAGAGGAAGCGGTCGGCGGTGACCTCGGTGCGGAAGGGATGGTCGCCCTCGTCGCGCCAGCCGGGCAGCAGGCGGTCGATGCCGACGGGGTCGACGACGGCGCCGGAGAGGATGTGGGCGCCGACCTCGGAACCCTTCTCCAGCACCACGACCGAGATGTCGTTGCCGCTTTCGGCGGCGAGCTGCTTGAGGCGGATCGCCGCCGAAAGCCCGGCCGGCCCAGCGCCGACGATCACCACGTCGAACTCCATCGCCTCGCGTTCCGGCAGTCCCTCGGTCTCGCTCATATCCGCTCGCGCTCCACCCGTAATCCGTGGGCCGATCCCGGCCCGACCGGGAAAATAAGACCCTTCCGGGCTATAGGACAGATGGGGGAAAAGCGCAAAGGCGCGCGGGGGTCAGGCGAAGCGGGCGACCGAGGCGGCGGTGGCCGCCCGCTCCTGCGCGACGATCTCGTCATAGTCGCCGAGCGACACCGGCTCGACGCCGGCCAGCAGCAGGGCGGCGCGGATCGTCTCGGCGGCGGGCGAGGCGACCGCCTCCGCCAACGCCTCGCGAATCGCCTCCGCCGTTTGCGGCGACGCGGCGGCGGCGGTCACATAGGGGAGCGCCGGCGCGTCGGCGGTCTGGGCGACGATCTCGACGCGCTCGACGACCGCCGGATCGTGGCGCGCGGCGAGCGCGAAGCAGACGCAGTCGATCGCCGCGATGTCGGCCTCGCCCTTCGCCAGCGCCTGCAGGGAGCGGCGGTGGGCGCCGGTGACCACCACCTTAGAGAAGGCGAGACCGGCGAGACCGGCGGCGGCCAGCTCGTAGCGCAGGATGTTGTGGCCGGACTGGGAATGGGCGGCGTTGACGGCGAGGCGCCTGCCGTCGGCGCCGGCGAGGTCGCGGATGCCCGAGCCCTTCGCGGCGACGATGAAGGAGCGGTAGCGCCCCCGCTCGCAGCCCGCCGCGCCGAACACCGGCGCGGCGACCGGCCGCAGCACGTCGCGATACTGGATGGCGAGCGGATAGCCGCATGTTTGCGACAGCACGAGGCGGGGATCGCGCCAGATCTCGTCGGCGGTGCGCCCGCGGTCGAGCCGTTCGGGCGCGAGGAGGCCGCGTCGCGCCAGCCCTTCCGCGACCAGCGCCCACAGGGCGTCGGTCGCCGGCCGGATCTCCGGCCAGTCATACATCGGGAGGGCGGCGACCGCCCGCGCGGAGGGCAAGGTCAGTCCGTCTTCAGGAAGGGATGGACCACGGGCCCGCGGGCCCGGAACAGGAAGCGGCGGAATATCTCGCCATAGCCGGAATAGACATGATCGCCGTTCTCCTCGCGCAGCTTCCCGCCCTGCGAACGATATAGCGCGGGAAGCCGGTACCAGGGAATGCGCGGGAACCTGTGATGCACATAGTGCAGGTGGTTGTTGAGGAAGAGGACGCCGAGCAGTGAGCCGCGCTCGACGATGGCGGTGCGGTGGGCGACGTCCTCGCGTGCATCGTGCTCGGCGAAGGTGCGCACCATGAGGACGCTCATCGCCGGATAGGCGACGCCGGCCGCGTAGAGCCACAGAGGCACCGCGCCGGCGGCGAGCAGGATCGCCACGAGCACCGCCAGCCCGGCGACATGCAGCGCCCAGGCGCGGCGGACCTCGCGGCTTCGCCGCAGCCGGCGCGCCTCCTCGTGCCAGAAGGCGTAGCAGGCGAGCGCGGGGCCGATCAGCATGCGGCCGGCCAGCGTGTTGTTGAAGGCGAGCGCGGCGCGCATCAGGCGCGGCAGCCCCTCGTGGCGTCCGCGCGCGAGATAGAAGGTTTCCGGATCGTCATAGGGGTCGGTCAGCCGGGTGTTGTCGTGATGGCGCAGATGCAGGTCGCGGAAGCGGCGATAGGGCACCGCCAGCCCGAGCGGCAGCGCCACCAACAGCTCGTTCAACGCCGGCGAGCGGGTCGGGTGGCCGTGCAGCACCTCGTGCTGGAGCGAGGAATGCATCGCCACGGCGGCGACGAGCAGGACGAGGCCGCAGATAAGAAAGCCCTGCGCTGCGGCGGCGAGGCCGAGCACCCAGAGGGCGTAGCAGGCGGAGATCATGCCGAGAGTCGGCCATTCGACCGCGCGCCTGGCGGCGCGGGCAGCGTTCTGGTCCAAGATTCCCCCGATCCGGGCCGGTTCGGCCCTGCATTCTTTGGGAGAATCTTCCGCCTCATGCCGGTTTGCTGCAATGCGAGATTGCGCAGCTTTCGTTGTGACTTATCACAAAATCATGATTATGTTGTGTTTCCACAACATAAGACTGAATGCGGAGATCCGCGATGCAGGACAAGCGCGACCTCGCCGACATCTTCCGCCAGCGACTCGACGAGCTGATCGGCCGCAGCGGCGGCAACCGCTCGGATTTCGCCCGCCGCGTCGGCATCGACCGCTCGGCGCTGACCCAGATGCTGGCGGGACAGGCGGTGCGCATGCCGCGGGCGGAGACGCTGGCCCGCATCGCCTCGCAGTACAACGTCACCACCGACTGGCTGCTCGGCCTCGCCCAGCATTCCAGCCTGACCGAGATGGCGCCCGGCGTCGCCATCGCCGAGGCCCTGCCCGGCGCCGACATCACGCGGCTCGCCGAATGGCACCGCGAGGCGGTCGGCTACAAGATCCGCTACGTGCCGACCACCATTCCCGACCTGCTGCGCACGCCCGAGACCATCGCCTACGAGCATGCGCGCATCGCCGAGGTCAGCGAGGAGACGCAGCTCCGCGACGCCGAGGTGCGGCTCGACTACAACCGCCGGCCGGAGACCGAGATGGAGGTCTGCATGCCGTTCCAGACCGTGGAGATGCTGGCCCGGGGCAACGGCATCTGGTCGGGGCTCGGGATCGACGAGCGGCGCGGCCAGATCGAGCGCATGGCCGAACTCACCGAGGAGCTCTACCCGACCTTCCGGCTGTTCTTCATCGACGGCAGGCGCACCTTCTCCGCGCCCTACACGGTGTTCGGGCCGCAGCGGGTCGCGGTCTATCTCGGCGGCATGTACGCGGTGATGACGCGGACCGACGACATCCGTACCTTCATCGCCCATTTCGACGGGCTGATCCGCCAGGCAACGATCAATCCCAACGAATCCGCGCGGTGGCTGGCCGGCATCGCCGAGAGGATCGCCTGAGCCGCGTTTCATGCCCGCGCGCACGGTGCTATCAAGGGGTCGCCAAAGGGGAGAACAGCGGCCTTGGAAATGTCGAAACGGCAGGCCTATGCGGCGATCCTGCGCTGGCAGAGCGAGGCCGGCGCGGACGAGGCGATCTGCGACGCGCCCATCGACCGGCGCGGCGAGAGCGAGGCGCAGGCCCCCGCCGCGCCGGCGCGGACGGGCGTCGCCGCGGCGCCGCAGCCGGCGAAGGCGGCGGCCCCCGTCATCGATCCGGCGAGCGCCGCGACGATCCCCGAGCTGGCGGCGCTGCTGGAGCAGTTCGAGGGCTGCGGGCTGAAGAAGACGGCGACGCGGCTCTGCCTCAGCGACGGCGCGGCGGAGGCGCGGCTGATGCTCATCGGCGAGGGGCCGGGACGCGAGGAGGACCTGCAGGGCAAGCCCTTCGTCGGCCGCGCCGGCCAGCTTCTCGACCGCATGCTGACGGCGATCGGCCACGACCGCGACAGCACCTACATCACCAATTGCGTGTTCTGGCGGCCGCCGGGCAACCGCAACCCGACGCCGGAGGAGACGGAAGCCTGCCGCCCCTTCCTTCAGCGCCAGATCGAGATCGTCGCGCCCGACGTCATCATGATGCTCGGCGCGGTGGCGGCGAAGGCGCTGACCGGGCGCAGCGAGGGCATCACGCGGCTGCGCGGGCGCTGGTTCGACCTCGAGGCGGGCGGGCGGGCCATCCCGGCCATCGCGACGCTCCACCCCGCCTATCTGCTGCGCCAGCCGGGGCAGAAAAAACACGCCTGGCGCGACTTCCTCGCGGCGGCGGCGAAGCTGAGGGAAACCGCCTCATGAGCGGCATCGACGAAAAGCGACCCTTCATCCCGGTGAGGATCGCCGTGCTGACCGTCTCCGACAGCCGCTCGCTGGCCGAGGACCGCTCCGGCGACACGCTTGCGAAACGCGTCGAGGAAGCCGGCCACATCCTCGCCGGCCGCCGCGTCGTCACCGACGACGTGCCGCTGATCCAGGAGGCCGTGCGGGGCTGGATCGCCGATCCGGCGATCGACGTCGTGATCACCACCGGCGGCACCGGCTTCACCGGCCGCGACGTGACGCCGGAAGCGGTGGAACCGCTGTTCGAGAAGCGCATGGACGGCTTCTCGGAGGTCTTCCACCGCATCTCCTACGACAAGATAGGCACCTCGACGATCCAGAGCCGGGCGACCGGCGGCGTCGCCGGCGCGACATACATCTTCTGCCTGCCCGGCTCGCCCGGCGCCTGCAAGGACGCCTGGGACGGTATCCTGAAGGCGCAGCTCGACTACCGGCACATGCCCTGCAACTTCGTGGAGATCATGCCGCGGCTCGACGAGCACCTGAAGCGCGGCAAGCTGCGGGGCTGACCCCGCCCGCTGACGCATCCTTGATTTGCCTTGCCCGCGCACGGGCGGGGAATATCCGGCTCGGGCGAAGCGTCCGTTCCACGGACGGGCTGCGAATTTGAAACCGAACCCATGCGATAGGGAGATGTTGCCATGACGACCGACATATCCAGACGAACCTTGATGGCCGGCGCCGCCGGCGGCGCGGCGATCGCCGCCACGGGAATCTCGCCGGCCTCCGCCAAGGCTCCGATGCAGGGTGACGCCCGGCCGGTGTACCGGCGCGTGAAGCTCGGCGATTTCGAGGTGACGACGATCTATGACGGCCATATCGCGCTCGACGGGCCGCACCCGATCTTCGGCATGGACCAGAGCGCGGATGCGGTGCAGGCGCTGGCGAAGGAGAACTTCCTGCCGCCGGAGAAGATGACGATCAGCTTCGCCCCCATCGTCGTCAACACCGGCAGCGAGCTCGTCCTTTTCGACAGCGGCAACGGCGCGGCACGGCGGCCCAATGCGGGGCTGACGCGCGAAAGGCTGTCGGCCGCCGGCTTCGCGCCCGAGATGATCGATGTCGTCGTGCTGACCCACTATCACGGCGACCACATCGGCGGGCTGATGGAGGACGGCAAGCCGGCCTATCCGAACGCGCGCTACTTCGCCTCGGCGGCGGAGAACAACTTCTGGACCGCCGACGCGGCGATGAGCGGCCCGACCGAGGGTAACGCCAAGCTGGTGCAGTCGAACGTCGTGCCGCTGGCGGAGAAGACGACCTTCCTCGACGACGGCGGCAGCGTCGTCGGCGGCATCACCGCGGTGGCCGCCAACGGTCATACGCCCGGCCACACCGCCTATCACCTCGAGAGCGGCGGCAAGCGGATGCTGCTGTGGGGCGACAGCTGCAACCATTTCGTCGCCTCGATGCAGCGTCCCGACTGGCATGTGCGCTTCGACATGGACAAGGAACAGGCCGTGGCGGCACGCAAGAAGGTGCTGGGCATGGTCGCCGCCGACCGCATCCTCGCCAATGGCTACCACATGCCCTTCCCGGCGATGGGCTATGTCGAGCAGGACGGCGACGGCTTCCGCTGGGTGCCGCTCTCCTACCAGTTCGACGTCTAGGAACAGGGGGCTTCCCGACCCGGTCGGGGAGCCCTACCCGCCCTCGGCGGGGATGCCGAACACGACGACGGCGAGGCACAGCAGGGCTAGCGACGCGAAGCCTGCCGCCCTCGCGCGCAGGCCCAGGCCGAAGGCGATGCGCGCCGCCTCCATGCACTGCACGGCGTAGTACATCGCGAAGCAGCGCGAGGCGAAGGTGATGAGGCCGAAGACATCGGTCTCCCAGGTCACCAGCGCCGCGATCAGGGCGATCAGCGGATAGGTCTGGCCGACCGCGATGCGGCGGCCGGAAATGTCG
>JBFWXZ010000153.1:0-7918 GCA_050186955.1 Flavobacteriaceae bacterium
CGCCCCGCTGGTCGCCACCGCCACCCACAGCGGCGGCAGATGGGCGACATGGGTGCCGAGCAGATAGACCGTCGCCGGCATGATCAGCAGCTTGAGCACGGAGATGACGATCGCCGGCCTGACATTGCCGCGAATGCCGTAGGCGGTGAGCCCCATGCCGATGGAGAACAGCGCGCAGGGCACCGCCGCGGCGATCAGCTTGTCGAGGATGGCGGCGGCGACCCCCTCGATCGGCAGCCCGGTCAGCCGCCATAGCCCGCCGGCGACGATGCCGAGCACCAGCGGGCTGGTCGCCAGGTTCCTCAGCACGGTGACGAAGGGGTTGCCCTCGCCCGCCCCGTGCCGGGCGAACAGGAACGTCGTCACCGTCATCATGATCGGCAGGTGCACCGAGACGATGAGAAAGAGCGGCGCCGCGCCGGCCTCGCCGAAGGCCGAGATCACGAAGGGAATGCCGAGCATCACCAGGTTGGAGAACCCGGCCGAGACGCCGGCGATGATTCCGGCCTCCTTCTCGCGCCCGAACAGCCGCGTCACCACGAGGCTCGCGCTCATCCACGAAAGCGCCGCGGCGAAGAAGTAGACCGCCCAGTAGAGCCACGGATGGCCGTCGCCGTAATGCGCGGTGCCGAGCGACTTGAAGAGCAGGGCCGGCAGCGAGACGGTGTAGACGAACTTGCCGAGGGCCTCGCCGATCTCCGCCTTCAGCAGGCCCGTCCAGGCCGCGACATAGCCGATGCCGATCAGCCCGAAGACCGGCAGCACGACGAAGATGGCGCTGGCGATGTCCAACAAACGCCCCCGGAAACGCTCGAATATGCCGCTGTTAGAACTTTTCGGTCGCCATGGCCACCGCCGGTCGGCAAGAATTAACCTTAAATTCCGTCAAGCATGTCTCTTCAGCCTGCCTTAAGGCGCGGGGTCCATGATCGGCTTCAACGAACAGGGAGACGTCGCCCCCGCCCGCCGGACCAACCGGCAGGCGGGGGTTCATAACAAGAAAACCGCTGTTCGCCCCCACCGCACGGCACGACCGGGACGCACGAGACCCGCATGAGCGACGACAAGACGCCCCGCGACCAGCAACCCCCTTCGAGACCCGACGACGACGCCGTGCTGCGCCACGAGCTGCTTACCCCGCTGACCGGCATGATCGGCGTCGCCGACCTGCTGCTGTCGACCGACCTCGACGAGCGGCAGCGCCGCTATGTCGAGGGCTTCGCCGCCGCCGCCCGCGGCATGGTCTCGGTCATCGGCCGCATCGGCGCCGCCGGCAATCCCGCCGCAAGCGAGGATGCCGTCGATCTAGCCCGGCTGCTGCGCGGGCTCGCAGCCTTCGCGGAAGCGCGCGCCGCCGCCCGCAAACTCGACTGCACGGTGACGCTGGCCGGGAGCTTCCCGGCCGCCCCGGAGGCCGTCGCCGCGCCGCTCCAGCAGGCCCTGCTCAACCTGATCGACAATGCGGTGAAGTTCACCGATTCGGGCTCCATCGCCGTCGACGCGCGGCTGCGCGCGGGCGAGCCGCCGGTGCTGGTGGTGAGCGTCGCCGACACCGGTCGCGGCATCGCCGGGGACGAGGTCGCCGCCATCCTCGAAAACGGCAGGCGCGGCTCGGGAAGCGACGACAGGCCGGGCTCCGGCATCGGCCTCGGCGTCTGCGCCGACGCGATCCGTAGCCTCGGCGGCGAGATCGAGGTCCACTCGCGGCTCGGCGAGGGCTCGGTGTTCCGCGTCGTCATGCCGCTTCACGGCGCCCGGCCGCCCCTGGAGGCGCTGGCGCAACCCGAGCCGGGCGGCCGCGCCGGAGCGATGCCGCACGTCCTCGTCGTCGAGGACAATTTCGTCAACCGGATGCTGGTCGCCGACATTCTCGGCCATCTCGGCTACGAGACGTCGGACGTCGCCGACGGCGAGCAGGCGCTGAAGGCCGTCGCCACGACGCGCTTCGACGCGATCCTCATGGATATCGAGATGGAGGGTCTCGACGGCATCGAGACCACCCGCGCGATCCGCGCCATGGGCGGGGTCGCGGGGTCGACGCCGGTCGTCGCACTGACCGCGCACGGCGCCGACGAGCCGCGCATCGCGGCGTCGAAGGCGCTCTTCGACGATCTGGTCGCCAAGCCGATCGAGCCCGTCGGCCTCGACGCCGCCATCCGCCTCGCGCTCAGCCGCTCCGGCCGCCGCGCCATCGCCTGAGCGTCAGGCGACCTTCTCGGCGCCGCTTTCGACGATCCTGACGATGTCGGCCATGATGTCGTTGAGCCGGAAATCCTTCGGCGTGTAGACCGCGGCCACCCCGTCGGCGAGCATCGCGGCCGCATCCTCGGGCGGGATGATCCCGCCGACCACCACCGGCACGTCGGACATGCCCTGCGCCCGCATCCGCTTCATCACGTCGGCGACCAGCGGACGGTGCGATCCCGACAGGATCGACAGCCCGACGACATGCACGCTTTCCTCGAGCGCCGCGTTGACGATCTCGGCGGGCGTCAGGCGGATGCCCTCATAGACGACCTCCATGCCGCAGTCGCGCGCCCTCACCGCGATCTGCTCGGCGCCGTTGGAATGGCCGTCGAGCCCCGGCTTGCCGACCAGCATCTTGATCCGCCGGCCGAGCCGCGCCGAGGCGAGGTCGACCGCCTCGCGGACCTCCGCCAGGCCTTCCGCGTCGGCGCGCGCGGCGCGCCCGACGCCCGTCGGCGCGCGGTATTCGCCGAAGACCTCGCGCAGCACCTGCCCCCATTCGCCGGTGGTGACGCCCGCCCTCGCGCAGGCGATCGACGGCTCCATGACGTTGCGGCCTTCCTGCGCGGCGGACTTGAGCTCGGCCAGCGCCGCGGCGACGGCGCCGGCCTCGCGCTTTTCCCGCCACGCCTTCAGCGCCTCGACCTGCTCGCGCTCCACCGAATCCGGGACAGTCAGGATCGCGCCCTCGCCGGTCGACAGCGGCGACGGCTCGCTGTCGGTCCAGGCGTTGACGCCGACGACCTTCTGCTCGCCGCTCTCGATCGCCTCCAGCCGGCGGGTATTGGATTCCCCAAGCGCCCGCTTCATGTAGCCGGAATCGACCGCCGCCACCGCGCCGCCCATCGCGTCGATGCGCGCCAGCTCGGCCAGCGCCTCCTCCTTCAGCGACGCGACCTTCGCCTCGACCACATGCGAGCCGCCGAACAGGTCGCCATATTCGAGCAGGTCGGTCTCGTAGGCGAGGATCTGCTGCATCCTGAGCGACCATTGCTGGTCCCACGGGCGCGGCAGGCCGAGCGCCTCGTTCCATGCCGGAAGCTGCACCGCCCGGGCGCGCGCGTCCTTCGACAGCGTCACCGCCAGCGTCTCCAGCAGGATGCGGTAGACATTGTTCTCCGGCTGCTGCTCGGTCAGCCCCAGCGAATTGACCTGCACCCCGTAGCGGAAGCGCCGCTGCTTGGCGTCGGCGATGCCGTAGCGGCTGGCAAGCAGCTCGTCCCACAGCTCGGTGAAGGCGCGCATCTTGCACATCTCGGTGACGAAGCGGATGCCGGCATTGACGAAGAAGGAAAGCCGGCTCGCCGCGACCGCGAAGTCCTCCTCCGGCACCGCCCCGCTGTCGCGGATGGAATCGAGCACCGCGAGCGCGATGGCGAGCGCGAAGGCAAGCTCCTGCACCGGCGTCGCCCCCGCCTCCTGCAGGTGGTAGGAGCACACGTTCATCGGGTTCCAGACCGGCAGCTCGCGATAGGTCCAGGCGATGATGTCGGTGGTCAGCCGCATCGAGGGCTGCGGGGGGAACACATAGGTGCCGCGCGACAGATATTCCTTGATAACGTCGTTCTGCGTCGTGCCGGCGAGCTTCGCCCGGTCGGCGCCCTGCTCGTCGGCGACGGCGACGTAAAGCGCCAGCAGCCACGCCGCTGTCGCGTTGATCGTCATCGAGGTGTTCATGTCCTGCAGCGGGATGCGGTCGAACAGCGCCCGCATGTCGCCGAGATGCGAGATCGGCACGCCGACCTTGCCGACCTCGCCGCGCGCCAGCGGATGGTCGCTGTCGTAGCCCGTCTGCGTCGGCAGGTCGAAGGCGACCGACAGCCCCGTCTGGCCGCGCTTCAGGTTGGCGCGGTAGAGGCGGTTGGAGTCGGCCGCCGTCGAATGCCCCGCATAGGTGCGGAAGATCCACGGCCTGTCGCGGCCCGTCTCGCTCATCGGTTGCGCCTTCCAGTGCGTTTCGCCAGCCCGCATATTGCAATGCAGCAAGGCGATCGCACAAGCGGCGGCGTCCGCGACGATGGTATGACGCCTGCGGCCCGCGATCCGCGGCCCCCGGATCCGGAGCGCCGACCCCTCCGGTCAGGGCCGAAATCCGCTCCGGGCCATATCGAGGATGCGGCTAGCGTCTGACGAGCCCGATCACGAAGAGCAGGATCACCGCTCCCAATGTCGCGCCGATGATCGCCGAGACGATGCTGCCGCCGACTCCGACGCCGAGCTGGGCGAAGACGAAGGAACCGATGAAGGCGCCGACGATGCCGACGGCGATGTTGCCGATCAGGCCGAATCCGCTTCCCTTCATGATGAGGCCGGCGAGCCAGCCGGCGACGAGCCCGACGAGGATCAGGACGATCAGCGATTCCAGGGCCATGATTGTCTCCATTTCACATTATGAACTTTATGCTGCATTGCATCATTCGCGAGCATCTTGTTAGCTTAGCGCCGAAACGGCGAGCGGTGCAGGGGTTTCATGGCGGCCCGCGCAACCGTTTCGCCAGCGCTCACGGCGCCAGAGCCGGGAAGGAAAGCAACATGTCGAAGCAGGAAGTCGCGGCGCAGCCGCCGAACTACAAGGCCGAGAAGAAGGATCTCTACGAGATGGGCGAGGTGCCGCCGCTCGGCCACGTGCCTGCCAACATGTACGCCTGGGCGATCCGCAAGGAGCGCCACGGGGCGCCCGACGAGGCGATGCAGATCGAGGTCCTGCCGACCTGGCCGATCGGCGACGACGAGGTGCTGATCTACGTCATGGCCGCCGGCGTCAACTACAACGGCATCTGGGCCGCGCTCGGCCAGCCGATCTCGCCCATCGACGGCCACAAGAACCCCTTCCACGTCGCCGGTTCCGACGCCTCCGGCATCGTCTGGGCGGTCGGCGCCAAGGTGAAGCGCTGGAAGGTCGGCGACGAGGTCGTCGTCCACTGCAACCAGGACGACGGCGACGACGAGGAGTGCAACGGCGGCGATCCGATGTTCTCGCCCTCCCAGCGCATCTGGGGCTACGAGACGCCGGACGGCTCCTTCGCCCAGTTCTGCCGCGTCCAGGCGCGCCAGCTCATGCCGCGCCCGCAGCATCTGACCTGGGAGGAATCGGCCTGCTACACGCTGACGCTGGCCACCGCCTACCGGATGCTGTTCGGCCACTCGCCGCACCGTCTGCGGCCGGGCGACAACGTGCTGGTCTGGGGCGCCTCGGGCGGCCTCGGCGTCTTCGGGGTCCAGCTCTGCGCCGCCGCCGGCGCCAACGCCATCGGCGTCATCTCCGACGAGACCAAGCGCGACTACGTCATGAGCCTCGGCGCCAAGGGCGTCATCAACCGCAAGGATTTCGACTGCTGGGGCCAGATGCCGAAGGTCGGCAGCGACGAATACGCCGCCTGGACCAGGGAGGCCCGCAAGTTCGGCAAGGCGATCTGGGACATCACCGGCAAGGGCAACGACGTCGACATCGTCTTCGAGCATCCCGGCGAGGCGACCTTCCCGGTCTCCTGCCTGGTGGTCAAGCGCGGCGGCATGGTCGTCTTCTGCGCCGGCACGACCGGCTACAACATCACCTTCGACGCCCGCTACGTGTGGATGCGCCAGAAGCGCATCCAGGGCTCGCATTTCGCCCATCTCAAGCAGGCGAGCGAGGCCAACAACTTCGTCATCGAGCGCCGCGTCGACCCCTGCATGTCGGAGGTCTTCCCGTGGGACCAGATCCCCAAGGCGCATGTGAAGATGTGGAAGAACCAGCACGCGCCGGGCAACATGGCGGTGCTGGTCAACGCCCCGGCCACCGGCCTGCGCTCCTTCGAGGACGTGCTGGAGGCTTCCGGCGGCTGAGGCGCATGCGCCCCATGCGGGCACGGCATGGACACCTGCGGGCAATAGCGTCTAGGGCAGAGTGCCCGTAGTCGTCGTCTGGTGTCCTCGCCGCCGTGTTCGTCCGCTTCGCCCCCATCCTGTTCGTGCTCATCTGGTCGACCGGCTGGATCGTCACGAAATATGTGACGCCCTTCGCCGACCCGCTGACCTTCCTGTCGGTGCGCTATGTCGGCGCCGCCGCGCTGATGGTCGTCATGTCGCTCGCCGCCACCTCGAAATGGCCTGAGCGGCCGGCCGACTACGGCCACGCGCTGATGTCCGGCATCCTCCTGCACGGAGTCTATCTGGGCGGCGTCTGGTGGGCGATCGGCGCCGGCCTGCCGGTCGGCATCTCCGGGCTCATCGCCGCTGTTCAGCCACTACTCACCGCCCTGCTGGCGCGCCGCACCACCGGCGAGCGCCTGCGCCCCGCGCAATGGCTCGGCGTCGTCGTCGGCTTCGTCGGGCTGGTGCTCGCCATCTCGCCCAAATTCACCGGCATCGGCGCCGCCACCCTCTCCGACTTCGCCCTGCCCATCGCCGTCAACGTCCTCGGCATGGTCGGCGTGACCCTCGGCACCATCTACCAGAAGCGCTACCTGCAGACCGGCGGCCTCAGGCCGATGACGGCGCTGCAATATGTCGGCGCCTTCGCCGTCACCCTGCCGGTGGCCTGGCTCGTCGAGCCGATGCGCATCGAATGGGTGCCGGAGATCTTCCTCGGCCTCGCCTGGTGCGTCTTCGGCCTGTCCTTCGGCGCCATCATGCTGCTGCTGATGCTGATCCGGCAGGGCGCGGTGTCGCGCGCCGCCTCGCTGATCTACCTGATCCCGCCGACCGTCGCCGTCGAGGCCTATTTCCTCTATGGCGAGACCATGAGCCCGGTGCAGATCGTCGGCGGGCTGATCACCGTGATCGGCGTCTATCTGGTCTCCGCCCGGCAGGCCGACGCGCCGCCGACGCGCCTCTCCTCCTGACCGCGCATCCTCAAAGAACGGCTTGAAGTCGCCGCCGGCTTTGGTCATTTTGCACTGCAATATAAGATTGCGAGCAGCGAGAGCAGAAGCCATGGCGCTACCTCAGGAGACCGCGGGCGCGGAAACGTCCCTTCACGAGAGCATCGGCGAGGCCCATGCGGCGGCCGCCAGGCTGCTGGCGAAGGCGCGCGCCGAGGTCGCCAAGACCGTTTCCCGGGACGGGCGCATCGACGCGGCGCGCCTCGACGCCGGCCAGCGCTCCGCCCACGGCCTCGCCTGGCTCGCGACCTATGTCGAGGCGGTCGGCCAGCTCGGCGCCTATGCCGGACGCATGGAAGGCGAGGGCCGCTTCGGCGAGACCGAGCGGCTCCTCGTGCTGATCGGCGCCGGCGAATATCTCGACCAGATCGCCTCCGGCATCGCCATGAACCAGGGCGAGGTCGTGCGCCCCGCCGATCTCGGCCTGTCGCGCGCCGACATCGACGCCTTCCTCGACGGCGCCCCCTCGGCGCTCATCGCCCGCGGCAACACCGCCGGCAACCGCGCCCGCCTCGTCGCGCTGATGCGCGACTGGCACGGCGGCCCGGTCGGCGACACCGGCCTCGACGAGACGCTGGAGGCGATGCGCGAGGAGATGCGCCGCTTCGCCGACAGCGAGATCGTGCCGCACGCCCACCAGTGGCATCTCGACAACGCCTATGTGCCGATGGAGGTCATCCGCCAGGTCGCCGAGATGGGCGTCTTCGGCCTGACCGTGCCGGAGGAGTTCGGCGGCCTCGGCCTCGGCAAGGAATCCATGTGCGTCGTCTCCGAGGAGCTGTCGCGCGGCTGGATCGCCGTCGGCTCGC
>JBFWXZ010000154.1:0-7826 GCA_050186955.1 Flavobacteriaceae bacterium
CCGACGATCTCCACCGGCAGCGGAAAGCGCCCGAGCGCCTCCACCCACTTGCTCTCGTCGGCGATGACGACCATGCGCGCGGAGGCGCTGGCGACGATCTTCTCGCGCAGCAGCGCGCCGCCGCCGCCCTTGATCAGCCGCAGATCGGGGTCGATCTCGTCGGCGCCGTCGACCGTCAGGTCGAGCTCGGGGGTGTCAGCGAGCGTCGTCAGCGGCACGCCGCATTCAAGCGCCAGCGCCGCCGTCGCCTCCGAGGTGGGGACGCCGGTAACGCCGATGCCGTCGGCGGCGATGCGCTCGCCGAGCAGGCGGACGAAATGCGCCGCGGTCGAGCCGGTGCCGAGGCCCAGGCGCATGCCGTCCTCGACCAGCGAGACGGCCTTGGCGGCCGCCTCGCGCTTAAGGGAATTCGCGTCGCTCACGCCCTCAGAGCCCGCCCATCAGCATGTATTTGATCTCGACATATTCCTCGGTGCCGTGCAGCGAGCCCTCGCGGCCGATGCCCGATTCCTTGACGCCGCCGAAGGGGGCGACCTCGGTCGAGATGATGCCCTCGTTGATGCCGACGATGCCGTATTCCAGCCCCTCGCCGACGCGCCAGACGCGGCCGATGTCGCGGGTGTAGAAATAGCAGGCGAGGCCGAACTCGGTGTCGTTGGCCATGGCGATCGCCTCTTCCTCGGTCTTGAAGCGGAAGAGCGGGGCGACGGGGCCGAAGGTCTCCTCGCGGGTCACCTTCATGTCGGTGGTGACGTCGCGCAGGATGGTCGGCTCGAAGAAGTTGCCGCCGAGCGCCTTGCCGCCGGCGACGACCTTGGCGCCCTTCGACACCGCGTCGTCGATGTGCTCCTGCACCTTCTCCACCGCCGCGTGGTTGATCAGCGGCCCGGTGGTGACGCCCTCCTCGACGCCGTTGCCGACCTTCATCCTGGCGACCGCCTCGCCGAGCTTCTTGGCGAAGGCGTCGTAGACCCCGTCCTGCACCAGCAGGCGGTTGGCGCAGACGCAGGTCTGGCCGGCATTGCGGTATTTGGAGGCCATGGCGCCGGCGACGGCGGCGTCGAGATCGGCGTCGTCGAAGACGATGAAGGGTGCGTTGCCGCCGAGCTCCATGCCGACCTTCTTCACGGTCTTGGCGCACTGCTCCATGAGGATCTTGCCGATCTCGGTGGAGCCGGTGAAGGTCAGCATCTTGACCTCGGGATTGGAGGTCAGCTCGCCGCCGATGGCCGACGCCTTGCCGGTGACGACGTTGATGACGCCGGCGGGGATGCCGGCGCGCTCGGCCAGCTCGCAGATCGCCAGCGCCGACAGCGGCGTCTCGGAGGCCGGCTTGATGACGATGGTGCAGCCGACGGCGAGCGCCGGGCCGGCCTTGCGGGTGATCATGGCGTTGGGGAAGTTCCACGGCGTGATGGCGCCGACGACGCCGACCGGCTGGCGCACCACGACGATGCGCGCGTCCGCCTTGTGGGAGGGGATCGTCTCGCCGTAGATGCGCTTGGCCTCCTCGGCGAAGAACTCGATGAAGGCGGCGCCATAGGCGATCTCGCCGCGCGACTCGGCGAGCGGCTTGCCCTGCTCGGCGGTCATGATCTGCGCCAGGTCCTCCTGGTTCGCCATCATCAGGTCGAACCACTTGCGAAGGATGTTGGCGCGCTCCTTGCCGGTCTTGGCGGCCCACGCCTTCTGCGCCTTGCCGGCGGCCTCGATGGCCTTGCGGGTCTCGGCGGCGCCGAGCGAGGGAACCGTCGCGATGACCGCGCCGGTGGCCGGGTTGGTGACGTCGATCACCTTGTCGCCGGCGACCCATTTGCCGTCGATGTAGCAGGCCTCGCGCAGCAGCGACTTGTCGTTGAGCGGGAAGCCGCGGTCGCCGTGAAGTTTCTTGTCCGCCTGATTCATGATCGTCCTCCTTTGCGGCCTGTCCGGCGCCGGTTGCGGCCGGTTTCGCCGGCCACGGCGTCAAGCCGTCCTGTCGTTTCGTTCCATCACTAACATGGGGCCGGAAGTGCGAAAAGCGACCGCCCCGCTACGCGTTGACGCGCGTCCTACTCGCCGTCCCTGATCTTGCGCATGCGCTCGGCGCGCAGTTTCTCGTAGAGCCGCACGACCGAGCTTTCCGGCAGCGGCGGGGGTGGAGGCGGCGGGGGCGGCACGCGCGGCGGCGGGGGTGGCGGAGGCGATTGGCGCCAGTCCTCCGGCCCGTCGCGCTCGTCGCGCGCCCGTGGCGCGTGGCGGTCGTCGGCGCGGCGCGGCTCGCCATAGCCCGGCGGATCGTAGCGGTAGCGGGCGCGCAGGTCCTCGATCTCGTCGGGATCGCGGCGCGGCGGCTCGGGCTCTCGCGGGGCGGGCGGCGGCGCGGGATGGCGTTCGGAGACGGGCCGGCGCGTCACCAGCGGCTCCGGGTCCGGCTCGCGCGGGTGGAATTCGGGCGGCTCGTAATCGCGAAGCGGCGCCGGCTCCGGCGTCCGGGATTGCCCGGCACGGGACGGCTCCGACCGGGGCGGTTCCGAACGGGGCGGCTCGGGGCGCGACGGTTCGGAAGGCGGGGCCTCGCGATAGGCAGGCTCGCGATGCGGGGGCGCTTCGGGTTCCAGTCGATCAGGTTCCTGTCGGCTGGGTTCCTGTCGAGCGGGCTCACGCGCGCCGGATTCCTGTCTTTCGGATTCCTGTCTTTCGGATTCCTGCCGCCTTTCGGGCCGGGGCGGCGATTGCGGAATCTCCGGTGCGCTCCGGCTCTCGGGCGGCGGCCAGGCGATCTCGCTGCGCCGGACCGGATCGGGGCGAAGCGGTTCCGGCGGCAGCATGTCCTCGGGGAATTCGCCCTGCTGCGGGTCGGGCGCCGGCTGCGGCGCCGGGCGGGCGACCTGGCGGACACGGCGAACCTGGCGCTCGGCCTGCGGGTGCGCTCCCGCCGGCGACCGGGTCGGCGGCGCGGGCGTCCCCTGCGGCGGCGGGCCGGCGCGCCGCCTGAAGAGCGCGGGAATCGGGTCCTCGCCGTCATGGGACTCCGCCCTGCGGGGAAGATCGCCATAGACATCGGCGCGCGGCGGCGGCGCGAAATCGGCGGGGTTCTCGCGCCGCGACATCGTCACCGCTCCGCGGCGGCGGGCGCCGCGAGCGCTCGCGGCGCGCCACAGCATGATCCCCGACACGGTCATCAGCAGCGAGCCGACGCCGACGAAGCGCAGGATCGACAGTCCGGCGAAGGCGAAGGGGCTGCCCGCCGCCTGGGCGCGCAGGCCCTGCGGCAGGCCGAGCAGCAGCGCCATGTAGACGGTGACCGCGATCACCAGCGGGATGCCGACCGGCAGCAGGGCGGCGCAGATGCCGGCGACCCGGGCGAGCTGGCGATCCTCCTCGCCGGCCGCCACCCGCCAGAAGCTCAGCGCGCCGAGCGCCGGCGCGAGCAGGACGAGCGGCATCAGCCCGAGCATCGCCTTGACCGCGCCGGCCATGGTCGCCGCGTCGGGACGCAGGCCGAGCGAAACGCGGAGCCGGTCGATCTCCGAGGACAGGGCGACGATATGGGTCTGGATCGACAGCAGCGAGGCCGATTCGCCGGCGAAGCCGTAGGCCGGGGCAAGCGCGGCGAGCGCCGCCAGCGCCGACCACAGCAGGATCGGCTCAGCGCGCAGGCGGTCGACGATTCGGCGCAGGCCGGGGAAGCCGCCGCTGCCGATCGCCGCGCGGGTCAGCAGCAGCATGTCGCGCGGGCGGCCGTCGACGAGCTCGAAATCGACCTTGTCGCCCTTGGCCGGCAGGCCCTCGTCGCGCCACTCGTCGATCTCGAATCCATAGCGGCGGTCGTCCGCGGCGCGCAGCAGGCCGCGCCCGGTCTTGCGGTCGACGGTCAGTATCGTTCCGCGCATGGAGTTCCCTTGAACAGGCGTGCGCCAGTCGACTATAGCGAAAGCGCCCCCGCCGCAATCGCCGCTCCCGCCCAGGGGCGGTTTCACGGTCCGATCATATGCCAGCCACGATTCTTTTCGACCTCGACGGCACGCTTGTGGACACCGCGCCCGATCTGGTGGCGACGACCAACGCCGTCCTCGCGGCGCGCTCCATCGAGCCGGTGAGCTACCCGGTGCTGCGCAACATGATCGGCCACGGCGCCCGCGCCATGCTGGTGACGGCGCTGGAATACCGCTCGGTGGCCGCCAGCGACGAGGAGATCGGCGCCATGCACCGCGCCTTCCTCGACCACTACGAGGCCAACATCGCGGTTGGGAGTGCCCCCTTCCCCCGCCTCGACGAGGCGCTGGACGCGCTGGAGGCGCAGGGGCACCGCTTCGCCGTGTGCACCAACAAATACGAGGCGCTGGCGCGCCGGCTGCTCGAGGCGCTGTCGCTGTCGCAACGCTTCGTGCGCATCGTCGGGCCGGACACGCTCGGCGTCGCCAAGCCGGACCCCGCGCATGTGCTCGGCGCGATCCGGCTCGCCGGCGGCGACGCGGCGCGCGCGGTGATGGTCGGCGACAGCGCCGCCGATGTCGACGCGGCGAAGGCGGCGGGCGTCCCCTCGGTCGCCGTCACCTTCGGCTACACGGCGACGCCGGCGGCCGAACTCGGCGCCTCGCGGGTCATCGACGACTATGGCGAGCTTCCCGGCGTCGTGGCCGCGCTATTGGCTTGACGGGCGACGGCCCGCGACCCTAAAAGTCGCGCGACCTCGACGGGCGGTTAGCTCAGTTGGTAGAGCACAGTGTTCACATCGCTGGGGTCACTGGTTCGAGTCCAGTACCGCCCACCAGTCCTTTCAACGACTTAGCCGCCAGTTACACTGGGTGCCGTGGTTCAAAAGTGGTTCACGGCGCGATTGCGACGCGTTCGGCATCGCCCCGCGCGGGGATCGTTAGAATTTTATTGACCATCTTAACCGGATGCGACTGACGGTCGCGACGAAAAGTGGAACAATTTCAATCGTTGCCGGTTTTCCATCCCGAGTTCGGAAATTCATCAGTCCGATGACGAGAAGCGTTTCGCATGAAGGATAGCGGGAAGATGAGCGACACTGCGCGCATCATTGCGAAGGAGAGCGGGAGGGACGAGATGGTCCGCCTGCTGCGCTCCATGCCCGCATTCCGCGCCGACGCCGAGCTGCCCCACATGCTGCGGGAGAAGCTTGAGCGCCTGCGGCAGGCGGAACGCTCCTAAGAGCTACTCAGAACACCACCGAGGGCAGCCAGGTGGGCAGCGCCGGGATCAGCCAGATGATCGCGATGCCGATGATCTGCAGCACGATGAAGGGCACGACGCCGGCATAGATCTGCCCGGTCGTCACCTCCGGCGGCGCCGCGCCGCGCAGATAGAACAGCGAGAATCCGAAGGGCGGCGTCAGGAACGACGTCTGCAGATTGATGGCGATGAGGATCGCCAGCCACACCGGGTCGTGCCCCATCAGGATCAGCACCGGGGTGATCAGCGGCAGCAGGATCACCGTGATCTCGACGAAATCGAGGAAGAAGCCGAGCACGAAGATCAGCGCCATGCAGAAGACGAGCGCGCCGGTCGCGCCGCCCGGCATGGCGGTCAGGATCTCCTTGATCGTCTCCTCGCCGCCGAGCCCGATGAAGACCAGCGAGAACATGCTGGCCATCAGGATCGTGGCGAAGATCATCGAGGTGACGACCATGGTCGAGGTCAGCGCCGGCGCCAGCATTCCCGACTTCATGGCGCGCCACAGCGAGGCGCACACGGCGGCGACGCCGACGGCGGCGAGCAGCGCGTAGACGCCCCCCTGGACCCATCCGAGCGTGGTCACGTCGCTGCGCTGCAGGCGCACCGGCGCGACGCCGGCGGCGACCGCCAGCAGCAGCAGCGCGATGGCGCCGGCGACGACGAGGCGGCGCGGCGCGCCGAGACGGTGGCCGGCCATCAGCACGGCGCCGATGGCGCCGACGGAAGCCGCCTCGGTGGGGGTCGCGATGCCGCCGAGGATGGCCCCGAGCACGGCGACGATGAGCAGGATGGGCGGCAGCACGGCACTCATCAGCTCGCCGCCGGAGGGCCGTTCGCCCATCTCCCGCGCGGCGGGCGCATCGCTCGGGAAAAGCCAAGCGCGCCCAAGGACATAGGCGATATAGACGAGAACCAGAGTCAAGCCCGGCAGCAGCGCCGCGGCGAATATCTGGCCGACCGAAATGGTCTCGATGGTGAACTTGCCCTGGGCGAACTGCGCCTGCTGGTAGGCGTTCGACATGACGTCGGAGAGAATGATCAGCAGCGTCGAGGGCGGGATGATCTGGCCGAGCGTGCCCGAGGTGCAGACGATGCCCGAGGCGAGCCGCGCGTCGTAGCCGTTCCGCAGCATGGTCGGCAGCGCGATCATGCCCATGGCGATGACGGTGGCGCCGACGATGCCGGTGGAGGCGGCGAGCAGCGCGCCGACGAGGACGACCGAGACGCCGAGCCCGCCGCGCAGCCTGCCGAACAGCCGGCCCATCGTCTCCAGCAGCTCCTCGGCGATGCGGCTCTTCTCGAGGATGACGCCCATGATGACGAAGAGCGGGATGGCGATCAGCACGTCGTTGGTCAGCACGCCGAAGAGCCGCTGGCCGAGCGCCCCGAGCAGGGTGATGTCCATGACGCCGAGGGCGTAGCCGAGGAAGGCGAAGGCGGTCGCCACGCCGGCGATCGAGAAGGAAACCGGAAAGCCCAGCAGGATGCAGGCGATCAGCCCCGCGAACATGATGAGGTCGAGATGCGCGCTCATCGGGCGGCGGCCCGGTAACGCGCGAGGTCGCGCAGCAGGCAGGCCGCCGACTGGACCAGCAGCAGCACGCAGAAGGCGGGGATCAGGCTCTTCAGCAGGAAGGACGCCGGGATGCCGCCGACCGAGATCGGCCCCTCGAGGATCGTCCAGGCGTTGCGCACCGACGGCCAGGTCCAGATCAGCAGGACGGTCATCGACGGGATCAGCAGGCAGAGATGGCCGAAGACGTCGATCGCCGCCTTACGGCGCGCCGAGGCCTTGGCGTAGAAGATGTCGACGCGCACATGGCCGTCGACCAGCAGCGTGTAGCCGGCGCCGAGCATGAACAGCGCCGAGTGCATGTAGAGGACGCTCTCGTTGAGCGCGATGTCGGAGAGGCCGAAGACGTAGCGCAGCAGCACGATGGCGAACTGCACCAGCATCATCGCCAGCGCCATCCAGCGCACGACATGGCCGACGGCGCGGTTCACGGCGTCGAGAAGATCGGCGAGCCCGGTCATGTTGCCTCTGGGGTCCGCGCCAGCGAAGGGGCCGGCGCCCACGAGGGGCGCCGGTCATGGCACGTTACGGGGTGGGATACTTGTAGTCCATCGCCCGGGCGTTCATCTGCCCGTTGTCGGCGTAGACCATGTATTCCGAGATCGACGCGCGATAGGCGAGGAAGCTCTCGACGATGCGCTTGACCAGCTCGTCGCTGTCGTCGCGCAGCTCGGAGATGACCTCGCCGGCCGCGTTGCCCATGGCGACGATGACGTCGTCGGGCAGCTTCTTCACCTGCACGCCCTGCTCCGCCACGAGCTGCCTGAGGGCGGCGGCGTGCTTGGTCGTGTATTCGGTCCAGACCGGGTTGTAGAGGCTCTCGCAGGCATAGGAGACGGCCTGCTTCAGGTCGTCCGGCAGGTCGCCATAGACCTTGGCGTTGATCGCGCATTCCTCGGCCGAGGACGGCTCGCCGACGCCGGGCCAGTAGTAGTTCTTGGCGACCTGGTAGAAGCCGAGCGCGCTGTCCGACCACGGGCCGATGAACTCGCCGGCGTCGAGCGCGCCGGACTGCAGGGCCTGGAACATGTCGCGGCCGCCCATCGCCTGCACGGCCATGCCGAGCTTG
>JBFWXZ010000155.1:0-7754 GCA_050186955.1 Flavobacteriaceae bacterium
GCGAAAATCGCCCGTCTCGGCGTCGCCGAACCTCGAAAGGATGCCGACCTGTCATCGGTTCGGCTCCTGGAACCGAACGATTTTTGCACATACCGCGCTCCAAATCCTGAACCCCCACAGACCCTAGGACACGAAACGAAAAGGGCCGCCCCGGAAGGCGGCCCTTCGAGTATCCGGCTTTAGAAACCGCCTAGCGGACGACCACCCTGGTGCCGACCTTGGCGCGCTCGTAGAGATCGGCCACGTCCTCGTTGAGCATGCGGATGCAGCCCGAGGAGACGGCGGTGCCGATGCTGTAGGGCTCGTTGGTGCCATGCAGGCGGTACATGGTGTCGCGGCCGCCCGAATAGAGATACATGGCGCGCGCGCCGAGCGGGTTCTGCGGGCCGCCGGGCATGCCGGAGGCGTATTTCCTGAGATAGGGCTGACGGCCGATCATCGCCGCCGGCGGCGTCCAGGTCGGCCACTTCTGCTTGGCGCCGATCTTCGCATTACCGCTCCAGGCGAAGCCGGCGCGGCCGACGCCGATGCCGTAGCGGATGGCCTTGCCCTCGGCCTCGACGAAATAGAGATGGCGGCTCTTGGTATCGACCACGATGGTGCCCGGCGCGTATTTCGTCGAGTAGTCGACACGCTTGCGGCGCCACTCCTCGCTGAGCATGCCGCTGTGCTGGACGATGGAGAAACGCTCGCCGCGAACCGGCGCGAGCGAGGCGACATACGATCCCGAAGAGACGCAGCCCGCCGCAATCGACAGCAGAACCCCCGCCGCCGCGAATTTGAAAAATCTGGAAATCACGTTGCCGACCCCGTTGCCTGAAAGAGAACACACACCCGGCATTCCAACCGCCGGATGGTTGTCATTCCATTAACCACGGCAGCTAACTTGATTTGGTCCCGACTGACTATGGCAATTCGGCAACAGTCCGGGGGTTTTACGCTACGCAGCACTTGGTTTTCATGCCCGTTTTCCGGGCAGATCAGGCGAAGCCGTGCTGCATCAGGTCCTTGATGTGGAGGATATTCACCGCGCGCCCGTCCTCGACCACGGCGAGATGGGCGATGCGCCGCGTCTTCATCAGCTCGACGGCCTGGCGAATCAGCGCCTGCGGCGACAGCGTCATCGGATCGCGCGTCATGATGTCGGCGGCCGTCTTGTCGAAGAGATCGGGCGCGTAGGCGCGGCGCAAATCGCCCTCGGTGATGATGCCGAGCAGCGCCCCGTCGCCGGGCGACACCACGGCGACGCAGCCCATGGCGGTCTCGGCGAAGGTCGCCATGACCCGGTCGAGGCGCGCGTCGGGCGGCACGAAGGGCGCCTCGCCGGCGTGGTCGGCGAGGAAGCGGGCGACTGTGGTGAGCTGCATCCCGAGCCGTCCGCCGGGGTGGAACTGGGCGAAATCGGTGTCCTGGAAGCCGCGCATCTCCATCAGGATGACCGCCAGCACGTGGCCGATCGACAGCGTCATCAGCGCCGAGGTGGTCGGCGCGAGATTGATCGGGCAGACCTCCTCGACCTCCGGCAGCAGCAGCACGGCGGCGGCGGATTTCGCCAGCCGGCTCGACGGCTTCATGGTGATGGCGATGAGCGGGATCGCCTGCGCCGAGCAGTAGTCGGTGACGGCGGCGAGCTCCTTCGAGGTGCCGGAATTGGAGATCGCCAGCACCACGTCCTCGGGCGTGATCATGCCGAGATCGCCATGGGCGGCCTCGCCGGCATGGACGAAGAAGCTCGGCGTGCCGGTGGAGGCGAAGGTGGCGGACAGCTTGCGCCCGATATGGCCCGACTTGCCGATGCCGGTGACGACGAGGCGCCCGCGGCTCAGCAGGATCAGGTTCACCGCCTTCTCGACCTCGCCGTCGATGGCGGTTTCGAGAGCCACAAGCCCCTCGCGCTCGCGCGCGACGATGGAGCGGGCGCGCTCGGCGATGTCGAAGGTGTCGGCGTTCTGCTTCATGTCGGGCAAAGCGATACCGCCTCGCTCGCGCGCTGGCAATCAGGGGGAGGCGCGGTCGACGAAGACGGTTGCGCGCGCCGAGGCCCCGTCGCCGTCGATCACCGTCAGCGTGACGTAGCCGCTGGAGGACGGCGCGAAGAGGTGCTGGCGGCCGCGCTCGGCGGCGGCGACCGGCACGCCGTCGGCGAGCCAGACGAAGGGCGGACGGCCGCCGCGGACCTTGAGGGCTATCCTTTCCAGCCGGTCGCCGGTCTCGACCCGCGCGCCGTCGGGCGGGAAGGCGATGGCGGGGCCGGAAGGCGCGGCGGCGCGGCGCACCGGGCCGCCGAAGCGCTGCAGCACGGGCGGCAGCTCGGCGGTGGTCAGGCGCCTCGCGCCGGGCGGCGGGGCGAGCAGCGGGACGATCTTCTCCAGCCGCGCGAAGGCGTCGAACATGACCGGCGCGGCGGCGTCGAGGCCGATCATGCCGGGCATCGGCGCGCCGTCGGGACGCCCGACCCAGACGCCGATGACGTGGCGGCCGTCGGCGCCGACCGCCCAGGCGTCGCGGTAGCCGTAGGAGGTGCCGGTCTTGAAGGCGATGCGACCGCCGCGCACATGGCCCGGCGTCGGCGCGCCGGCGAGCACGTCGACCACCTCCCAGGCGGCGAGCGGCGACACGATCTCCGCCCCCGCGGATACGGATTTCGCCGGCAGCGGTGTCAGCGCCACCGGGCGGCCGCCGCGCACCAGCCCGGCATGGATGGCGACGAGATCGCGCAGGGTGACGCCGACGCCGCCGAGGCCGATGGCGAGGCCGGGCGGCGAATAGCCGCCGACGAGCGGGTGCGCGCCAGCGCGGCGCATGGCGGCGACCATGCGCGCCGGCCCGACCGCCTCCAGCAGCCGCACCGCCGGCACGTTGAGGGAAAGCTGCAAGGCCTCGCGCACCCTGACCGTGCCGCGGAACTCGCGGTCGAAATTCTCCGGCCGGTAGCCGGCGAAGCTCGCCGGGCGGTCCTCGATCAGCGTCTCGGGATGGGCGAGGCCGGCGTCGAAGGCGAGCGCGTAGATCAGCGGCTTCAGGGCCGAGCCCGGCGAGCGCGGGCGCGCGGTCATGTCGACATAGCCGTCGCGGCGGGCATCGAAGATGTCCGGCGAGCCTATGGACGCGCGGATCTCGCCGCTGACGCTGTCGGCGACGAGGATGGCGAGCGAGATGTCGCGCCCCAGGCGATGGGCGGCGGCGCGGGCGAGTTCCTCCAGCCGCAGTTGCAGGCCGGTGTCGATGGCGGTCCCGACCGCCGCGCCGGCCGGCACGGAACGCGCCAGCTCGCCGGCGAGATGGGCGGCGTGGACGGGAAGCATGGCGCGGCCGGGAACCGGTTCGCGGCGCGCCGCGCGGGCCTCCGCCGCGGTAACGACGCCGGCCTCAAGCGCGCGGTCGAGCACGCGGTCGCGGGCGGCGCGGGCAGCCTTGCGGTCGCGATCGGGACGGCGCGCCTCCGGCGACTGCGGCAGGGCGACCAGCAGCGCCGCCTCGGCGGCGCTCAGGCGGCGCGGCTCCTTGCCGAAATAAGCCAGCGAGGCGGCGCGCACGCCCTCGATATTGCCGCCATAGGGAGCGAGCGTGAGGTAGCGCTCGAGGATCTCGTCCTTGCTGGCGGAGCGCTCGATGGCGCGGGCGCGGGCGATCTGCGCCAACTTGCCGGAAAGCGAGCGGGTGTCGGCGCCCGATTCCAGCCTGGCGAGCTGCATGGTCAGCGTCGAGGCGCCGGAAACGATGCGGCCGCTGGTGGCGAGTTGCCAGGCGGCGCGCAGCAGGGCGCGGCCATCGACGCCGTCATGGTCGCGGAACCGGCGGTCCTCATAGGCGACCAGCATGTCGACGAAGCGGCGGTCGACCTCCTCCAGCCGGACGCCGAGACGCCAGCGGCCGTCGGCGACGGGAAAGGCGCGCAGCAGCAGGCCGTCGCGGCCGAGCACCGTGCGCCCGGTCTCCACCGGGACGGGCGGCGCCGGCACATCGAGCGCATGGCGCAGCGCGGCGGGCCCCGCGAGCGTCGCCAGCGAGGCCGCGACGAGCGCCGCGGCCGCGCTTTTGCGCAAGGTTGCCATCAGCGCAGCGGGCCGACGATCTCGACCCGGCCCGATGCCGTGCGGGCGCGGAACTCCGGCCGGTACATGTCCTCCACCTGGGCGGCGGGATGAGCGAAGCTGCCCGGCGACACCGCGCGCACGACATAGGCGAGCTGGAACTCGGTCGCATCGCCGCCCGAACGGTCGATGGCGGCGACGAAACGGTCGGAGCGGAACTCGGTGCGCGCCGTCTCCTCGACCAGGTCCAGTTCCTCCAGCGCCGGCACCTCGCCGCCGCGGATCAGGCTCGGATTGTCGATCTCGAAGCCGGCCGGCAGCGGGTCGTTGACGATCAGGCGGGCCGAGCGCGACTGCGTCGTCGTCACCGTCAGCACCGCGACGAGGCGGGTGCCGAGCGCGATGTCGGTCGGAACGACCGGGTTGCCGTCGAGATCGAAATAGGCGCGCTCGATGGCGTAGCCCTCGCCGCCGGCGGGCTCGGGCGTCGCCGGGACGCCGGTGATGGTGACGCGGGCGGCGGCGGGGCGCTCCGACAGATTGGCGACGGCGAGCGGGGCGGCGGCGATGTCGACGCCGTCGAGGGTCGCGGCGTAGCGGCCCTCGACCGCCTGGCCGTTGACCTCGAGCCTGATCGGCGCGGCGCGCTTCTGCAGCGCGTTGGCGGCGAGCGTCAGCCAGACCTGCTCCTGGGTCGAGGTGTGCTTGCGGGCATCGAAGGCGCGGCCGACCTCGGCGCCGAGCGCGCCGATATCCACCGCTTCGACACCGCTCTCGGCGGCGAGCGTCAGCACCGCCGCGCCGTCGCGCAGCTTCGAGCCGTAGTCGCTGCGCCACGAGGAGGGATCGTCGTCCTGACGAATCGAGCGCCAGGCGGCGGCGAGCGTCGTCGCGGCGCGCTGGCGGTCGCCATAGAGCGCCAGCGCCGCGCCGAGCTGGGCCTTGGCCATCGGCGTCGCGAAGGCGTCGAGCTTGGCCTCGGCGTAGTAGCGCAGGTCGCCGATGGCGGCGCGGCCGTTGCGGGCGAGCACGTAGAGCGCATAGGCGATGTCCTCGCCGCCGGACTCGAATTCCGGCGCGTAGGCGAGGCGGTTGCGCAGATTGTCGAGGGCGAGCCTAAACGCCGTGTCGGGCACGGCGAAGCCCTTCTCCCGCGCCCGCGTCAGGAACTCGGTGACGTAGGAATCGAGCCACAGATCGTTGGCGTCGCCCGAGCCCCACAGCGTGAAGCCGCCGTTGGAGGACTGGTTGGCGAGGATCAGCGGGATCGCCTTGGAGACCCGCTCGACCGCCTCGTCGTCGCCTTCCAGGCCCGCCACGCGGGCGACGTCGTCGAGATAGACGAGCGGCATGGCGCGGCTGGTCAGCTGCTCGGTGCAGCCATAGGGGTAGCGGTCGAGCATGGCGACGAGGCCGGGCACGTCGATGTCGCCCTGCCCGCCGACGGAGACGGCGAGCTTCGCGGTGCCGGCGATCATCCCGTCGAGCAGGCCCTCGTCGAGGGTGAGGCTGCCGGCGGGGGCGATGTCGGCCTCGACGATGCGGGCGACCGGCGGCTCGTTGGCGCGCACCGGCAGGCGGATCGTCTTGGCGAGCTCGGTGCCGTCGGGCGTGGTCAGATGCACGGTGACGCTGTGGTCGCCGACATCGCCGGCGACGAGCGGGACGATGAGCTGCCGGCGCTCGCCGGCGGCGAGCTCGACCGCCTTGTCGGCGTCGGAGGGGATGTCGATGCCGTCGCCCTCGACCGAGACGCGGACGAGGCCGGCGGGGCCATCGGCATGGGCGAGGTCGAGCGCGATGCGCGACCTGTCGCCGGGCTGCAGGAAATGCGGCGCGCTGGCGAGCACGACGACCGGATCGCGCACCACCATCTCGCGGCTGGCATGGCCGACGCCGGCGGCGGTCCACGCCATGGCGGCGAGCCGCACCGTGCCGTTGAAGTCGGGCAGATCGACGTCGACGGTGACGCTGCCGTCCGGGCCGGCGGTGACGACGCCGGAATGGAAGGCGACGAGATCGTCGCTCGGCGGCGGCGTGTCGAAGCGGGCGAGCCCGCCATCGCCGCCCGAGCGCACGGTGCCGGGGGCGCCCTGCATGCGGTCGATCAGCCGGCCGTAGAGGTCGCGGATGCCGACGCCGAGACGGCGCTGGCCGAAATAGTAGCCGTCGGGATCGGGAACCGGGTGCTCGGTCAGGTTGAGGATGCCGACATCGACGGCGGCGAGCGTCAGATAGGCGGTCTCGCCGGCGGGCAGGCCGGCGATCGTCAGCTTCACCGGCACGGCGCCGCGCGGGCGCACGGTGTCGGGCGCGTCGATGGCGAGGCCGAGCTTGCGCTCGGCCGGATCGACGGAGGCCCATTGCAGGCCGATGGCGCGGCCCGGCATGCGCTTCGCGGCGATATCCATCGGCCGGTAGAGCATCGCCGTGACATAGGCGCCCGGCCCCCATTCCGCCGTCACCGGCAGCGAGACCTCGGCGCCGTCCTCGGGCACCTCGATGGTGGTCATGGAGATCAGCCGGTCGTCGACGACCATCACCAGCGCGGTGCCGGCGAAGCGCGGCGTCAGGCGCACCTTCGCCGTCTCGCCGACCGCGTATCGCTGCTTGTCGAGCGCCACCTTCATCACGTCGGGCGTATCCTCGGCGCGCGCCGAGACGTACCAGCCGGCGTCGAAGGCGGTGCTGGCGGGCAGCGCCCCGTCGGCGTGGACGGAGAGTTCGTAGCCGCCCCAGCCGACCGGCGCCTCGATGATCGCCTGGCCGTCGGCGGCGACGTCGACGTCGCCGCTGGCCACCCGTTTCGTGGTGACGACGGGCTCGTAGTTCCACTGGCCGTCGGCCTGGTACCACTGGAAGCGGGTCTCGCGCTCGGAGAGTTCCCAGCGCACCTTCGGCGCGGCGACGCGGCCGCCCGACTGGTCGACGGCGATCAGCTCGAAGCGGGCGTTGCCGCCCTGCTCGACCGAACCGTCGAAGAGCGGCTTGATGCCGAGGCGGGCGCCGCCGGAGGCGACGGGCCGCTTCAGCGTGCGCTCGACAGGCCGGCCGCCCGGATCGAGGACGCGGATATGGATTTCCGCCTCCATGGGCAGGCTCGAGGGCGGCACCTCGGGCATGTTCACCGACAGCTCGGCGCTGCCATCCTCGCCGGTCGTGATGCCGGATTCAACGGGCTCGATCAGCGGCTCGAAGGCCTCGTCCTCGAGGCCGAAGAGATAGCCGGGGAACGCCGGGATGCGCTGCGTGGAGGAAAGCTTCGTCTCGCCCTCGATGGCGAGGTCGGCGGCCGGCGCGCCATAGAGGAAGCGCGCCTTCAGCGACACCGCACCAGGGCTGTCGATGTCGATGATTTCGCTGTCGGAGGCGAGATCGAAGTCGAGCCGCTCGGGCTGGAAGTCCTCGACCAGGAAACGAACCTCGACAAGCGGCTCGGCCTCCGGATCGGTATGGAAGCCGGCGCGCCACTGGCCGCGCATGGCCGACGCCGACAGGGTGACGGTCGCATGGTGGCCGCCGAGACCGGAATCGGCAACGACGGCGCGCGAGTGCTCGACCCCGTCGGGGCGCGTGAGGATCAGCGTCAGCGGTGTGCCGGAGACGGCCTCGGCTTTGGCGTTGCGCACCAGCGCGGTCAGCTCGACATCCTCGCCGGGGCGATAGACGCCGCGATCCGACACCGCATAGAGGTCGAGCGCCTTGGGCGCCGGACGGCCC
>JBFWXZ010000156.1:0-7745 GCA_050186955.1 Flavobacteriaceae bacterium
TGTTCGCCACCGACGATTTCTTCGGGCCGAAGGAGCGCATGCTCGACCCGGCGCCGCCGATCTTCGCCGAGGGGCGCTACGACGACCACGGCAAGTGGATGGACGGCTGGGAAAGCCGGCGCAAGCGCGTCGAGGGCTTCGACCACGCGGTGATCGCGCTCGGCCTGAGGGGCGTGGCGCGGCGCGTCGACATCGACACCAGCTTCTTCACCGGCAACTACCCGCCGAAGGCGCGGCTGTGGGGCGCCGACGGCGAGGACGGCGACTGGTTCGACCTCACCGGCGAGATCGCGCTCAAGGGCGATAGCCACAATCTGGTCAGGATCGCCGATCCGAAGCCCGTCACCCGGTTGAAGCTCGACATCGTTCCCGACGGCGGGGTGGCGCGGCTCAGGGTCTATGGCGAGATCCTGCCGGACTGGACGCGGGCTGGCGACGGGCCGATCGACCTGGCGGCGCTCGTCAACGGCGCGATGCCCGTGCAATGGAACGACAGCCACTACGGGGCGCCGCAATCGCTGCTGGCGCCGGGACGCGGCGTCGACATGGGCGACGGCTGGGAGACCCGCAGGCGGCGCGAGCCGGGCCATGACTGGTGCATCATCCGCCTCGGCGCGCCGGGAACGGTAGAGCGCATCCAGATCGACACCGCGCATTTCAAGGGCAATTTCCCCGACACCTGCTCGCTGCAGGCCGCCCTCCTCGATAGCGACTCGATACCGTCCGATTTCGCGGCCGCCTCGCAGGACTGGCCGCTGCTGCTGGACAAGACGCCGCTGACCGCCGACGCGATCCACGATTTCGACGCGAGACCGGCGGGACCGGTCAGCCATGTGCGCCTCAACATCTTTCCCGACGGCGGGGTCAGCCGGCTGCGCCTGTTCGGAAGGCGGGCGCCGTGACGCTGACGCTCAGGCCGGAGCCGCTGACGGCGGCGGGCTTCGCGCCCTTCGGCGAGATCCTCGATACCGAGGGCCGCGACAGTATCGCGATCAACCAGGGCACGGCGCGGCGCTTCCACCGCCTCGCCGAGATCGATACCGATCCCGAGGGCACCGCCGTGCTGTCGATCTTCCGGGCGGATGCGCGAAAGCTGCCGCTCGACGTCATGTTGATGGAGCGCCATCCGCTCGGCAGCCAGGCCTTCATGCCGCTGCAGGACGACCCGTATCTGGTGGTCGTGGCCGGGGATCCGGCCGAACCGCGCTCGTTCCGCGCCTTCCGGGCGCGGCGGCAGGGCGTCAATTTCCGCCGCGGCGCGTGGCATCACCCGCTGATCGCGCTCAGCCGCGGGACCTCGTTCCTGATCGCCGACCGCGACGGACCGGGCGAGAATCTGGAGGAATATCCGCTGCGGGAAGGCATGATCGTCGTTTCCGACGATTGAGCGGGGCTATCTTTCGCGCAGCGCCTCGTGCCGCATGCGGTTGAGCGGCTTCAGCACATATTGCAGCACCGTGCGCTCGCCGGTCTGGATGTCGACGGTGCCGGTCATGCCGGGAATGATCGGCAGCTCGTTGCCGGCGCGGTCGGCGAAGCCGCCCTCGGTCCGGACCACGACGCGGTAGAAGGTCTCGCCGCGCGTCGTCGCGAAGGTGTCGGCGCTGACGCGCTCCACGGTCCCCTTCAGCGAGCCGTAGATCAGATAGTCGTAGGCGGTGAGCTTGACCCGGGCCGGCTGGCCGGGGCGGATGAAGGCGACGTCCTTGGGGCGCACCTCGGCCTCGACCAGCAGCGTGTCGTCGACCGGGATGATGGCGACGATGTCGGTGCCGGGCTGGACCACGGCGCCGATGGAGGTGACGGACACCTTGTTGACGATGCCGCGAGCCGGGCTGCGCAGCACGGTGCGGGTCACGCGGTCGCTGGCGCCGCGGCGCGATTCCTCGAGCACCGCGAGCTCGGCGCGGGCCTTGGCGAGGCCCTCGCGGGCCTCCGCCCGGACGGTCGCGCCGGCGGCGGCGAAACGCGCCTCCGCCTCGTCGATCGCCGCCTCGGCGCGCGGGATGCCGGCGCGCGTATAGGCGATCTCACCGTCGACCTCGGCGAGCTGGCGCTCCAGCCGCAGCATGTCGATCTCGGGAACGACGCCGCGCTTGCGGAGCTGTTGCGTCAGCTCGACCTCGCGGGCAAGCGGCGTACGGGTCGCCACCAGCTTCTCCTCGCGCGCCTTCAGCTCGTTCAGCTCCTGCCGGCGCTGCGAGAGCTGCAATTGCAGGACGGCTTCCTCCTGCGCGACGCGCTGGCGGCGGGCGAGGAAGCTCGCCTTCTCGGCGGCGACGCGGTCGGGCGCCGCCTCCTCGAGCGCCGGGTCGACCGCCATCGCCTCGGCGCCGCCGGCCTCGGCCTCCAGCCGCGCGACCAGCGCCTCGATGGCGTTGCGGCGCTCGCGCAGCTCGCCGAGATCGGAGGAAGCCGCGGTATCGTCGATGCGCAGCAACACCTGCCCCTCCTCGACCAGATCGCCCTCGCGCACCTCGATGGCGCGGACGATGCCGGGCTCCAGCGACTGCACGACCTGGGTCTGCGAGGAGGGGATGACGGTTCCCTGCCCGCTCGTCACCTCGTCGAGCGTCGCGTAGGACGCCCAGCCGAGGGCGGCGGCGAGCGCCAGGGCGACGACAAATATCTGCACCCAGCCGCCGCGCGTGCCGCGCTCGGCGACGGCGGCGCGCACGTCGTTGGTGAAGGCCAGATCCTCGCGGTGCTGCCTCATGGCGCGGCCTTGGTGTGGATCGAGCCGGTGGCGCGCGGCTTGACGACAGGTTGCCTCGCGGCCTGCCTGGCGCCGGCCTGCAGCGTCGCCAGCACCTTGTCGCGCGGGCCGTCGGCGACGACCCGTCCCTGGTCGAGGACGATTAGCCTGCCGACATGGTTGAGGAAGGCGCCGCGATGGGTCGAGACGATGAGGGTGCGGTCGGGGCCGAGCCATTTCTCCAGCCGGGCGACGAGCTGCGCCTCGCTGGTGCCGTCCATGGCGTTGGAGGATTCGTCGAGGAAGAGGATGCGCGGCTCGCGCGCCAGCATGCGCGCCAGCGCCAGCGCCTGCCGCTGGCCGCCGGACAAGCCCCGCCCGCGCTCGCCGACCGGCATGGCGAGGCCGAGCGGATCGGTTGCGGCGAAGGCGTCGACGCCGGCGATGCGGGCGGCCTCGGCGACGGCTTCCTCGGCGGCTCCGGGCGCGCCGAGAAGGATGTTGTCGCGCAGGGTGCCGGCGAAGATGTCGGCCTCCTGCGGCACATAGGCGACCGCCTGCCTGAGATCGGCGATCTCATAGGCGCGGCTGTCGAGCCCGCCGATCAGCAGGGTGCCGGAGGACACCTCGTGGAAACCGGCGAGCAGCTTGCCGAAGGTGGTCTTGCCGGAACCGATGCGGCCGATGATTCCGACGCGCTCGCCGGGCCGGATGGTGAGGGCGACATCGTCGAGGGTCGGCCTGCCGGCGCCGGGATAGGTGAAGGAGACGCCGCGGAACTCGATGGAGGCCTCGCCGATGGCGCGGCCGGAGACGATGCGCGGCCGGAGCTCGGAATCGAGCGCCATCAGCCCGGAGATGCCGCGCATCGCCGAGAAGGCCTGCTGGGCGCGGGCGATGGTGGTGGCGATCTGCCCGAGCGGGCTCAGGATGCGGCTCGACAGGATGTTGGCGGCAATCAGCGCGCCGATGGTGATGTCGCCGCCGGTGACGAGGAAGACGCCCCAGACGATGACGACGACGCTGACGGCCTGCTGCACCGAGGTGGTGAAGTAGAGCGCCAGCGCCGACCACAGCCGCGCCGAGGCGCTGGCGCGCGCGGTCGCCGCCACCGCCTCCTCCCACTTGCGCTGGACGACGCCCTCGCCGCCGGCGGCCTTGATGCTCTCGATGCCGACGAGGCTCTCGACGAGGATCGACTGGCGGCGCGCGCTCTGCTCCTGCGTGCGCTCGACCGAGCGCGACAGCGGGAACTGCACCAGCAGGGCGAACACGATCACCACCGGCACGGCGACCAGCGGCACCCAGGCCAGCGGCCCGACGATCAGCCACAGCACGGCGACGAAGATGCCGATGAACAGGAGGTCGGTGGCGGCGACGATGCTGGCGGAGGTGAAGAAGTCGCGCACCGTCTCGAACTCGCGGATGAGGTTCGACACCGCGCCCGCCGGCTGCATGCGGCTCGCCATGCGCAGGCCCATCGCGTGCTCGAAGAGGTCGGCGGCGACCCGCATGTCGACGCGCCGCCCGGCGCGGTCGAGGGTGAGCGTGCGCAGCAGGCGGAACATGAATTCGAAGACGAGCGCCACCGAGACGCCGATGGCCAGCGCCCACAGGGTGGGCAGGGCGAAATTCGGGATGACGCGGTCGTAGACGTTCATCACGAAGAGCGGCACGGCGAGGCCGAGCAGGTTGATGAAAAGGGCGGCCAGCGCGATCTGCGTCCATGACGGCCAGAAGCGGCGCACCGTCGGCCAGAGCCAGTGGCGGCCGGCGGCGCGGACCTTCTCGTCGTCCTCGGGCGTCACGTAGATGACGTGGCCGAGGATCTTCGCCTGCAACTCGTCGCGCGGCACCTTGTGGGTCTCGGCGGAGCGCTGCGGGAAGACGACGTCGAGCATGCCGGTCTGCGGCTCGACCCGGCTCACCACCGCCGCGTCGCCGCTGCGCGTCAGCACGATGAAGGGGGCGACGGTCGGCGGGATGTCGGCGAGGCGGCGCTCGACCACGCGGGCGACGATGCCGGCCCTGGCCGCGGCGCGGGCGAAGAGATCGACGCTCAGCCGGCTGCCGCGCAGCGGCAGGCCGGCGAGGATCGCGGCGCGCGAGAAGGGGCGCCCGAACACCCGCGCGACATGACCGAGGCAGTAGAGGAGATGATCGTCCAGCGGACCGGGCGCGGCGGCGGCCGGCGCCTGCGGGGCGGCTTCGCTTTCCTGTTCTGTCCTACGCATCAACAAGCCCCCGCGCGACCCGGCCGCCGCGACGCGGCCGGCGCACATGGGAGAACCCTATTCGAGCGGATTGCCATCCGACAGCGGCTCGATGCGCACGTCGAAGATGTTCGAGTGCAGGCGCTCGAGATTGCCCGTTTCGGTTTCCGGCGGCGGCTCGATGCCGAACTCGTCGAGCAGCAGGCCCATGGTGGCGAGAAGCTGGTAGCCGCCGAAGGTGCGCAGCGCCCGCAGGCTGGTGGCCTGGAACCGGTTGCTGAACAGCGCGCTCTCGGCGTCGAGCAGATCGAGCAGGCTGCGCTTGGAAAGGCGGTATTCCTCGGAATAGGCGTCGACGATCCGGCGGCTGGCGGCGACCTGCCGGTCGACCACGTCGACGCGCGCCGAGCCGGTGTAGTAGGCGGCGAATGCGCGGTCGACGCCGAGGCCGGTGGTGCGGACCCTCACAGCCTGCTCGCTGCGCGCCTCGCCGACGCGCTGCTGCAGCTCGGCCTCGCGGCTGCGGCGTATGCCGCCGTCGAAGATGTTCCAGGTCAGGGTGATGCGGGCGATGTATTCGTCGTCCTGGCCGGGCACGGCGTTGAGATCCTCGCCGAAGCGGGCCGAGCCCTCGAGCCCGATCGTCGGGAAATAGGCGCCGCGGCTCTGCTTCAGCGCCAGTTCCGCGACCTCGACATCGGCATCGGCGGCGCGGATCGCCGGATTGTTGGCGAGCGCGCCGCGGATCGCCTCGTCGCGGGTGCGCGGCAGATGGCCGGGCATCGGCACGCCGGCGAGGTTCGACGGCGCCTCGCCGATCGCCTCGCGGAACTTCGCGACGGCCTCCTGATAGGCCTGCAGCACCTGCGCCTCGACGGCTTCCGCGGCGGCGACCCGCTCCTGGGTCTGGCCGATATCGCTTTCCGGCGCCTTGCCGCCGTCGACGAGCTGCATGACCTGGGTGAGGATGCCGCGATGGCGCTCGACATTCTCGTGGGCGATGGAGAGCAGCCGGGCATGGCGATCGACGTCGATATAGGCCTCGACGGCGTTCAGCGCGGCGACCTCGGAACGCTGGAGCAGCCGCAGCGCCGCGGCGTCGATGCGCGCCGCGTTGCGGTAGATGTCGTTGGCGCGCGTCCAGCCGTTGAACAGGACCTGCCGGACCGTCAGCTTGACCTCGCGGGCGTCGCGCCACAGATCGTTGCGCTCGGGCGCCAGGCCGTTGGGCCGGTCGATGCGCTGGGCGCCGTAATCGGCGTCGAGGGTGACGGTGGGAAACAGCCGGCCCTGCGACTGCCGCATCTCGAAGGCGGTGGCGCGGCGATTGTATCTGGCCGCGAGCACGCTGGGATGGGTTTCGACGGCGAGGCGAACCGCCTGCGGCAGCGTTATGGCTTCCGCAGGGGCAGTGAGGAACACGCCCGCCAGCAACGCACAGCCGAAAGCTGTCGACTTCCTCATCCGTAACGCCCCGCCCGTTTTTCCAGTTTTCCTGGAAATTTCGTCTTATGCCGCCGTGGATTCGCCGTCCCCCGAGACAGACGGCGCCCTCGAAATCCTGCCCAAGCCTCGCTTAACGAATACGTTAACCAGAGGTTACTACGGCCTTGCTTTCTCTCGCCTCGCCATGATCATAATATAGGCAAAATAACCTTATTATTACTTCACAATGTCGAGGCTTTACTTGTGTATTTTTCGAACTCTCTTCAGGTCAAACCCAGTTTACGCAAAGTAATTTAGCAAGTATATTCCGCCACGCAACCGGTAGCAACAGGCGGACGGCCTGCCTCCGCCCTCTTGCACCGTCTTTTCTCGGGGAACAGGGACGGGCGAGCGACGCAAGCCATGAAATTCTTCGGCGGACAAGACATGTCTGCGGGATTTCCGCACGCTTCCCGCGGTCTCACGGAGATCGACTCGCATGCGCGGCTGACCGAGGTCGGCGACGCGCACCTGCTTTTCAACGCCGGCTACGAGCGCGTCGGCAGCGATCTGCTGCTGAGCGACGAAAGCGGGCCGGCGCTGCTGATCCGCGGCTATTTCTCCCATGCCGAGCTGCCGGCGCTCGCCTCGCCGGCCGGCGCGCTGCTGAGCGGCCAGACGGTGCGTGCGCTGTCGGACGCCTCGGCGCTGCAGCTCTACGCCCAGACCGGGCCGGCAGCCGGCGCCGATCTGAAGAAGATCGGCGTCGTCGAGCAGCTCGACGGCACGGCGACGGCGACCCACGAGAACGGCACGGTCAGCGATCTGAAGACCGGCGACACCGTCTACCAGGGCGACATCATCCAGACCGGCGGCGGCACGCATCTCGCCATCACCTTCGCCGACGGCACGGTCTTCACCATGTCCGCCGACGCGCGGATGGTGCTCGACAGCATGATCTACGAGCCCGGCGGCGGCAACAACTCGATGGTGTTCAGCCTCGTCCAGGGCGGCTTCTCCTTCGTCGCCGGCCAGGTCGCGCCGACCGGCGACATGAAGATCAACACGCCGGTGGCGACGATGGGCATCCGCGGCACCGCGCCCTACGTCATCGTCGCCAATGACGGCGCGACCCAGTTCGCCATCCTGCCCGACCCGAATTCGGACCATGTCGGCACCTATCAGCTCTTCAACCTGACGACCGGCGAGCTTATCGGCACGGTGTCGCAGGTCGGCACCCGGCTGGTCCTGCAATCGGCGCTCGACACCCCGCTTTCGGAAGCGCAGACCGTCCAGCAACTGCTCGACTCGCAGGAGGTGCAGCAGCAGCTCACCGCCGCGTATCAGCAATCGCTGAACAACCCCTATGTGAACCAGAGCACCGAATCGAGCTCCTACAGCAATCCGGGGAG
>JBFWXZ010000157.1:0-7739 GCA_050186955.1 Flavobacteriaceae bacterium
AAGGCGCTCAAGGCCGCCCTCAAGTCGGCGGTCGGCAAGGACGTCTCGCTCAAGGAACGCGTCGATCCCTCGCTCATCGGCGGCCTGATCGTGAAGGTCGGCAGCCGCATGGTCGACACGTCGATCCGCACCAAACTCAATTCACTCAAGCTCGCAATGAAAGAGGTCGGCTGATGGATATTCGGGCCGCTGAAATCTCCTCCATCCTGAAGGAGCAGATCAAGAATTTCGGCAAGGAGGCGCAGGTCTCCGAAGTGGGCCAGGTGCTCTCCGTCGGCGACGGCATCGCCCGCGTCTACGGCCTCGACAACGTGCAGGCCGGCGAGATGGTCGAGTTCCCCGGCGGCATCCGCGGCATGGCGCTCAACCTCGAGACCGACAATGTCGGCATCGTCATCTTCGGCTCCGACCGCGACATCAAGGAAGGCGACACCGTCAAGCGGACCGGCGCCATCGTCGACGCCCCGGTCGGCAAGGAGCTGCTCGGCCGCGTCGTCGACGCGCTCGGCAACCCGATCGACGGCAAGGGCCCGATCAAGGCCAAGGAGCGCAAGCGGGTCGACGTCAAGGCGCCCGGCATCATTCCCCGCAAGTCGGTGCACGAGCCGATGCAGACCGGCCTCAAGGCCATCGACGCGCTGATCCCGATCGGCCGCGGCCAGCGCGAGCTGATCATCGGCGACCGCCAGACCGGCAAGACCGCGGTGGCGCTCGACGCGATGCTGAACCAGAAGTCGGTCAACGCCACCGGCGACGAGAGCCGCAAGCTCTACTGCGTCTACGTCGCCATCGGCCAGAAGCGCTCGACCGTCGCCCAGCTCGTGAAGACGCTCGAGGACAACGGCGCGATGGAATATTCCATCGTCGTCGCCGCGACCGCCTCCGACCCGGCGCCGATGCAGTTCCTGGCGCCGTTCACCGGCTGCACCATGGGCGAGTATTTCCGCGACAACGGCATGCACGCGCTGATGGTCTATGACGACCTCTCCAAGCAGGCCGTCGCCTATCGCCAGATGTCGCTGCTGCTGCGCCGCCCGCCGGGACGCGAGGCCTATCCGGGCGACGTCTTCTACCTTCATTCGCGCCTGCTCGAGCGCGCCGCGAAGCTCAACGACGACAACGGCGCCGGCTCGCTGACCGCGCTGCCGGTCATCGAGACCCAGGCCAACGACGTGTCGGCCTACATCCCGACCAACGTGATCTCGATCACCGACGGCCAGATCTTCCTCGAGACCGACCTGTTCTACCAGGGCATCCGCCCGGCGGTGAATGTCGGCCTGTCGGTCAGCCGCGTCGGCTCGTCGGCGCAGATCAAGGCGATGAAGCAGGTCGCCGGCACCATCAAGGGCGAGCTCGCGCAGTATCGCGAGATGGCCGCCTTCGCGCAGTTCGGCTCCGACCTCGACGCCGCCACCCAGCGCCTGCTGAACCGCGGCGCGCGCCTGACCGAGCTGCTCAAGCAGCCGCAGTTCTCGCCGCTCAAGGTCGAGGAGCAGGTCGCCGTCATCTTCGCCGGCGTCAACGGCTATCTCGATCCGCTGCCGGTCAACAAGGTCGGCGAGTTCGAGCACGGCCTGCTGGCGGTGATGCGCGACAAGCACAGCGACATCCTCGACGCGATCCGCGACAAGCGGGAGCTCACCGACGAGCTGCGCGACCGGCTGAAGGCGGCGATCGACGCCTACGCCAAGAACTTCGCCTGAGCGTGATCGGCGGATAGCGGGAACAGGTTCGAATGGCGTCTCTCAAGGATCTTCGCAACCGCATCGCCTCGGTCAAGGCGACGCAGAAGATCACCAAGGCCATGCAGATGGTGGCCGCGGCGAAGCTTCGCCGCGCCCAGACCGCGGCCGAGGCCGCGCGTCCCTATGCCCAGCGCATGGGCCGCGTGATGACCAACCTCGCCCGGCCGTTGATGGGCCAGGAGGGCGCGCCGCGCCTGCTCGCCGGCACCGGCCAGGACAAGGTCCACCTGCTGGTCGTCGCCACCGCCGAGCGCGGCCTGTGCGGCGCCTTCAACTCCTCGATCGCCCGCAAGGCGCGCGACCACGCGACGCGGCTGATGGCCGACGGCAAGGAAGTGAAGTTCTTCTGCGTCGGCCGCAAGGGCTACGACATCCTGCGCCGGCTGTTCCCCAAGCAGATCGTCGAGACCATCGACTTCAAGGGCATGCGCTCGGTCGGCTACGGCGAGGCGGAGCGCGTCTCGGCGCGGCTGTTCGAGATGTTCGAGGCCGGCGAGTTCGACGTCGCGACGCTGTTCTTCTCCGAGTTCAAGTCGGTGATCCAGCAGATCCCGACCGCCCAGCAGCTCATCCCCGCCAAGGTCGAGGACGAGGGCGCGGGCGAGCAGATCTTCTACGAATACGAGCCCGACGAGAACGAGATCCTCGCCGAGATGCTGCCGCGCAACATCTCGGTGCAGATCTTCCGCGCGCTGCTCGAGAACGCGGCGAGCGAGCAGGGCGCGCGGATGAGCGCCATGGACAGCGCGACCCGCAACGCGGGCGACATGATCGACAGGCTGACGCTGAGCTACAACCGCCAGCGGCAGGCGCAGATCACCAAGGAACTGATCGAGATCATTTCGGGCGCCGAGGCGCTCTAAACAGAACCGGCTTTCACAAGGGACCAAGACGATGGCGAAACCGAGCACGAGCAAGCCCGCGGCCAAGAAGGCTCCTCCGGCCAGGAAGGCTCCGGCCAAGGCGCCCGCGAAGGCTGCCACCAGGGCGGCGCCGAAGAGCGCGGCCAAGATCTCCGGCGCCGGCCGCGTCGCGCAGGTGATGGGCGCGGTCGTCGACGTGCGCTTCGACGGCGAGCTGCCGGCGATCCTGAACGCGCTCGAGACCGACAATGGCGGCAACCGCCTGGTCCTCGAGGTCGCGCAGCATCTCGGCGAGAACACCGTGCGCACCATCGCCATGGACTCCACCGAGGGCCTCGTGCGCGGCCAGCCGGTCGCCGACACCGGGGCGCCGATCTCGGTGCCGGTCGGCGACGAGACGCTCGGCCGCATCATCAACGTCATCGGCGAGCCGGTCGACGAGGCCGGCCCGGTCAAGACCAAGGCGCGCCGCGCCATCCACCAGGACGCCCCGGCCTATGTCGAGCAGTCGACGGAAGCCGAGATCCTGGTCACCGGCATCAAGGTCGTCGACCTGCTGGCGCCTTACGCCAAGGGCGGCAAGATCGGCCTGTTCGGCGGCGCCGGCGTCGGCAAGACCGTGCTCATCATGGAGCTCATCAACAACGTCGCGAAGGCGCATGGCGGCTACTCGGTGTTCGCCGGCGTCGGCGAGCGCACGCGCGAGGGCAACGACCTCTATCACGAGATGATCGAGTCCGGCGTCAACAAGAAGGGCGGCGGCGAGGGCTCCAAGGCGGCGCTCGTCTACGGCCAGATGAACGAGCCGCCCGGCGCCCGCGCCCGCGTCGGCCTCACCGGCCTGACGGTCGCCGAGCACTTCCGCGACCAGGGCCAGGACGTGCTGTTCTTCGTCGACAACATCTTCCGCTTCACCCAGGCCGGCTCGGAAGTGTCGGCGCTGCTCGGCCGCATCCCGAGCGCGGTGGGCTATCAGCCGACGCTCGCCACCGACATGGGCGCGCTGCAGGAGCGCATCACCACCACCACCAAGGGCTCGATCACCTCGGTGCAGGCGATCTACGTGCCGGCCGACGACCTGACCGACCCGGCGCCGGCGACCTCGTTCGCGCATCTCGACGCCACCACCGTGCTGTCGCGCTCGATCGCCGAGAAGGGCATCTATCCGGCGGTCGATCCGCTCGACTCGACCTCGCGCATGCTCGACCCGCGCATCGTCGGCGAGGAGCATTACGGCGTCGCCCGCCAGGTGCAGCAGATCCTCCAGCGCTACAAGGCGCTGCAGGACATCATCGCGATCCTCGGCATGGACGAGCTGTCGGAAGAGGACAAACTGGCGGTCGCCCGCGCCCGCAAGATCGAGCGCTTCCTGTCGCAGCCCTTCCACGTCGCCGAGGTGTTCACCGGCGCGCCGGGCAAGTTCGTCGACCTCGCCGACACCATCAAGGGCTTCAAGGGCCTTTGCGAGGGCGAGTACGACCACCTTCCCGAGGTCGCCTTCTACATGGTCGGCACCATCGAGGAAGCGGTCGAGAAGGCGCAGCGCCTGGCCGCCGAAGCGGCCTGATCGCACCCAATTGAGAGGCCGGCCGCCAAGGGATTTCCCGCGGCCGGTCCCCGAATGACAAACCGGTAGGCGGACATGGCCGACACCTTCAAATTCGAACTGGTCTCGCCGGAGAAGCTGCTCGTCTCCGAGGACGCCGAATGGGCGGTCATTCCCGGCAGCGAGGGCGAGATGACGGTGCTGCCGCAGCACGCGCCGGTGATGTCGACGCTCAAGCCGGGCGTCATCTCGGTCAAGCAGGCCGGCGGCGGCGAGGAGCGCTTCGCGGTGTTCGGCGGCTTCGTCGACATCCTGCCCGACGCCTGCACGGTGCTCGCGGAATCGGCGCTGCCGGTGAGCGAGCTGAACCGCGAGGAGATGGCGCAGCGCATCGAGGCGGTGCGCGGGCAGATCGCCGCGGCCTCCTCCGACGAGGAGCGGGCCAGCGCCGAGCAGTTCCTCCACCAGCTCACGACGCTGGAGCAGGCGATCATCCCGGCCTGACGGGAAACTCCATACGACGACGCGGGAGGCGGGCGACGAGCCCGCCTTTTTTGTTTCGCGGGGCGCGCGCCGGCGGAAACGATTCGCCGCCGCCGCCGTTGTGTCGGAAGATGGGCGCGCGGCCGCTCCGCAGCGGGGCGGCGCGCGGTCCGTCCACCATCAGGGAGATCGCTCATGTTCAGGAAAACCGCACTAGTCATCGTCGCGGCGGGCGCGCTGGCGCTGCCGGCGGCGGCCGAGGGCATCGTCGCCTCGGCGGCGATGAAGGGCATCGACGGCAAGGATATCGGGAGCGTCAGCTTCGAGGAGACGGCGTCGGGCATGCTCGAGGTCGATCTGGAGCTCAAGGGACTTGCGCCCGGCGCGCATGCCTTCCACGTCCACGAGACCGGCAAATGCGACGCCGCCGACGGCTTCAAGTCGGCGGGCGGCCACTATGCCGGCGGCATGAAGCACGGCGTCGAGACGGAAGGCGGCCCGCATGCCGGCGACTTCCCCAACATCACCGCCGGCGACGACGGCACCGTCAGGGTGACGTTCTTCACCGACCGGCTGTCGCTCGGCGAGGGCGGCAAGAACCCGCTCAAGGATGCCGACGGCTCGGCGGTGGTCATCCATGACGGCACCGACGACTACAAGAGCCAGCCGGCGGGCGACGCGGGAAGCCGGATCGCCTGCGGCGTGATCGAGTGATCCGCGCTCAGCGGGCTGCCAGAAGCGGCGCGAACTCGTCGACCACCGCTTCGTAGACCGCGCGCTTGAACGGCACGATGGAGTCCACGAGGCGGTCGGCCGGCGACCAGCGCCACTCGGCGAATTCCGGCTGGAACCGGCCGCCGCCGGGCTTCAGGATGTCGATCTCGTCGTCGCGGCCGGTGAAGCGGAGCGCGAACCATTTCTGCTTCTGGCCGCGATAGCGTCCCTTCCAGGCGACGCCGACGAGGTCGGCCGGCAGATCGTAGGTCAGCCAGCCGGCGCTCTCGGCGAGGCGCTCGACGGAGCGCACATTGGTCTCCTCGTAGAGTTCGCGCAGCGCCGCCGGCCACGGGTCCTCGCCGGGATCGATGCCGCCCTGCGGCATCTGCCACCACTGGCCGGGGCCCTCGGCGTCGCCGGGCATGTCGGCGCGGCAGCCGGTCCACACCTCGCCGCGCGCGTTGAGCAGCATGACGCCGACGCAGGGGCGGTAGGGAAGGCTTTCGGGATCGGCGGTCCTCTTCGGCATCGTTTCAGCGCATGTCCTTCAGCGTGGCGGAGAGCGGCACCAGGACGATGCCCTTGGCGGCGAGCCGCCGCGACCATTCCGACAATTCGTCGACGGAGAGCGGCAGGGCGCTGGCCGAGCCGATGGCGTAGCCGCGATTGGAGGCGATCTCCTCGAGGCGGGCGAGCGCCTCGTCGATCTTGCCGCGCTCGGGAACCGCGTCGACCACCACGTCGGCCTTGGCGAAGGCGAGGCCGAGGCGGTCGGCGACCGGCGCGGCGAGGCTCTGCGGCGCGCTGCCGTCGTCGAAATAGGCGACGCCGCGGGCGCGCAGCTCGCGCAGCATCGGCTCGATCTGGCTCTCGGCGGCGGCGAACTGCGCGCCCTGATAGTTGCTGACGCCGAAATAGCCCGGGAAGCGGGCCAGCACCCAGCGCAGGCGGTCGATGTTCTGGCGCTCGGAAAGGCCGGTCAGCAGGGTGTGGGGCCCGGGATCGTTGTCGGGGTAGTCGTAGGGCTCCATCGGCACCTGGACGAGGACCTCGTGGCCGTCCTGGCGGGCGAGGGCGGCGAGCCGCACGAGGTCGCGGCCATAGGGCGCGAAGGCCATGGAGATCTCGGCGGGAAGCTCGCGGATGGCCTCCTCGGTGCCGACGGCGGAGAGGCCGAGGCCGCTCAGCACGATGGCGATGCGCGGGGTGTTGCGCGGCAGGCTCGGCGTCGGGCGGGCATAGGTGCGGGCCGGCATCGTGCCGTCGGTGGCGATGCGCGGCAGGTCGCCATGCGGCGAGGATTCAAGCAGCGCCTGGCGGACCGGGGCGATTCCCGTGCCGGTCGCGGTCTCGCCCGGCGGCACGGCGCCGTCGCCCTGCTCGCCGGCATTGGCGACCGGGGTCGGGGCGGCGTCCGCTCCGCCAGCCGAACCGGGGCTCGCCGCGCCGGCGGCATTGTCCTGTCCGCCGTTACCGGAGCCGTCGCGCAGCGGCGCCTCCGTGCCCGTGCCGGAGGAATTGGAGGGGCCGGCGGAGGACGGGGTCTCGACCAGCGAGAGGCGGGCGACCGGCTCGCCGCCGAGCGGATCGTCGACGATCAGCGCCCAGCCGGCGATGAAGGCGAGGGCGGCGAGGCAGAGCGCGGTGAGGACGGGCAGCAGCGCGGGCAGGCGCAGGCCCCGCCGCCGCGCCGCATTGCCGGAATCGTCCGTGTGATCGCTCGCCATGACCACCGTGCCGCTCAGTGATCGCCGATGCGGCGGGAAATTCCCCCCGGACCGCCCTTCGTGGAATCGAACCGGCCCCGGCGGGTCTATCGCCGCCGGGGCCGGTCCGGGTTGATCAGTTCGCCTTGCTGTCTTCCGCCTTGGGCGGGAAGGCCGCGTGCTTCTCGGTGCCGCGCAGCAGCTTCAGCGCATACTGGAGCTGAATGTCCTTCTCCTTGTCCGGCGGGACATAGGCGGAGGAGCCGGTCTTCTCCTCGGCGCCCTCGCTGCCGGAGAGATGGCCGCGCAGGCTGGCCTCGCCGCGCGGTTCCGGCGCCGAGGCCTTGAGGTCGTCGGGAAGCGGCTGCTCGACGATGATGTCGGGGGTGATGCCGACCGCCTGGATGGTGCGGCCGGACGGCGTGAAGTAGCGCGCCGTGGTCAGCCGCAGGCCGCCATTGCGGCCGCCGAGCGGGATGACCGTCTGCACCGAGCCCTTGCCGAAGGAGCGCGTGCCGAGAATGGTCGCGCGGTGGTGATCCTGGAGCGCGCCGGCGACGATCTCCGAGGCGCTGGCCGAACCGCCATTGATCAGCACGATGACCGGCTTGCCCTTGGCGAGATCGCCGGGGCGGGCGTCCTCGCGCTCGAACTGGTCGGGATCGCGGCCGCGGGTGGA
>JBFWXZ010000158.1:0-7635 GCA_050186955.1 Flavobacteriaceae bacterium
AGGGGTGGGGGGCGTATAAGTATATAAGATATATGAAAAATACATATGGATCAACGCCGAAAGGCCGGATTCACAGGCGATTTGCACGGACCCGCCGGCCGCCCGGGCGGCGGCCGGAGCGTGTTTGGTACTTAATTCAATACATGATAGCGATAGCCGGCTCATATCAGCGGGTGCGGTCGACATGAAGATGCTCCACAAGGGCGATAGCGCGGAGTTTCCGGGACGCGGCCAGAGCGTCGTGCCCCTCTATCATCGCGTCTATGTCGTACTGCTGCAGAAGATTTCCGACGGCTCCTTTCCGCCGGATCGCTCGATGCCGAGCGAGGACGAGCTGGCGACCAGCTTCGGCGTCTCGCGCGTCACCATCCGCAAGGCAATGGAGCGTCTGCAGCGCGAGGGGCTGGTGCGCCGCGAGCGCGGCCGAGGCACGTTCCCGCAGCCGGCGGCGATCGTCGCCGAGGCCGATACCGGCAACCTGCTCAGCAACCAGCTCTCGCTCGCCCAGCGCACGCGGGTCTCCGTCCTCGATCACCGCTTCGCCCGTCCGCCCGCCAATGTCGCCGCGCGCCTCGCCACGGCGCCCGACGAGGAGGTGCTGCTGATCGAGCGCGTCAGGCGCGATGCCATCTCGCCGATTTCCCATACCCGCTGCTACCTGCCCGCCGATCTCGCGCAATGTGTCCCGCGCCGCAGGATCACCTCGATACCGGTGTCCGCCATGCTCGCCGCCGCCGGCGTCAAGCTGCTGCGCTATCACGAGACGATCACCGCGACGCTCGCCGATTCCGATACCGCGGCGCATCTCGACGTCGATGTCGGCGCGGCGCTCATTTCGATGTCCCGCTGCATCGAGGGCGACGGCGGCAGGCCGCTGGAGATCCTCCATGCGCTCTACCGCCCCGACCGCTACGAATACCGCGTCGAGTTCTCCCCGCAGACCCAGGGGGAAAGCTGGCACGCCCGCATCATGGACAGCCGCGAATAGAAGCCGCCGTCAGCGGCGGATGAACGGGTTGGGGATGTCGGTCGCCGTCGACAGCCACACGCTCTTGGTCTCCATGTATTCGCGGATGCCGTCGATGCCGCCCTCGCGCCCGATGCCGCTCATCTTGAACCCGCCGAAGGGCGAGGTGGTGCTGGTCGAGCGGTAGTTGTTCACCCACACCGTCCCGGCGCGGACGCGGTTGGCCATGGTCAGCGCGCGGCGCATCGACTGGGTCCAGATTCCGGCCGCCAGCCCGAACTGCGTGTCGTTGGCGATGCGCACCGCCTCGTCCTCGTCCTTGAAGCGGATCACCGAGAGGACCGGCCCGAAGACCTCCTCCTGCGCGATCCGCATGTCGTTGGTCACGCCGACGAAGATCGTCGGCTTGAAGAACAGGCCGTTCGGATAGTCGGGCACCGCCGCCACCTCGCCGCCGGCGGCGAGGGTCGCGCCGTCCGCCTTGGCGATCTCCACGTAGGACTTGATCTTCTCGAGCTGCGGCCGCGTCGAGATCGGCGCGATCTGGGTCTGCGGGTCGGCGGGGTGCCCGAAGCGGACATCGGCGATGAAGCGCTTCACCCGTTCCACGAACTCGTCGTGGATGCTGTCCTCGACGAGCAGCCGCGAGCCGGCGACGCATGTCTGGCCCGAGGCCGCGAAGATGCCGGCGACCGCGCCCTTGGTCGCCTGGTCGAGATCGGCGTCGGCGAAGACGATGTTGGGCGACTTGCCGCCGAGTTCCATGGTGACGCGCTTCATGTGGCGCGCCGCCTTCTCGTTGATGATGCGGCCGGCCTCGGGGCCACCGGTGAAGGCGATCCGCTCGACCTTCGGATGGCTGATGAGGGCGTCGCCGATCTCCGCGCCGTAGCCGGTGACGACGTTGACGACGCCGGGCGGGAAGCCGGCGGCCTGCACCAGCTTGACGAATTCCAGCACCGAGGCGGAGGTGAATTCCGAGGGCTTGAGCACCGTCGTACAGCCGGCGGCGAGCGCCGGCGCGAGCTTCAGGCTCATCAGCGGCAGCGGCGAGTTCCACGGCATGATGCAGGTGACGACGCCGACCGGCTCGGGCTTCGTGTAGTTGAACACGCCCGGCTTGTCGGTCGGGATCACCGTGCCCTCGACCTTGTCGGCGAGGCCGCCGTAATAATAGTAGTAGTTCGCCATGTAGCGCATCTGCATGGCGAGCTCCGCCATCAGCTTGCCGTTGTCGCGCATCTCGATGCGCGCCAGCCATTCGGCGTTCTCGGTGATCAGGTCGCCGAGCTTGCGCATCAGCGCGCCGCGCGCCGATGCCGACAGCGCCGGCCACGCGCCCTCGTCGAACGCCGCGTGGGCGGCGTTCACGGCGCGCTCCGCGTCCTCGCCCGAACTGCGCGGTATCAGCGCCCAGACGTCGCCCATCACCGGGTCGGTGGTCTCCAGCCATTCCTTCGTGACCGGGTCGACGAAGGCGCCGCCGATATAGTTGCGGTAGCGGTAGCGGCCGTCCGCGTCGCGCGGCGTTTCCTCGATATAGGCGGTGATGGGGGCAATGCTCGGCACTGGCGCGGTCATGGTCGCTCCTCGGATTGGCGCGGGTCGAAGGCTGGGTTGACTGATAAGTATTATTATTATAATTTCAATACCAATATGCAAGCCACCTTGTATCCGGGACGCCGGAGCGGGCATTGCTGAACGAGAAGAGGCGAGGCGGGTTGCGCGCTTGGGCGCCATTCCGCGAGGCTCGAGAGAATCCGCGGCCCCCGCCGCGGGTGAGTGCAACAGGCGCAGACGCAGACCGATCTGTGAAAACCGGAGGGGAATTCCGAATGTCGTTCAAGAAAGTGATTTATGCGGGGGCCATCGCCGTCGCATGCGCGCTGACCGCGGGCGCGGCGAGCGCCCGCGACCTGACCATCGTCGGCTTCGGCGGCGGCTTCCAGGACAATGCCCGCAAGCATCTGTTCCAGGCCTATGCCGAGAAGTCCGGCACCAAGGTCGCCGACGACGTCTACAATGGCGAGATGGCCAAGATCTACTCGATGGTTCAGGCCAAGGACGTGACCTACGACATCGTCATGGTCGAGGCGCCGGAAATGTCGCGCGGCTGCGTCGACGGCGTCTTCGAGCAGCTCGACTGGAACGTCATCGACAAGTCGAAGTTCATCGCCGGCGGCACCGCGCCCTGCGGCGCCGGCGCGGTCGGCTGGGGCGTCGCCCTGTTCTACGATACCGCCCGCACGCCCAACGGCCCGTCGACCTATGCCGAGTTCTGGGACGTCGACAAGTTCCCCGGCAAGCGTTCGCTGCGCTCGGGCGCCAAGATGACCATGGAGATCGCGCTGCTCGCCGACGGCGTGCCGGCGAACGAGGTCTACAAGGTGCTGGCGACCGAGGAAGGCCAGAACCGCGCCTTCGCCAAGCTCGACCAGATCAAGTCCGACATCGTCTGGTGGAAGTCCGGCGCCCAGCCGCTCCAGTTCGTCGGCAGCGGCGAGGTCGCCTATGCGGTCGCCTATACCGGCCGCACCATCCGCGCCATCGAGGGCGGCGAGAAGTTCGACCTCAAGTGGAACACGCTGCTCTATTCCTTCGACTACTGGACCGTGGTGAAGGGCTCGCCGAACAAGGACGAGGCGATGAAGATGGTCGAGTTCATCACCGACGCCGAGCCGCTGCGCAACCTCGCGCAGGATTGGGCGGTCTCCCCCGCCAACGCCGAAGTGGCCGCCGACCCGGCGATTTCCGCCAAGAATCCGGGCATGGTGGCCAACCACGCCGACGAGGGCCTGTTCATCGACACCGACTTCTGGGTCGAGTATGGCGAGGACCTCGAGGCGAAGTTCAACGCCTGGGCCGCCCAGTAAAGCCGGCCTGAGCCGACAGGCATCTATCGATCCGGGGGAGCGGCGCGATGACGAGAAGACGCCTTTTGGCCGCCGCTCTTGTCGCGCCGCTCCTCCTGCTCATCGTGCTTACCTTCCTCGTGCCGCTCGGCACGACCCTCTACCGCGCCATCGGCGACACCGAGGTTTCGTCCAGCTTGCCGAAGACCGCGGCGCTGCTGGATGAATGGGACGGCGAGGGGATGCCACCCGAGGCCGTCTACGAGACGATCGTCACCGAACTGCGCGAGGCGCGGCAGAACCAGACCATCGGTCCCGTCCTGCGCCGCCTCAACTTCGAGACCACCGGGCTGCGCTCGACCGTGCTGCGTGCGACGCGGATCGAGGAGCCGGTTTCGGGCTCCTATCTCGACGCTCTAAGGGAAAAGGACGAGCGCTGGGGCGAGGAGGATTTCTGGCGCCTCATGAAGCGTGCCACCGGGCCGTTCACGCCGCTCTATTTCCTGCGCTCGCTCGATCTCAGGACCGCCTCCGACGGCTCCATCGCCCAGGTCGAGCCGGGCGACCGGGTCTTCATCCCGCTGTTCGTCCGCACCTTCTGGATCAGCATCGTGGTGACGCTGCTCTGCGCGGCGATCGCCTATCCCGTCGCCTACACGCTGACGATCCTGCCGCAGGGGCTGGCCAATCTCGGCCTCACCCTGATCCTCGTGCCGTTCTGGACCTCGATCCTCGTCCGGACCACGGCGTGGTTCATCATCCTTCAGCGCGAGGGGCCGATAAACGCGCTCTTCCTCGCGCTCGGCCTGGTCGATCAGCCGCTGACGATGATCTTCACCCGCTTCGCGGTCTACATCGCGATGGTCCACGTGCTGCTGCCCTTCGCCATCCTGCCGCTCTACAGCGTGATGAAGGGGATCAAGCCGGACTATCTGCGCGCCGCCGCCTCGCTGGGCGCGCCGGGCTGGAAGCGCTTCCTGCGCGTCTACCTGCCGCTCACCATGCCCGGCGTCGCCGCCGGCTCGGTGATCGTCTTCATGCTCTCGGTCGGCTTCTACATCACCCCGGCGCTGGTCGGCGGCGCCGACGACCAGATGGTCAGCTACTTCATCGCCTTCTTCACCAACAATTCCGTCAACTGGGGCATGGCGGCGGCGCTCGCCTGCCTGCTCATGGCCATGACCGGCCTCATGGTGATCGCCGCGCGCGCCTTCGTGCCGGGCTTCAAGGCCGTCGGCGGAAAGGCCTGAGGCGATGAGCAGCGCTCCTTCCCGCCGTCCCGCCCTGCTGCGCGTCGCGCTCTACGTCTTCACGGCGCTGGCGATCCTGTTCCTGATCGCGCCGATCCTCGTGGTGTTCCCGCTGTCGCTGTCGTCGGGCGAGCTTCTCGTGCTGCCGACGCCGGGCTATTCGCTGCGGTGGTACCAGGACTTCTTCGGCAGCAACCGCTGGCTCGACGCCACCTACAACAGCTTCATCGTCGGCCTCGCCACGACGCTGATCGCGACGACGCTCGGCACGCTGGCGGCGATCGGCATGTTCCTCGGCCGCTTCCGCGGCGCGGCGATCCTGCTCGCGACCATGTCGCTGCCCATGGTGACGCCGGTGATCGTCACCGCCATCGCCATGTATTTCGCGCTGTCCCTCGTCGGCCTCGGCAGCTCGCTGGTCGGCCTGGTGATCGCCCACACGGTGCTGTCGGTGCCCTATGTGCTGATCACCGTGCTGGCCTCGCTGCAGTCCTTCGACCCGACGCTGCTGCGCGCTGCGGCGAGCCTCGGGGCCAACCCGGCGCGCGCCTTCCAGCGGGTGCTGTTCCCGATGATCCTGCCGGGCATCGCCACCGGCGCGCTGTTCGCTTTCGCCACCTCCTTCGACGAGCTCGTGGTCGCCCTGTTCATCTCCAGCCCCGGCCAGTTCACCCTGCCGCGGCAGATGTATGCCGGCATCCGCGAATTCCTCAGCCCGACGATCGCCGCCGCCGCGGTGCTGCTGATCCTGTTCTCGATCCTCCTGCTCGCCGTCAACGAACTCATCCGAAACCGCGACCGCACCCGCGGCGCGGCGCCGGACAACCCTGCATTGTGAGCTGTCATGACCGATCCGATCATCACTTTCAGCGGTGTAACGAAAAGCTATGACGGCGTGACCGACGTCGTGAAGGAGCTCGACTTCGAGGTCGCACGCGGCGAGTTCCTGACGCTGCTCGGCCCCTCCGGCTCGGGCAAGACGACGATCCTCATGATGCTCGCCGGCTTCGAGGAGCCCTCGCGCGGCGAGATCACCTTCGGCGGCCGCCGCCTGAACAACGTGCCGGCCCACAAGCGCAACATCGGCGTCGTGTTCCAGAACTACGCGCTGTTTCCCCATATGAGCGTCGCGGGCAACCTCTCCTTCCCGCTGGAGATGCAGGGAGTGGGGCGCGCCGAGCGCGAGGGGCGGGTCAACGCCGCGCTCGACATGGTGCGGTTGCGCCAGCTCGGCGACCGCATGCCCTCGCAGCTTTCCGGCGGCCAGCAGCAGCGCGTCGCGCTCGCCCGCGCCCTCGTCTTCAATCCCGACCTCGTGCTGATGGACGAGCCGCTCGGCGCGCTCGACAAGCAGTTGCGCGAGCACATGCAGATCGAGATCAAGCATATCCACGAGCGGCTCGGCGTCACCGTGATCTACGTCACCCACGACCAGACCGAGGCGCTCACCATGTCCGACCGCGTCGCGGTCTTCCACCAGGGGCGCATCGAGCAGTGCGCGCCGCCCGGCGAGATCTACGAGCATCCCTCCAACGCCTTCGTCGCCTCCTTCATCGGCGAGAACAACCGCCTCGACGGGACGGTCGTGAAGAGCAGGGGCGGGACTTGCGAGATCCGGCTGAACGAGGGGCCGGTGATCGCCGCCAGCTCGGCCGCCGATCTCGCCGCCGATTCGCCCGTGGCGATCTCGTTGCGCCCCGAGCGCATCCGCCTCGGCGGCGAGAAGGCGAAGACCAATGCCTTCGAGGCGGTGGTCGAGGAGCTGATCTATTTCGGCGACCACACGAAGCTCCGGCTCGGCCTCGACGGCGGCGCGACGCTGATCGCCCGCGCCTCGCAGGGCGACAGCTTCTCCGGCGCCGAGAAGGGCGACAAGCTGCGGATCTCCTGGAGCCCGGAGCATTGCCGGGCGTTCCCGGCCGGATGAGCGGGGTGCTTTCGCTTTCGCACCTAAAGTATTAAGTATGAAACATAAGACAAATAAACGAGATTCGGGAAAGGCTGACGAGTGAGCGAGATGGGTCGGAACGGGCAGGGCGGGGGCGAAGCCGATGTTGTGATTGCCGGTGCGGGGCCCGTCGGGCTCGTCGCGGCGCTGGTTCTCGCCAGGGCCGGCGTGCGCGTCGTGCTGCTGGAGAAGCGGCACAGCCTCAACACCGCCTCGAAGGCGTCGACCTTCCATCCCGCGACGCTCGAGATCCTGAACGAACTCGGCCTTCTCGACAGCGTGCTCGCCGAGGGCGAGGTGGTGCGGACGATCCAGTATCGGACGCCGGACGGGGTCTTCGCCGAGTTCCCGATGGACCGGCTGGCGGCGCAGACCCCCTTTCCCTACCGCCTTCATCTCGAGCAGGCGCGGGTGACGCCGATCGCGCTCGAGCGCCTGCGCGGCTACGCCAATGCAACGGTCATGTTCGATACCGAGATCGTCTCGGTCGCGCAGGACGGCGAGGGCGTGACCGTCGGCGTGCGCTCCGGCGACCGCGACGGGCAGCTGCGCGCCGCCTATCTGCTCGGCACCGACGGCGCCCGCAGCGCCACCCGCGAGGCGCTCGGCATCGACTTC
>JBFWXZ010000159.1:0-7269 GCA_050186955.1 Flavobacteriaceae bacterium
CGGTTCAGGTTGCGCGAGGTGTCGACGACGATGCCGCTGTTGACCGTCTGGCCGCATTGCGAGGTGCCGCCGCCGCGCATGGTGACCGGCACGCCCTCGTCGCGGGCGGCGGCGAGCGTCTCGGCGAGATCGGCGGCGTCGCGCGGCACGACCACCGCGGCGGGCATGATCTGGTAGATCGAGGCATCGGTGGCGTAGCGGCCGCGCGCCGCGGCGTCGGTCATCACCTCGCCGCGCACGGCCCGCTTCAGGCGGCGCTCCAGCCCCGGCCTCAGAACTTCTCCCATCCGTCTCGCCCGCTTCCTTTTGCCGCTGCGCGGCGTTTTGCTGGTGCCCATGGCGGCCACACACGGCAGCCACACTATGCCGGATGCGATCGCATCTTGACAGAATAATGCATTCATTATCCAATCGAAGGCAACAAGGGTCGTGCCACCGGCTTCGTCCAGGGTATCGAGGTCCCAGGGTATCGAGGTCCCAGGGGATCGAAGTCCCAGGAGATCGAAGCCGGCAGGCGGAACGGCGGTCAGGGAGGACCTGCGATAGTGAACACGATGCCGGGCAGGCATTTCCTGCAGATTCCGGGGCCGACAAACGTCCCCGACCGCGTGCTGCGGGCGATGGACATGCCGACCATCGATCATCGCGGCCCCGAGTTCCAGGCGATGGCCGAGCGCGTGCTCTCCGGCATCCGCACCATCTTCCAGACCAAGAACCCCGTTGTGATCTACCCGGCCTCGGGCACCGGGGCCTGGGAGGCGGCGCTCGTCAACACGCTGGCCGCCGGCGACAAGGTGTTGATGTACGAGACCGGCCATTTCGCCACCCTGTGGAAAGGACTGGCGACGCGGCTCGGCCTGCAGCCGGAATTCCTCCAGGGCGACTGGCGCCACGGCGCCGATGCCGACGCCATCGAGGCGCGGCTGCGCGAGGACGCCGCCCACGAGATCAAGGCGGTCTGCGTCGTCCACAACGAGACCTCCACCGGCTGCGTTTCCCCCATCGCCGACGTGCGGCGGGCGATCGACGCGGCCGGTCACCCGGCGCTGCTGATGGTCGACACGATCTCCTCCCTCGGATCGGTCGACTTCCGCCACGACGAATGGGGCGTCGACGTCACCGTCGGCGGCTCGCAGAAGGGGCTGATGCTGCCGCCGGGCCTTTCCTTCAACGCGATCTCCGACAAGGCGCTCGAGGCTTCCAGGAAGACCAGGATGCCGCGCTCCTACTGGGACTGGTCGGAGATGATCGCGATCAACTCCAAGGGGTTCTTCCCCTTCACGCCGGCGACGAACCTGCTCTACGGGCTCGACGAGGCGATCCGCATGATGCACGAGGAAGGCCTTGAGCAGGTCTTCGCGCGCCACCGCCGCCACGGCGAGGCGACGCGCCGCGCCGTCGAGGCCTGGGGCCTCGAGGTGCTGTGCGCGGAGCCGGCGCATTATTCGGGCTCGCTGACCGCGGTGCTGATGCCCGAGGGGCACAATGCCGACGAGTTCCGCAAGATTGTGCTCGACAATTTCAACATGTCGCTCGGCAACGGGCTGTCGAAGCTGGCCGGCAAGGTGTTCCGGATCGGCCATCTGGGGGACTTCAACGATTTGATGCTGGCGGGTACGCTGGCCGGCGTCGAAATGGGACTTGCCGTCGCCGGCGTCCCGCACAAGCGCGGCGGCGTTCAGGCCGCGATGGACTACCTGTCGGAAAGAGCGGGGGCCAGGAAAGTTCCGCACGCCGCGGAATGAGGGAAGAAGCGCAAGAGATCGCTAAAACCAAGGGAGGACGAAGCGCCATGAAAATCAAAGCCTGTCTAACCGGTGCCGCGCTGGCGGCGCTGGCCGTTGCGCCCGCAAGCGCGCAGACGGTTCTCAAGTTCGGCCATGTCGGCGAGCCCGGCTCGCTGTTCGAGACCTCGGCGAACGAGTTCGCGCGGTGCGTCAACGACACCGGCAAGGCCGAGGTGCAGGTGTTCGGCTCCTCGCAGCTCGGCAAGGACCAGGAGCTGCTGCAGAAGCTGAAGCTCGGCCAGGTGCAGTTCGCCCTGCCGTCGTCGGTGATGAGCTCGGTGTCGGACACGTTCGGCGTCTTCGAGATGCCCTACATCATCGTCGACCGCGACCACATGAAGCGGGTGACGACCGAGATGGGCGACGTCTTCAAGAAGGCGGCCGCCGACAAGGGCTACCAGATCCTCGGATTCTGGGAGAACGGCTTCCGCAACATCACCAACAATGTGCGGCCGATCAACAAGCCCGAGGACCTGAAGGGCATCAAGCTGCGCACGCCGAAGGGCGCCTGGCGGGTGAAGATGTTCCAGTCCTACGGCGCCAACCCGACGCCGATGGCATTCTCCGAGGTCTTCACGGCGCTCCAGACCGGCGTCATCGACGGCCAGGAGAACCCGATGGCGCAGATCTGGTCGGCCAAGTTCCAGGAAGTGCAGAAGTATCTGTCGATGACCGGCCACGTCTACACGCCGGCCTACATCGCCACCTCGGTCGACCAGTACAATGGCTGGCCCGAGGACGTGCGCAAGGCGGTCGACGACTGCGCCGTCTCGACGCAGGACTTCGTCTACAAGACCGCCGCGACCCTCGACGAGGATCTCGTCGCCAAGGTCAAGGAAGGCGGCACCGAGGTGAACGAGGCGGACAAGGACGCGTTCATCGCCGCCTCCAAGGGCATCTATGACGAGTTCGCCTCGACCGTCGAGGGCGGGCAGGAACTCGTGGACTCGATCCAGAAGCTCGCCAAGGGCTCGTGATCTCCTGAGGCCGCGGCGGCGCCCGTCGCCGCGGCCGAAAGTCCTGCCGGCGGCAGTCTCCGCCGTTCCCCGTTCCGGCATTTCGGGAGTTGCCTGACGTGCAAGCCTTCGCCCGCCTGCTCGGCGAGATCCTGACCTGGGTCGTCATCACGCTGATGGTGACGCTCACGGTGGTGGTCGTCGTCGGCGTCGCCTACCGCAAATTCGGCGCCTCGCTGTCGTGGTACGACGAGGTCGCCTCGATCCTGCTCGCCTGGATCACCTATTACGGCGCGGCGCTCGCCGCGCTCAAACGCAGCCATATCGGCTTCGACGACGTGCTGCTGGCGCTGCCGCTGCCGATGCGCAGGATCGCCGTGATCGCCGCCGAATGCCTGGTCCTGCTGTTCTTCGGCCTGCTCGCCTGGGCGGGGCTGCGGGTCCTCGACGTGCTCGAGGGGACGACGCTCATCAGCCTCACCTGGGTGCCGGTGCAACTGACCCAGTCGGTCATCCCGATCGGCGCGGCGCTGTTCATCGTCGCCGAGCTGCTGAGCCTGCCGCAATACTGGGCCGACGTGATGGCCGGGCGCTCGACCGAGCACGCCGCCATGGCGCACGGCGCGACGCCATCCAGCGGCGAAAGGGGCTGACGCCATGCTGTTGCTGTCGATCTTCCTCGCCCTGGTGGCGATGGTCTGCCTCAACGTCCCCATCGCCATCGCGCTGGCGCTGGCAGGCGTGCTCGGCCTCTATCTGACCGAGGGCCCGGGCAGCCTCGTGACCATCGCGCTCGACATGTATGACGGCGCGAACAAGTTCTCGCTGATCGCCATCCCGATGTTCGTGCTGGCCGGCGCGATCATGAACGCCACCGGCATCACGCAGCGCCTCATCGCCTTCGTCTCGGCGCTGATCGGCTTCGTGCGCGGCGGCCTGGCGATGGTCAATGTTGGCGTGTCGCTGTTCTTCGCCGAGATCTCCGGCTCCGCCGTCGCCGACGTGGCGGCGATGGGCTCGATCATGATCCCGGAGATGAAGAAGCGCGGCTATCCCGGCCCGTTCGCCGCCGCCATCACCTCCTCCTCGGCGTCGCTGGCGATCATCATCCCGCCGTCGATCCCGATGATCCTCTACGCGGTGTCGGCGGGAACCAGCGTCGAGCAGCTCTTCGTCGCCGGCCTCATCCCCGGCCTCATCGGCGCCGCCGGGCTGATGGGCGTCTCCTACTACTTCGCGTGGAAATACGATTTCCCGACCGAGGCGGCCTTCAACATCCCGCAGCTCAAGCGCACCTTCATCGCGGCGCTGCCCGCCTTCTCGCTTCCCGTCATCATCCTCGGCGGCATCTTCGGCGGCTTCGTCACCGCCACCGAGGGCGCCGGCCTCGCCGTCGTCGCCGCGGTGGTGGTCGGCCTGTGGTATCGCGAGGTGGACTGGAAGCAGCTCAAGGAAGCGATGCTCGACGGCGGCATCCAGACCGCGGTGGTCATGCTGCTGGTCGCGGCCTCGGTGCTGATGGGCGGCTTCCTGACCCGCGCGCGGGTGCCGCAGGAGATCGCCGCCGGAATCCTCGACATCACCACCAACCAGTTCCTGATCCTGGCGATCCTGAACGTCTTTTTCCTGATCATCGGCTTCTTCCTGCACTCGGCTGCCGCGATCATCCTCGTGGTGCCGATCATCATCCCGCTGATCGCGCAGGCCGGCATCGATCCGGTGCATTTCGGCCTGGTGGTGACGCTCAACCTCGCCATCGGCCAGCAGACGCCGCCGGTCGCCAGCGTGCTGATCACCGCGTGCTCGATCGCCAAGGCCAATATCTGGGACGTCACCAGGGTCAACCTGCCGTTCATCGGCGTCTTGTTGGTGGTGCTGGTGCTGTGCACTTATGTGCCGGCCGTCCCGATGTTCCTGGTGGATCTGTTCTATCGATGAAATCCGACGAAAACGACGAGATCGTCTACGAGATACGCGGCGAGGCCGGCTGGATCACGCTGAACCGGCCGGAATCGCGCAATGCCCTCACCTTCGCGATGTACGAGCGGCTGGCGGAGATCTGCGCCGGCGCGCGGCTCGGCGGCGCGGTCAAGGCGATCGTCGTCACCGGAGCCGGCGAGAAGGCCTTCGCCGCCGGCACCGACATGCGCCAGTTCCGCGGCTTCTCGAAGCCCGCGGACGCGCTCGCCTATGAGGAGAAGATCGACCGCGTGCTCGGCGCGGTGGAGGGCTGCGAGGTGCCGACCATCGCGGCGATCTCCGGCGCCTGCACCGGCGGCGGGGCGGGGATCGCGGCGGCCTGCGACATCCGCATCGCCACCGCCGATCTCAAATTCGGCTTTCCCATCGCGCGCACCCTCGGCAACGCGCTGTCGATCTCCAACCTGTCGCGGCTGACCGCGCTCGCCGGGGCCGGGCGGGTAAAATACATGCTGCTGACCGCCGGCCTGATCGGCGCCGAACAGGCGATCGAGGCGGGGCTGATCTCGGAGATCGTGCAGGACCACGCGGCGCTGACGGAGCGCGCCGGCGAGCTTGCCGCGACGCTTGCCACCCATGCGCCGATCACCATGCAGGCGACCAAGGAGGCGATGCGCCGGCTGCGCGTCGAGGGCGCCGGCGCCGACGACCACGACCTCATCGTCAAGGCCTATATGAGCGAGGACTTCAAGGAGGGCATGGAAGCCTTCCTCGGCAAGCGCAAGCCGGTCTGGAAGGGGCGGTAGGCGTGAGCGGCCCGCTTGCCGGCGTAAGGGTCATCGACCTCTCCCACATCATGGCCGGGCCGGTCTGCGGGCTGATGCTCGCCGACATGGGCGCCGACGTCGTCAAGGTCGAGAAGCCGAACGGCGACGACACCCGCCGCTTCGTGCCGCCTGCGATCAATGGCGAGAGCGCGCCCTACATGATGATGAACCGCAACAAGCGGGGCATCGCGCTCGACCTCAAGAAGCCGGAGGCCGTGGCGGCGCTGCGCCGGCTGATCGCCTCCGCCGACATCCTCATCGAGAACTACCGCATGGGGACGATGGAGAAGCTCGGCATCGGCTACGAGACGCTGAGGAAGGACAATCCCGGCCTCGTCTACTGCGCGCTGTCGGGCTTCGGACGCACCGGCCCCTATGCGCCGCGCGGCGGCTTCGACCTCATCGCCCAGGGCATGTCGGGGCTGATGGCGATCACCGGCGAGGGGCCGGGCAGGCCGCCGGTCAAGGTCGGCGCGCCGGTCACCGACATCACCGCCGGCATCCTCGCCGCCATGGGCTGCGTGGCGGCCTATGTCCACCGCCTCAAGACCGGCGAGGGACAGCTCGTCGACACCTCGCTGCTGGAGGCGGGCATCACCCACACCTACTGGCAGTCGGCGATCGCCTTCGCGTCGGGACGGAGTCCCGGCCCGATGGGCTCCGCGCACCCGCTGAACGCGCCCTATCAGGCGTTCCGCGCCTCGAACGGCTGGATCAATGTCGGGGCGGCCAACGACGCCAACTGGAAGCGGCTGCTCAAGGTGCTCGACGCCCCCGAACTCGGCGACGACCCACGCTTCGTCACCAATGGCGACCGCATGGGCAACCTCAGGGCGCTGGAGGAGACGCTGGCGCCCTATTTCGTCCGCCGGACGAAGGAGGAATGGCTCGCCGCCTTCGACGAGATCGGCCTGCCCGCCGGGCCGGTGATGGAGATTTCCGAGATGCATGCCGATCCGCATGTCAGGGCGCGCGACATGGTGGTCGAGCTCGACCATCCCGTCGCCGGCCATGTGCAGGCCATCGGGCTGCCGGTGAAGTTCTCCGAAACGCCGGGGAGCATCGACTGCCCGGCGCCGCTGCTCGGGCAGCACACCCGCGAGATCCTGGCCGAGGCCGGCCTTTCCGCCGACGAGATCGACGATCTCATCGCCTCCGGCGGGGCCATCGAGACCGCCGCCTGATCCAAGGACGAAGGAGCACCGACTTGACTGCGATCACCCTTTCAGCCGCGCGCACGATCATCGAAACCGCGCTCGCCCGGGCGGCCTCGATGAAGCTCAAGCCGCTGACGGTGGCGGTGCTCGACGCCGGCGGCGCGCTGGTCGCGCTGGAGCGCAGCGACGGCGCCAGCCGCATGCGTCCGGAGATCGCGGCCGGCAAGGCCAACGGGGCCATCGCGCTCGGCATGGGCAGCCGCTCGATCTTCAAGCGGGCGCAGGAGCAGCCCTATTTCATCCAGTCGATGAATGCGCTCGCCGGAGGATCGCTGGTGCCGGTTCCCGGCGGGGTGCTGATCCGCGACGGCGACGGCGCGATCCTCGGCGCCGTCGGGATCACCGGCGACAGCTCGGACAATGACGAGATCTGCGCGATCGCCGGCATCGAGGCGGCGGGCTTCACCGCCGACGGCGGCTGACGCGCGAACCGCTCTAGGGTCTGTGGGGGTTCAGGTTTCGGGCGCGGCGCGAGTCGGATTGCGGTCCCGAACAGGAGGCGGGCGCCGCGCGTATAGGCGATACGGGCAAGCCCGCCGACGCATTCGGGACCGCAATCCGC
>JBFWXZ010000160.1:0-7255 GCA_050186955.1 Flavobacteriaceae bacterium
CGCCCTGCCGAAGTGGCTTTCGCGATTCAGTGCAAGGAGATATTCCAGCTTGTCGATCAATTCGGGGCACTCGCCGTTGCATTCGCGGGTCGCCGGCCTACGATATGGGAAACTCCCGGCCCGACCGCCGATCGATAGATAACCTCTATCGGCAGATTGGCAACAGGCTCTTGCGGAGCAAGCGGTTCGCCGCCTATCTGGAGGGTGGTATACCAACGATAAACGCAGGGAATCCGGAAACGTTCATGGTGGAGATCGTCTCACTGAGGCCCGAAGGCCAGCGCCGGGCCAAGCTGAAGCCCAAGGGCCGCGAGCTCGTCCCCGGGGGCGCAGAGGAAATCGAACGGCTGAGCGAGGGTCTGCCCTTCCGCCGCGACCTGCTGATCGAGCACCTGCATCGCATCCAGGATGCGAAGGGCCACCTCCCCGCCCATCTGCTGCACGCGCTGGCCGACCTCATGGGCATGGCGCAGGCCGAGGTCTACGAGGTCGCCACCTTCTACGCCCATTTCGACATCGTGAAGGAAGGCGAGACGCCGCCGCCGGAAACGACGATCCGGGTCTGCGAATCGCTGTCCTGCAACCTCGCCGGCGCCGAACGGCTCATCGAGGCGCTCGAGGCCGGCACCGATCCCTCGAAGGTCCGCGTCGTGCGCGCGCCCTGCATGGGCCGCTGCGCCTCCGCGCCGACCTGCGAGATCGGCCACTACCATGTCGACAACGCGACGCCGGAGACAGTGGACGCGGCGCTTTCGGCGCATCGCCACGAGGCCGACATCCCCGCCTACAAGGATCTCGACGCCTATCGCCAGGAAGGCGGCTACAAGCTTCTCGCCGCCGTCCGCGACGGCAAGCCCTCCTTCGACGAGATCGTCGAGACGCTCGGCGAGGCGGGCCTTCGCGGCCTCGGCGGCGCCGGCTTCCCGTCGGGCCGCAAATGGCAGTTCGTGCGCGGCTACAAGGGCCCGCGCCTGATGACCGTCAACGGCGACGAGGGCGAGCCCGGCACCTTCAAGGACCGCTACTGGCTCGAACGCGACCCGCACCGCTTCCTCGAGGGCGCGATGATCGCCGCCCACGCCGTCGGCTGCGACCGCATCTACATCTACATGCGCGACGAATATCCCGCCGTGCTGCACATCCTGCGCAGCGAGATCGCGGCGCTGGAGGCGGCCGGGCTGGCGCCCGCGGGCTTCCTCGAGCTCCGTCGCGGCGCCGGCGCCTATATCTGCGGCGAAGAGTCGGCGATGATCGAATCCATCGAGGGCAAGCGCGGCCTGCCCCGGCATCGCCCGCCCTACATCGCCGAGGTCGGCCTGTTCGGCCGCCCGACCCTCAATCACAATGTCGAGACGCTGTTCTGGATCCGCGACATCCTGGAAAAGGGTGCGTCGTGGTTCGCCGACCAGGGCGTGAACGGCTCCAAGGGCTTCCGCTCCTGGTCGGTTTCCGGCCGCGTCAGGAATCCCGGCGTCATCGTCGCTCCGGCCGGCATCACCGTCCGCGAGCTGATCGAGCGCGCCGGCGGCATGGCCGACGGCCATGAATTCGCCGCCTACCTCCCCGGCGGCGCCTCCGGCGGCATCCTCCCCGCCTCGCTCGGCGACATCCCGCTCGATTTCGGCGGCAAGCTGGCCGAACTCGGCTGCTTCGTCGGCAGCCACGCCATCGTCATCCTCTCCGACAAGGACGATGTGCGCGAGGCGGCGATCAACCTGCTGGAATTCTTCGAGGACGAGTCCTGCGGCCAGTGCACGCCCTGCCGTGTCGGCTGCGAGAAGGCGGTCAAGCTCATGAAGGCCGGACGTTTCGACGACCCGCTGCTCGACGAGCTGTGCGACGCCATGGCCGACGCCTCGATCTGCGGCCTCGGCCAGGCCGCGCCCAACCCCATCCGGTCCGTATTGAAGCATTTCGGAGCATGACGATGAGCGACACGATCACGTTCACGCTCGACGGCAAACCCGTCACCGCCGATCCCGGCGAAACCCTCTGGCAGGTCGCCAAGCGCTGCGGCACCGACATTCCGCATCTGTGCTACTCGCCCGAGCCCGGCTACCGCGCCGACGGCAACTGCCGCGCCTGCATGGTCGAGGTCGACGGCGAGCGCACGCTGACCGCCTCCTGCATCCGCAAGCCCGCCGAGGGCATGACGGTGAAGACCCAGTCCGACCGCGCCGTGAAGGCGCGCGCGATGGTCATGGAGCTTCTCGTCGCCGACCAGCCGGTGAAGGCCGACGCCCACGACCCGACGTCCAAGCTGTGGAGCTGGGCGGAGCGGATCGGCGTCGAGACGAGCCGGTTCCCCGAGCGCGAATCCCTGCCCGCGCCCGATCTCAGCCACATCGCCATGGCGGTCAATCTCGACGCCTGCATCCACTGCAATCTCTGCGTCCGCGCCTGCCGCGAGGTCCAGGTCAACGACGTCATCGGCATGTCCGGCCGCGGCGCCACCGCCAAGATCACCTTCGATTTCGACGACCCGATGGGCCTGTCGACCTGCGTCGCCTGCGGCGAATGCGTCCAGGCCTGCCCGACCGGCGCGCTGATGGAATCGCGGCTGCTCGACGAGAACCAGGTCAGGACCGAGTTCGAGACCGCCACCGTCCAGTCCGGCTGCCCGTTCTGCGGCGTCGGCTGCCAGGTCGACTACAAGATCGCCGACGACAAGATCCTCTACGCCGACGGCGCCAACGGCCCGGCCAACAGCAACCGTCTCTGCGTCAAGGGCCGCTTCGGCTTCGACTACCAGTCCAACCCGCTGCGCCTGACCAAGCCGCTGATCCGCCGCGAGGACGCGCCGAAGCGCTGGGACGACAAGGTCGACGAGGCCGACCCCTACACCCATTTCCGCGAGGCGACCTGGGAAGAGGCGCTGGAGAAGGCCGCCGCCGGCCTGACGAGGATCCGCGACGGGAAGGGCCCGCAGGCGCTCGCCGGCTTCGGCTCCGCCAAGTGCTCCAACGAGGAGGCCTATCTCTTCCAGAAGCTGGTGCGCACGGGCTTCCGCACCAACAATGTCGACCACTGCACGAGGCTCTGCCACGCCTCCTCCGTCGCCGCCCTCATGGAGGCGATCGGCACCGGCGCGGTGACGGCGCCCTTCAACGCCGCCGAGGACGCCGAGGTGATCATCATCATCGGCGCCAACCCGTCCGAGAACCACCCGGTGGCCGCCACCTTCATCAAGAACGCGACCAAGCGCGGGGCCCGGCTCTACATCATGGACCCGCGCCGCCAGGTCCTCTCGCGCCACGCGACCGAGCACCTGCAGTTCAAGAACGGCGCCGACGTCGCCCTGCTCAACGCGATGCTCTACACGATCATCGAGGAAGGGCTGACCGACAAGCAGTACATCGCCGCGCGCACCAACAACTACGAGGCGCTCGAGAAGAGCATCAGGCAGTTCTCGCCCGAGAAGATGGAGGCCGTCTGCGGCATCCCGGCCGAGACCATCCGCAAGGTCGCCCGCGACTACGCCACCTCCACCGCCTCGATCATCTTCTGGGGCATGGGCGTCTCCCAGCACGTGCACGGCACCGACAATGCGCGCTGCCTGATCCAGCTCGCCGTCACCACCGGCCAGGTCGGCCGCCCCGGCACCGGCCTGCACCCGCTGCGCGGCCAGAACAACGTCCAGGGCGCCTCCGACGCCGGCCTGATCCCCATGGTGTTCCCCGACTACCGCTCGGTCGGCGACGAGGAAATCCGCACCATGTTCGAGGATTTCTGGGGCATGGACCTCGATCCGAAGGCCGGCCTGACGGTCGTCGAGATCATGCACGCCATCGAGGCCGGCGAGATCACCGGCATGTATGTCCTCGGCGAGAACCCGGCGATGTCGGACCCCGACCAGATCCACGCCCGCAAGGCGCTCGCCGCCCTCGACCACCTGGTGGTCCAGGACATCTTCATGACCGAGACCGCCTGGCACGCCGACGTCGTCCTGCCGGCGGCGAGCTACTACGAGAAGTCGGGCACCTACACCAACACCAACCGCCAGGTGCAGATGGGCCGGCCCGTCGTGCCGCCGCCGGGCGACGCCCGCGCCGACTGGTGGGCGGTGCAGGAGATCGCCCGCCGCATGGGCCTCGACTGGACCTATGAGACCCCGGCCGAGGTGTTCACCGAGATGGCCTCGGTCATGCCCTCGCTGGCCAACATCACCTGGGACCGCGTCGAGCGCGAGAACGCCGTCACCTACCCCTGCGACGCTCCCGACGAGCCGGGCAACGAGATCCTCTTCGCCGAGAGCTTCCCGACCAGGGACGGGCGCGCCAACATCGTTCCCGCCGACATCGTGCCGCCGGACGAGCTGCCCGACGAGGAATACCCGATGGTGCTGACCACCGGCCGCATGCTCGAACACTGGCACACCGGCGCCATGACCCGCCGCGCCAGCGTGCTCGACAACATCGAGCCGGCCCCCGCCGTCGCCCTCAATCCGCGCGACATGGGCCGTCTCGGCTTCAAGCCGGGCGACCGCGTCCGCGTCGAGACGCGCCGCGGCGCCATCGACCTTTCCGCCAAGCGCGACCGCAACGTGCCCGAGGGGGTTCTGTTCATCCCCTTCTGCTTCAACGAGGCGGCCGCCAACGTGCTGACCAACCCGCAGCTCGATCCCTTCGGCAAGATCCCGGAGTTCAAGTTCTGCGCCGCGAAGATCAGCGCGACGGTTCTCGAAGCCGCGGAATAATCAATGGATTCAGCCGGTTGGCCGCAGCCGGCTGAATCGCCTTCTCAACCGCTTCGATTGGTTGACACCGCGTTAAGCCGCGCCATACATTCGGCGCAGCGCTGGTGTCCGGGTGCTCGCATCCGGAGAAAAGGGAACGCGGTGCGACCGTCATGGAGCAATCCCCCTCTAGGGGGCGGTTTCCATGGGTCAACTCCGCGGCTGCCCCCGCAACTGTAAGCGGCGAGCGTCCCCTTCGTTGATGCCACTGGGCTCCTTTCGGGAGCCCGGGAAGGCGGAAGGGAACGCGACGACCCGCAAGCCAGGAAACCTGCCCGCGCGTGTCACCCTTTCCCGGCGCGGGGCGTGCCAGGAAGCGGCGTACCGCAGCGGTGACGAGCGAAACCGGACCGGAAGGTTCATTTCGTATCGTTGCCGGAAGCGATTTCCAGCCGTCGCGATACGATTTGAGCCCCCGGCCAATTTGGGGGCGTCTCCGATGCTGTTGAAATCACTGACCTCATCCTGCGGCGTTGCCGCATTGTCGATCGCCGCGTCGCTCGCGGCCCATGCCGAGCAGCGCTCAACGCTGCTGCCCGAGATCATCATCACCGCCGATCAGTTCGCCGTCGCCGCCAAGGCGCAGGGCAGCGCCGTCACCGTCATCGGCGGCGACGCCATCGCCGAGAGCAAGGCCGTCTCCGCCGTCGACGTGCTGCGCGCCCAGCCCGGCATCTCGCTGAGCCAGGCCGGCGCCCGCGGCGGCCTCACCGAGATCCGCATGCGCGGCGCCGAATCCAACCACGTGCTGGTCATCGTCGACGGCATCGAGGTCAACCGGCCCGGCGAAGGCGGCTTCGACTTCTCCACCCTCGCCGCCGAGAACATCGAGCGCATCGAGATCATCCGCGGCCCGCAGTCTGGCCTCTACGGCTCCAACGCGGTCGCCGGCGTGATCTCCGTCATCACCAAGTCCGGCAAGGGCCTGAACGGCTATGCCGGCCGCCTGCGCGTCGAGGGCGGAACGCGCGATTCCGGCGCCGCGAGCGCCAGCATCCGCGGCGGCAACGACCACGTGCACGGCTCGATCACCGCCTCCGGCTTCACCACCGGCGGCGACAACCCGGCCCGCCTCGGCGCCGAGAACGACGGCAGCGACGACCTGCATATCTTCGGCAAGGGCGGCGTGCGGATCGGCGACAACGCCGAGATCGAGGGCGTCTTCCGCTATGTCGACCGCCGCGTCGAGACCGACATGCAGGACTTCCGCTGCCTGTCGGCCGACTTCCCCTGCACCGTGCCGAGCCCGACCTATGGCATGCTGGTCGATGCCGGCGACGTCACCGACTACACCGACTTCTCCGGCCGCGTGACCGGCCGCGTCGACACCTTCGGCGGCGCCTGGACCCACGAGATCACCGCCGCCTTCAACCGCGTCACCAACGACTTCCGCGCCGAGGTCGACCCGGTCGACAACGATTCCGGCGTCGAGGAAGGCCGCGACACCTTCTCCTACAAGACGGTCCTGCGGCTCGACGGCGGCGACAATGTCAGCCACACGCTGAGCGGGCTGATCGAGCACCAGCACGAGACCTTCCGCAACACCCACGAATTCGCGACCCCCGACCAGCGGACGCTGAAGACCCGCGACACCCTGTCGTTCGCGGCGGAATACCTGATCGAGCTGTTCGATGCCGTCAGCCTGACGGCGGCGGTCCGCCACGACGACAACGAGCGCTTTGTCGACGCCACCACCTGGCGCCTGACCGGCGCCTGGACGCTGCCCAACGGCACCACCCGCCTGCACGGAAGCTGGGGCACCGGCGTCGCCAACCCGACCTTCTACGAGCTCTACGGCTTCTTCCCCGCCTTCTTCGTCGGCAATCCGAGCCTCACGCCCGAGCGTTCGCGCGGCTTCGACATCGGCGTCGAGCAGCAGTTCCTGAACGGCGACCTGGTGGTCGACGTGACCTGGTTCGAGGCCAATCTGACGAACGAGATCGCCACCGATTTCAACGTCTTCCCGTTCACCGCCATCAATCTCGACGGCGAATCGAAGCGCCGCGGGCTGGAGGTCTCGGCCGCCTGGCAGGTGCTGCCCTGGCTGACGATCTCGGGCGCCTACAACTATCTGGTCTCGCTGCAGCCCGACGGCAGCCGCGAGCTGCGCCGGCCGCGCCATTCCGGCCGCGTCGACGCCACCGCGCGCTTCGCCGAGGGCCGCGGCCGCGTCAGCGTCGGCGTGCAGTATTCCGCCGACATGCTCGACACGATGTTCGCCGCCGCCGGCAACTCGATCGTGCGGGTCGACGACTTCGTCGTGGTCAACGCCTCGGCGAACTGGCAGCTCAACGACCGCACGGAGATCTACGTGCGGGCCGAGAACCTCTTCAACGAGTCCTACGAGGAGATCTACAGCTACCGCGCGCCCGGCACGACCGCCTATGCGGGCGTCAATATCAAGTTCGGCAGCGGCGACTGACGAAAGCCGGCTCTGGCCGGCGATACAGCGGAGTCGGGACCGGCCTCAGCCGGTCATGAGAAGTCGGGACCGGCCTCAGCCGGTCTCGGCCCCAACCC
>JBFWXZ010000161.1:0-7206 GCA_050186955.1 Flavobacteriaceae bacterium
ATTCCGTCACCCATGTCTTCCGCGACGAGGGTGTTTCCGGTAACCAGCGCGAGCGTCCCGGCCTCGATGCCATGTTGGCCTATCTGGTGTCTCTCGGCGGCAGAGAGACGATTATCCTCATGGAAAACATCACGCGTCTTGCGCGGGATACGGCGATTCATGTTGAGCTAAAAGAATGGATTGAGGCCGCAGGCGCGCGCATAGAGACCTGTGACGACGCGGAATCGGACCGCGTCCGGGCAATTCCATACTACCGGATGGGCGACACCGTTATTTGGAGGATTCTGCCATGAGCAAATCGGAATTGTTCTCCACAACGGCACTTCAATCCGCCTTTGTCGTCATCTATTGCCGCGTGTCGAGTGCGGCGCAGATGCAGAAGGGTCATGGCCTTGCCTCGCAGGAAACCCGCTGCCGCGAGTTCGCGCGCATGAAGGGCTACGAGGTCGTGCAGGTCTTCTCGGACGAGGCAGTCTCGGGCGGGTTGATCAACCGCCCCGGCATGCAGGCGATGCTGTCCTTCCTGCGCGAGAACCGCAAGCGCGGCTCTTGGGTCGTGCTCATTGACGATATCTCACGCCTCGCGCGCGATATCCGCGCCCATCTGGATTTGCGCAGCGCCATCGCGAATGCGGGCGCGCGGCTGGAAAGTCCGTCGGTCGAGTTCGGCGAGGATTCCGATTCCATTCTGGTTGAGAACCTGCTGGCCAGCGTCTCGCAGCATCAGCGTGAGAAGAACGCCGAGCAGACGCGCAACCGCATGCGCGCGCGCATGATGAACGGTTATTGGCCGTTTCATGCCTGCATGGGCTACCGTCATGAGGCCAAGCCGGGTGAGGGTCGTGTGCTGGTACGCGACGAACCGCTTGCCTCCATCATTCAGGAAGCACTCGACGGCTATGCCGCTGGCCGCTTCCGCAGCCAGGCGGAAGTGGCGCGGTTTCTGGAATCGCAGCCGGACTTTCCCAAGGACAGGTATGGCAAGGTCCGCTATCAGCTCGCCAATGACATTCTCACCAAGCCGCTCTACGCGGGCTATCTCGAATGTCCCGACTGGGGCGTGTCACTGCGCAAGGCAAAGCACGAAGGTCTCATTGCCTTCGAGACCTTCGAGCGCATTCAGCAGCGTCTCAAGGAAGGCTCCTACGCGCCGATGCGCCCTGACATCAGCGCGGACTTCCCGCTGCGTGGCGCGGTGTCTTGCGGCTGCTGTGGCAAACCGCTGACGGCCTGCTGGTCGAAGAGCAAGACAGGCGCACGCCACCCTTACTATATGTGCTTCGCCAAAGGCTGCGAGCGGAAGGGCAAGGCCATCCGCCGCGATGTGATTGAAGGCGCGTTTGTCGAACTGCTCGACGGCATGACGCCAAAGCAGAACCTGTTCGACCTTACGCAGGCCATGTTCAAACGGGCATGGACCCTGCGCCTCGATCAGGCGCGGGCGATGAAGCTCTCCTATGAGAAGGAGGCTGAGAAAATCGACAAGCAGATTGGCGTGATACTCGACCGCATTGTCGATACCTCGTCCGATGCTGTGGTCGCCGCCTGTGAGAAACGCATCGGACAGCTTGAGCGCAGCAAGCTGGTGCTCGCTGAAAGGCGGGAAAACATCGGGCGTCCGCAGCGCCCCTTCGAGGAAATGTTCGAACTCGCGTTCAGCTTCCTCGCAAACCCTTCAAAACTCTGGCGTTCGGGGAAATTCGAACTGCAAAAACTGGTGCTGCGGCTGACGTTTGCAGACCATTTGGCGTGGTGCCCGAACGAAGGGTTTCGAACCCCTCAAACCACCTTACCGTTCAAACTGTTAGGAGACCCCAACATGGGAAAGTGTGAAATGGCGGAGACGGGGGGATTCGAACCCCCGAGACGGGTTTACCCCGCCTAACGGTTTAGCAAACCGCCGCCTTCAGCCACTCGGCCACGTCTCCGCTTGCGGCATCCGCAATAGCCGGGAAGCGGCTGTCAAATCAAGCGTGCGGCGCGCCCGAAGCAAAAGAAAAGCCGGGACAGGTGTCCCGGCCGTCAGTTGCCCTCGTCCTCGAAGCCATGAGCCGCGCGCTATTGTTTGTGTCGGCGCGGCTTGTCGACGGTGGTGCCGGTCAGTGCAGCGTCAGCCATTCGCGGGCGGCGCGCTGCGCCTCCGCGATCTCCGACGTCGACATCTCGGCGGCGATCTCCTGGCGGTAGGCGGCGGCGCGGCCGCAGCCCTTCAGGTTCGCGATGTTGAACCATTTGTGGGCGCTGACCAGATCGGCGGGCTTCTCGCCGCCGGTCGAGCACATCATCCCCATGCGGAAAAATGCTTCGCCCTGATCCGCCGCGCCGGCGAGCGCGGCACTTTCCAGCGAATGAACATCGTAGCGAGCCATCTTACTTCCTCCGTTCGGACCTTTTCGGCCCCGACGCCTCCCCAGGCGCTTTTGACGGTGAAAGCATCGCCCGGACCCGTTGAATCCCGGGTTAAGCGGTTCGGTTACGCAAACGCCAACAAAGCTTGAATAAAATCTGAATCGAATTGAGGCGATGTTCGGATATTGTGCTTGTATTTCAGAATGTTGCAAGTGATTCAGGTCGATATCGTGTGGTAGCAGCGTCAACCTTTCGCAAACCATCCCGATGCTTCGTCAGGCGAATTTCCCGTGCCCCGATGCGTGGAAAGCACCATGATCGGGGCGCCGCGCCACGCCGGTTGCAATACGCCATCCGGAAAGCGATTATCCGCTCGCGCGCGTGACACGGTGAAATTCTGCCGGCCGTAGCACGGAGGCCGCGGCAACGCGGGCGCCGGAGCGATTTGTGGGGTTCATGGCAGGCCCCACCGCGCGCAACCCTCCCGCTTTCCGGGAAAGGGCAGGGGGCACGCGCCTCACCGTCCTGCCCGGCCTTCTGAAGCATGACCCGCAATAGCCCCGCGAACCGGCATGGACCCAGCCAGCAAGCAATACCGGCACGACATCACCGGGCTGCGGGCCATCGCGGTGGTCGCGGTCTTCGCCTATCACCTCGATCTGGCGGGCTTCGCCGGCGGCTTCGTCGGCGTCGACGTCTTCTTCGTCATCAGCGGCTACGTCATCTCGCGGCTGATCGCCGGCGAGGTCTCCCGCACCGGCTCCTTCGACTACGGCCACTTCTATCTCCGCCGCTTGCGCCGGCTCTATCCGTCGCTGCTGGCGATGCTGGCGGCGACCTTCGCCGCCGCCGCCTTCATCCTGTCGCCGGACGATCTGCGCGACCTCGCGGCGGCAGCGCTGTCGACCATCTTCATGCTGTCGAACCTCTTCTTCTGGGACAGGGTCGATTATTTCGCCAATTTCGACAGCGTGAACCCGCTGCTGCACACCTGGACGCTCGCCGTCGAGGAGCAGTTCTATCTCGTCTGGCCGCTCGTCGTGGTGGCGCTGATGCGCCTGCGGCCGAACCGCATCCGGTTCGCGCTCCTCGCCATCATCATGCTCGGGCTCGCCTCCAATCTCGTCGCCTGGCACGGCTTCGCCGACCTGCTGCCGGCGGGCGGTTCGTTGCAGCGCCATGTCGAGGAGAAGGCTGCGGCGACGATCTTCTACCTGACGCCGTTCCGCTTCTTCGAGTTCGCCATCGGCGCCCTCGTGCTGTGGCTACCGCCGCTGTGGCGGCGCGGCGCGGCGGCGGAAATCCTCACCATCGCCGGGCTCGCGGCCATCGTCGCCTCCATCGCCCTGCTGGACAGCACCATCTTGTTTCCCGCCCACAACGCGCTGCTGCCCTGCATCGGCACCGCCCTGGTGATCCACGCCGGGGAGAACGCGCGTTCCGCCTGGCTCCTGCGCACGCCGGTCTTCAGGCGCGTCGGCGAGCTCAGCTACGTGATCTATTTGGTGCACTGGCCGGCCATCGTGCTGGTCGACTATCAGTTCTACGACGAGGGAGCGCCGCTCCGCACGGCGCTGGTGCTGGCGATATCGGCGGTCGCGACATTGGCGATCCACTATCTGGTGGAACGCCGGTTCCGCTATCCGACGCACCGCGGGGAGGGGCTGCGCAGCCGCTTCGGCGCCGCGGTCGCGCTGGTCGCGGCGGCAATGCTGGTGCCGCTCGGCAGCGCCTGGATGTCGGGCGGCTGGCTGTGGCGGGTGCCGGCGTCGATCCGCACCGTGCTGGCGACCGAGGTCAGGCTCCGGGACGAGACGGAAACCATCTTCGATACCGAGGTCGAACCGGCCTTCAGCGGCCCCTTCGTCGAGGACGGGCGACGCAAGGTGCTGCTGGTCGGCGACAGCATGGCGAAGGACATCGCGAACGGGCTGTTCCTCAACGAGGGCTGGCGTGAGAGGGCCGAGGTGGCGCTGATCCCGGTGGAATTCTCCTGCCAGCTGATGATCGCCGACCGGCGCACGCTGCCGGGCTATCATTTCAACAAGAGCTTCATCGAGCCTTGCGAACGAAGCCTGGATGCGCTTTTCGCATCGCCCATGGTCGGCCAGGCGGACGCCATCCTCATCACCCACAACTGGTATCGCTGGATCGACGACGACGGGGTCGTCGCGGCCATCGAGAAGCTGAAATCGCTTGGCCATGCGGAGATCTTCGTCTTCGGCAAGCGCCGCTGGCTGCGCGAGAAGGTCTCGGCGATGATCCTGCGGCGCGGCACCTTCGAGCGCGTCGGCCGCGACGCCTATGACAACCGCACCGATGAGACGGCGCTGAACGCGCGCATCCGCGCCATCGCCGAGCGCACGGGCGCGACCTATCTCGACTGGGAGCCGGTGCAGTGCATCGAGGCGGAGCGCATCTGCCCGGCGGTCGAGGACGGGCTGACGCTCTATCGCGACCCGGTCCATTTCACCGCTGTCGGGGCGCGCGTCTTCATCCGCCGGCTGCTGGCGCTGGAGCCCTATCGAAAGGCCTTGCTCGGAACAAATTGAGCAGGGAGCGTAGAACCTTGGCCGGAGCTCGCGCGTTATGCGGGCCGGTGCAGCAGGGAACCGCTGAATGCAGATCGCCGGATTCCTTACCGACCACGCGGCCGCGATCTCGCTGCTGGTCGTCGGCGCGATGTTCGCCGCCTTCGTCTCGGAGCGGATGCCGCCCTCGGCGGTGGCGAGCATCGGCGCCGGCGCCTTCATCGCGCTCGGCTACGTCTCGCCGGACGAGGCGCTCTCCGTCTTCTCCAACTCCGCCGCCATCACCATCGCCGCGATGCTGGTCATCTCGGCGAGCTTGGTGCGCACCGGCGTGCTGGAGGCGCTGGCCAGCCGCATCACCCAGCTCGCCGCGACGCGGCCGGGAACCGCGCTGGCGACGATGACCGCCGGCACGGTGGTGCTGTCGTCCTTCGTCAACAGCACGCCGGTGGTCATCGTGCTCATCCCGCTCATGAGGAACCTCGCCGCGGCGCTGAAGACGAGCGCCAAGCGGTTGCTGATACCGCTCTCCTACGCCGCGATCCTCGGCGGCACCTGCACGCTGATCGGCACCTCGACCAACCTGCTGGTCGACAGCCTCGCGCAGAAGCAGGGCCAGCCGGCCTTCGGCATCTTCGAGATCACGCCGGTGGGGCTCGTCGCTGCGGTCTCCGGCATGCTGTTCCTCGCGCTGGCGGGCCGTTTCCTGCTGCCGCAGGCGGCCGGCGCGGAAACCGAGGCCGACGTCAAGCCGGACATCATCACCGAGATCCGGCTGGGCGAGAAATTCGCCGAGATCGGCAAGCCCTATCCGGCGCTGGCGCTGTTGCAGCCGCGCGGCGTGACGCTCGTCGGGCTGTTCCGGCAGGGCGAGAAGCTGGACCCGGCCGACGCCGCCTCGAAGGCGGAAGCCAACGACCGGCTGGTGCTGCGGGTGACGCCGGAGGAACTATCGACGCTGCGGGTGATGGCCGGCGTCATCCTCGGGCTCAGGGTGCGCGATCTGCGCGAGGCCGACCGGGAGGTCGCGCGGGTGACGGTGACGGCGTCGAGCCGCGCCGTCGGCAGCCGCGTCGCCGAGGCGCCGTTCCTGTCGCGCGCCTCGGTCGGCGTCATCGGTGTCAGCCGCCACCGCAACCTCGCCGGGCCCGATCTCGGCTCGCATCTCATCAAGCCTGGCGACCGGCTGTGGCTGACGGGCTCGCCGGAGGCGCTGGGCAGCCTCTCCAGCGACCCGTTCCTCGTCGTCTCGGGCACGCCGCTGGCCAAGCCCTTCCGCCGCAACCGGGCGCTGGTCTCGATCCTCGTCATCGCCTCGGTGGTGGTGCTCGCCGCCTTCGCGGTCATGCCGATCGCGGCGCTGGCGCTCATTGCTGTGGCGCTGCTGCTGCTGATCCAGAGCGTCGACGCCGGCGACGCCTGGCGCGCCATCAGCGGCGAGGTGCTGGTGCTGATCTTCGGCATGCTGATGGTTGGCATCGCGCTCGACCGCACCGGTGCCATCGCGCTCATCGTCAACGCCGCGGTACCCTTCATCGAGGAACTGCCGCCGCTCGCCGTCGTCGTCTCGGTCTATTTTCTCGTCTCGGTGCTGACCGAGATGGTCTCCAACGCGGCGGTGGCGGTCATCATGACGCCGCTGGTGCTGGCGCTCGGCGCAACGCTCGGCATCGATCCGCGCGCGCTGCTGCTCGCCGTGATGTTCGGGGCGAGCGCCAGCTTCGCGACGCCGATCGGCTATCAGACCAACACGCTGGTCTACGCCGCCGGCGACTACCGCTTCACCGATTTCCTGAAGGTGGGCCTGCCGATGAACATCATCGTCGGGGTGGCGACCTGCTTAGCCATCCACGCTTTCTTTCTGTAGGCGCTAGCGCGAGACGAAATCCTCGTAGCCCTTGGTGAATCCGTCGAGGCCGACGGCGGCGCCGATCTCGCGCCCGTCGAGCGCCACGAAGCGGACATTGATCTGGCTGCCGAGCCGGAATGCCTCGAGCGTCGCGTTGTCGGCCTCGAACGGAGCGTAGCAGCCCTGCGGCGTGCAGGTGCGGAAGGCGAGGAGGCGGGCCGGCTGCTCCCTGCCGCCCTTGAGCACGGAATAGGCGAGCCCCTTGGTCAGGTCGATCGACAGCGGCGTCACGAAGCGCGCGAACAGCGAGGCCGTGCCCGCGCGGACGAACTCCACGGCGAGCACGACGCCCTTGTCGTCGGGCCCGGGAACGCGGCGCGACAGCACGCAGTGTTTCTCGCCGTCCTCGCGCATCTCGCAGGCCGGGCGCCACGCCTCGGCGGGCTCGCCCGCCGGCGCGGCATCCTTGGCGGGATC
>JBFWXZ010000162.1:0-7079 GCA_050186955.1 Flavobacteriaceae bacterium
GGCGGTCGAGACACGCCTTCTCGCTCTCGGCGGTGCGCGAGGCGGTCGCGTCGGAGGTGACGAACACCTCGTAACCGGCCTCCAGCAGGCTGGCGGCGGTCTGCACCACGCAGATATGCGCCTCCATGCCGGCCAGCACGATCTGGCGGCGGTTCAGGCCGGTGAGGGCGGCGGCGAAGGCGTCGTCCTCCATGCAGGAGAAATGAATCTTGCTGAAGACCGGCACGCCCTGCGAGACGGAGGCGACCTCCGGCATGGTGTGGCCGAGTCCCTGCGGATACTGCTCGGTCAGCAGGACCGGGACGTCGAGCTCGCGAGCCGCCTCGATCAGGACGCGGGCGTTCTTCAGCGTGCGTGCCGGCGCCAGCATGGCCGGCACGAGACGCTCCTGCATGTCGATGACGACAAGCGCCGAATCCCTTGCCCTGATGAGCATGTCCTGTGCGTTCCTCCGGGCGCCGCCGCAGAGAAGGCACCCCTTGTTTATTGAGCCATGTGTGGTATGCCAGACACCAATAAGGGTCAAGCTCGATCGCCGATTTATCGACCCCAAAACTATGCCACACAGGGAAAAAGTGTTTGTGAATTTTTGGCCCTAGTGGAGAAAAAAGGTCGGTTGACGAGGGCAGGGCCCGATGTATGGTATACCTAATAATCAAGGTCGGCGCCTGTCCGGGCGGTGATCGATAATATCAGGGAAGAGGCGCCAGGAGCCCGTGTCGATCAGCAGCAAGTTGTCGCCTATCGCCGTGAACTTCACGCTGAAGGATCACGCCTACGACGTATTGCGCGCCGCCATTCTGGACATGAACATCTACGATGTCGACGCCGATCTGCGGCTCGACGAACGCAAGATCGCCGCCCAGCTCGGCATCTCGCGCACCCCTATCCGCGAGGCGCTCGCCCGCCTGGCGCAGGACGGCCTGGTCGAGATCCAGCCGCGCAAGGGCGTCTTCGCCCGCCGCAAGTCGATGACCGAAGTGCTGGAGATGATCATCACCTGGGCGGCGCTCGAGAGCATGGCAGCCCGGCTGGCGACCCAGTACGCGGCCGACAAGGACCTGCGCAACCTGCGCAAGTTCGCCATGAAGCACAGCAGCGACGCGGCGCGCGCCGACCTCGAGGAATATTCCGAGGCCAATATCGAATTCCATCAGCGGATCCTGGAGCTTTCGGGCTGCTCGCTGCTGAAATCCACGGCCGACGGACTGTTCCAGCACATGCATGCGGTGCGCCGTCGGGCGATGCGCGAGGGCGATCGCGCCTCGCGCTCGGTCGTCGATCACATGGGAATTATCGAGGCGCTGGAGAGCCGCGACGCGGACCTCGCCAGCGGACGCGTCCTCGAGCACACGATGCGGCTGCACGAGCATGTGCGCCGCACCTGGACGAGATTCGAAAGCCTGACCGAATCCAAGGCCATCGGCAGCTGATCGGTCGCAAGGTACACGCTTAAGGAGCATATCGGCATGTCAATGTCAGCCGCCCAGAAAGTCGATCCCAACACCGTCGAGAACCCGGAAACCCTGACCGACGGGTTCCACCTGCTGATCGACGCGCTGAAGCTCAACGGGGTCGAGACTATCTACAACGTGCCGGGCATCCCGATCACCGATCTGGGGCGCTACGCGCAGGGCGAGGGCATCCGCCTCATCTCCTTCCGCCACGAGCAGAGCGCCGGCTACGCCGCCGCGGCCGCCGGCTTCCTGACCAAGAAGCCGGGCATCTGCATGACGGTGTCGGCGCCGGGCTTCCTCAACGGCCTGACGGCGCTCGCCCACGCGACCACCAATTGCTGGCCGATGATCCTGATCTCCGGCTCCTCCGAGCGCGAGATCGTCGACCTCCAGCAGGGCGACTATGAGGAGATGGACCAGCTCGCCATCGCCCGTCCGCACTGCAAGGCGGCCTACCGCATCCTGCACGCCCAGGACATCGGCATCGGCGTTGCCCGGGCGATCCGCTCGGCCGTCACCGGGCGTCCCGGCGGCGTCTATCTCGACATTCCCGGCGCGCTGCTCGGCCAGGTCATGGACGCGGTCGAGGGCCAGAAGTCGCTGGTCAAGGTCGTCGATCCCGCGCCGGCGCAGTTCCCCGGCCCCGACGCCATCAAGCGCGCCGTCGACATCCTCAAGGCCGCCAAGCGGCCGCTGATCATCCTCGGCAAGGGCGCCGCCTACGCGCAGGCCGACGACAAGGTCCGCGAGCTGGTCGAGACCCTCGGCTTCCCCTACCTGCCGATGTCGATGGCCAAGGGCCTGCTGCCCGACAACCATCCGCAGTGCGCCTCCGCCGCGCGCTCGATGGTGCTCAAGGATTCCGACTGCGTGTTCCTGATCGGCGCGCGTCTCAACTGGTTGCTCGGCCACGGCAAGGGCAGGCAGTGGGGCGACCCCTATGCGCGCAAATACGTGCAGATCGACATCGAGCCCAAGGAGCTCGACTCCAACCAGGCCATCGCCGCGCCGCTCGTCGGCGACGTCGAGTCCTGCTGCACGGCGCTGCTGGATGCGATCGGCGGCAAGTGGCAGAAGCCGGCCGAGGACTGGGTCGGGACGATCCGCGACAAGGTCAACGCCAATGTCGAGAAGATGTCCGGCCGGCTGCAGAACAACTCCAATCCGATGGATTATCACGCCGCCCTCGGCGTGCTGAAGAAGGCGGTCGCCGACCGTCCCGACGCGATCCTGGTCAACGAGGGCGCCAATGCGCTCGACCTTGCGCGCTCCATCATCGACATGTCGAAGCCGCGCAAGCGTCTCGACGTCGGCACCTGGGGCATCATGGGCATCGGCATGGGCAGCGCCATCGCCGCTGCCATCGAGACCGGCTTCCCGGTGCTGGCGGTGGAGGGCGACAGCGCCTTCGGCTTCTCCGGCATGGAGGTCGAGACGATCTGCCGCTACAAGCTGCCGGTCTGCATCGTCATCATGAACAACAACGGCATCTACCGCGGCGACGACAAGAACCAGTCCGGCGGCAGCGACCCGGCGACGACGGCCTTCGTGCCGGACGCGCGCTACGACGTGATGATGCAGGCCTTCGGCGGCGTCGGCGTCCACGCCCGCACGCCCGACGAGCTGGCCCAGGCCGTCGCCGAGGCGATGGACGGCGGCAAGCCCACCCTCATCAACGCCGTGATCGACCCTGCCGCGGGCAAGGAAAGCGGCAATATCGGCAGCCTCAATCCGCAGTCCATTGTCGCGAAGATGCGCGCCAAGGCCAAGGAAGCGGCGGAATAATCAAGCGACTCCTGGAAGAAGGATACACAAGATGAAGGCGCTCGAAGGGGTCAAGATCCTCGATTTCACCCACGTCCAGTCCGGTCCCACCTGCACGCAGCTGCTGGCGTGGTTCGGCGCCGACGTGATCAAGGTCGAACGTCCCGGCGTGGGCGACGCGACCCGCAAGCAGCTCGTCGACGTGCCCGGCGCCGACAGCCTGTATTTCACGATGCTCAACCACAACAAGCGCTCCATCGAGATCAACTCGAAGGAGCAGTCCGGCAAGGAAGTGCTGACCCGGCTGATCGAGGTCTGCGACGTGCTGGTGGAGAATTTCGCGCCCGGCGCGCTCGACCGCATGGGCTTCTCCTGGGAGAACATCCAGAAGATCAACCCGCGCATCATCATGGCGTCGGTCAAGGGCTTCGGCCCCGGCAAGTACGAGGACTGCAAGGTCTACGAGAACGTCGCCCAGTGCGCCGGCGGCTCGGCCTCGACCACCGGCTTCCGCGACGGCCCGCCGCTCGTCACCGGCGCCCAGATCGGCGATTCCGGCACCGGACTGCACCTGGCGCTCGGCATCGTCACCGCGCTCTACCAGCGCGAGAAGTCGGGCCGCGGCCAGAAGGTCCTGGCGCCGATGCAGGACGGCGTCATCAATCTGTGCCGCGTCAAGCTGCGCGACCAGCAGCGGCTGAAGGCCGGCCCGCTGACCGAGTATTCGCAGTACGGCGAGAACATCCCCTTCGGCGAGGCGACGCCGCGCGCGGGCAACGACTCCGGCGGCGGCCAGCCCGGCCGCATCCTGAAGTGCAAGGGCTGGGAGACCGACCCCAACGCCTACACCTACTTCATCACCCAGGCCGCGGTCTGGGAGAAGGTGTGCGACGTGATCGGCGCCCCCGAGTGGAAGACCGATCCCGACTACGCGACGCCGAAGGCGCGCCTGCCGCGCCTCAACGAGGTGTTCGAGCGCATCGAGCAGTGGACGATGACCAAGACCAAGCTCGAGGTCATGGACGCCTGCAACCCGCTCGACATCCCGGTCGGCCCGATCCTGTCGATGAAGGAGATCGCCGAGGACGAGGGGCTGCGCAAGACCGGCACGATCGTCGAGGTCGACCATCCCGAGCGCGGCAAGTACCTGACCGTCGGCTGCCCCATCAAGCTGTCGGACAGCCCGGTCGAGGTGACGCGCTCGCCGCTGCTCGGCGAGCACACGCAGGAAATCCTGCAGAGCGTGCTCGGCTATGACGGCGACAAGCTGAAGTCGCTGATAGAATCCGGCGCCTTCGGCGACGTGCGCCAGGAAGCGGCCGAATAGGGAACGAGAACCGGCGAGCCGCCGCGGCGCGGCAGCACCCGGCACGAGGAGAGTATCGATGAGAATTGTTGTTCACGGTCAGCAGGCATTCGGCAGGGCGGTTCTGGAGCGCCTGCTGGAGCGCGGGGAGAACGTGGTCGCCGTCTGCACGGCGCCGCCGAAGGAAGGCAAGCCGGAAGACCCGCTCGCCGAGCTGGCGCGCGAAAGGGGACTGCCGCTGCACCAGCCGGCGTCGTGGAAGACGCCGGAGGCGCTGGAGTTGATGAAGAGCTTCAACGCCGATGTCTGCATGATGGCCTATGTGCTGCTCTTCGTGCCGGAGGAAGTCCGCGACGCGCCGAAATACGGCACCTTCCAATACCACCCGTCGCTGTGCCCGTGGCACCGCGGCCCGAGCTCGATCAACTGGCCGATCGCCATGGGCAAGACCCGCACCGGCCTGACGATCTTCTGGCCCGACGACGGCCTCGACGAGGGCCCGATCCTGATGCAGAAGACCTGCGAGATCGGCCCCGACGAGACGCTCGGCGACGTCTATTTCAAGAAGCTCTTCCCGATGGGCGTCGACGCCATGATCGAGAGCCTCGAGCTGGTCAAGGCGGGCGTCATCCTCAAGCACGACCAGCGGCTGGACGACGGCTCCTACGAGAGCTGGTTCAGGAAGGCCGACGCCGAACTCGACTGGTCGCGGCCGGTCGCCGGCGAATACAACCGCATCCGCGCCGCCAACCCGGCGCCCGGCGCCTGGACGACGTTCAAGGGCGAGGCCGTGCAGATCTTCGACAGCGCCCGCGCCGACGGCGACGGCGAGGCCGGCAAGGTCGTTTCCATCTCATCGGATGGCGTGACCGTGCAGGGCAACGGCGGACGCATTCTCCTAAAACGCGTGCGGCCGGCGGGAGGCGACAAGCAGCCGGCTGCCGACTGGGCGGCTTCGGCCGGACTGTCGGTTGGCGATACCCTCGGCGCCTGAGCCCAGGAACACGAACAGGAAACGGACCCAAATGGCTTTCAAGACGGACATCGAAATCGCGCGCGAGGCAAAGAAGCTGCCGATCCAGCAGGTCGGCGCCAAGCTCGGCATCGGCGCCGAGGACCTCGTTCCCTACGGGCATGACAAGGCGAAGGTCAGCGCCGAGTTCATCGCCTCCAAGCAGGGCAACAAGGACGGCAAGCTGATCCTGGTGACGGCGATCAACCCGACGCCGGCCGGCGAGGGCAAGACGACCACGACGGTCGGCCTCGGCGACGGCCTCAACGCGATCGGCAAGAAGGCCGCGATCTGCATTCGCGAAGCCTCGCTCGGCCCCTGCTTCGGCATGAAGGGCGGCGCCGCCGGCGGCGGCTACGCCCAGGTCGTGCCGATGGAGGACATGAACCTCCACTTCACCGGCGACTTCCACGCGATCACCAGCGCCCACAACCTGCTGTCGGCGATGATCGACAACCACATCTACTGGGGCAACTCGCTGGGCATCGACAACCGCCGCGTCGCGTGGCGTCGCGTCATGGACATGAACGACCGCGCCCTGCGCGACATCGTCACCTCGCTCGGCGGCGTCGCCAACGGCTTCCCGAGCCAGGCCGGCTTCGACATCACGGTGGCCTCGGAGGTCATGGCGATCCTCTGCCTCGCCAGCGACCTCAAGGACCTGCAGAAGCGGCTCGGCGACATCATCGTCGCCTATACCCGCGACCGCGAGCCGATCACCTGCCGCGACATCAAGGCGGACGGCGCGATGACCGTGCTGCTCAAGGACGCGATGCAGCCGAACCTCGTGCAGACGCTGGAGAACAACCCGGCCTTCGTTCACGGCGGCCCGTTCGCCAACATCGCGCATGGCTGCAACTCGGTCGTCGCCACCAAGACGGCGCTCAAGCTCGCCGACTACGTGGTCACCGAGGCCGGCTTCGGCGCCGATCTCGGCGCCGAGAAGTTCATGGACATCAAGTGCCGCAAGGCCGGCATCTCGCCGTCGGCGATCGTCATCGTGGCCACCGTGCGGGCGATGAAGATGAACGGCGGCGTCGCCAAGGCCGACCTCGGCAAGGAGAACGTCGCGGCGGTCAAGGAAGGCTGCGCCAATCTCGGCCAGCACATCGAGAACATCCGGAAGTTCGGTGTCCCGGCCGTCGTCGCCATCAACCACTTCGCCGGCGACACCGAGGCGGAGATCGCCGCGGTTCAGGAATTCGTCAAGAGCCAGGGCAGCGAGGCGATCGTCTGCAAGCACTGGGCCGACGGCTCAAAGGGCACCGAGGAACTCGCCCGCCGGGTCTCTGAGATCGCCGATAGCGGCGAGGCGAAGTTCAAGACGCTCTATCCCGACGACATGCCGCTGCTGAAGAAGGTCGAGACCATCGCGACCGAGATCTACCGCGCCGAGCGCGTCGTCGCCGACAAGAAGTTCCGCGACCAGCTCAAGCAGTGGGAGGATGCCGGCGTCGGCAACCTGCCGGTGGGCATGGCCAAGACGCAGTAGTCCGTCACCACCGACCCGAACCTGCGCGGCGCGCCGCGCGGCCACTCG
>JBFWXZ010000163.1:0-7071 GCA_050186955.1 Flavobacteriaceae bacterium
GATGACCAGCGCCGCGCAGACGGCGCCGCGCCGCGCCGCATGGCGCGGGTCCTTGCCGCGCGCCAGCGCGAACAGCTAGCCGGCGGCGAACAGGTCGCCGGCGCCGGTCAGGTCGACCACCTCGTCGACCTCCCAGGCCTCGACGTCGCTGCGCTCGCCGTCGCGCAGCACGCTGCAGCCCTTCTCGCTGCGGGTGACGACGGCATGCCGACAGTCGGCGGCGAGCGAGCTTATCGCGGTGTCGAGATCGCCGGTCTCGTAGAGCGCGCGAACCTCGTGCTCGTTGGCGAACACAATATCCACGGTGCGGTCGGCGATGAGTTCGAGGAACTCGCCACGATAGCGCTCGACACAGAAGGAATCCGACAGCGTCAGCGCCACCTCGCGGCCCGCCTCGTGGGCGATCCGCGCCGCCTTGAGGAAGGCGTCCTTGGCCGCCGGCGGATCCCACAGATAGCCTTCCAGATAGAGGCAGCGCGCCGCCTGCACGATCGGCTCGTGCACGTCGTCGGGCCCGAAGGCCTGGGCGGCGCCGAGATAGGTGTTCATGGTGCGCTCGCCGTCCGGCGTCACCAGGATGAGGCTGCGCGCGGTGCCGGGACCCTCCTCCGCCGCGGCGCTCGGAAAGGCGACGCCGAGCGAGGCGATGTCGTGGCGGAAGATGTCGCCGAGAGCGTCGTCGCGCACCTTGCCGAGAAAGCCGGCGCGCCCGCCGAGGCTCGCGACGCCGGCGATGGTGTTCGCCGCCGAACCGCCCGAGGATTCGGTCGCCGCCCGCATCAGCGCGTAGAGGCCGTCGGCCTCGCGCTCGTCGATCAGCCGCATGCTGCCCTTGGCGAGCCCCTCGCGCACGAGGAAGTCGTCGCCGGCCCGCGCGATCACGTCGACGATGGCGTTGCCGATGCCGACGACGTCGAAAGAAGCCTCATCGCTCATTTATGCAAAGCCCCGCTCTTGCTATCGGCGAATCGCCGCCCACCTTAGTCGGCGTTCCACAGCATGGGAATCGCACCGTTGTTTTCTTCCGCCTCCCGGGCCCTGAGCGATCTCGTCCAGCCCGAATTCCGAAGCGTGCTGCTGAAGTCCATTGGCCTGGCGCTGCTCCTGCTCGCCGCGCTGTGGGGCGTTCTGCAGGGGATTCTCGGCTATTTCATCGCCGGTCTCTCGCCCTGGCTCGACACCACCATCGCCATCGTCGCCGGGCTCGGCATGATCGTCGGCGCCATGTTCCTGATCGGTCCGGTCTCGACGCTGGTCGCCGGCGTCTTCCTCGACGACATCGCCGAGACCGTCGAGCGCAACGATTATCCCGCCGATGCGCCGGGCAGGGCGCTGCCGGTCGCCACCGCCATGATCCAGGCGGTGAGGTTCTTCGGCATCGTCATCCTCGCCAATCTCGGCGCCCTGCTGCTGTTGCTCGTGCCCGGCGTCAATTTGATCGCCTTCCTGGTGGTCAACGGATATTTGCTCGGGCGCGAATTCTTCGAGCTCGCCGCGCAGCGGCTCAGGCCGCGCGACGAGGTCGTCGAGATGCGCCGCGCCAATGGCGGGCGGATCTTCGTCGCCGGGCTGATCATCGCCGGCTTCATGGCGATCCCGCTGGTCAATCTGGCGACCCCGCTCTTCGCCACCGCCCTCATGGTGCATCTGCACAAGCGGCTGTCGGGGGTCAGGCCGTCTTCTCGTTGAACAGGCAGTAGTCGTAGACGATGCAGTTGCCGCAGGCGGGCTTCCTCGCCTTGCAGACATAGCGCCCGTGCAGGATCAGCCAGTGATGGGCGTGGCGCTTCCGATCCTCCGGCACCACCTTCTCCAGCGCCAGTTCGACCGCCAGCGGCGTCTTGCCGGGCGCCAGCCCGGTGCGGTTGGAGACCCGGAATAGATGGGTGTCGACGGCGATGGTGTGCTCGCCGAAGGCGATGTTGAGGACGACATTGGCGGTCTTGCGCCCGACGCCGGGAAGCGCTTCCAGCGCCTCGCGGTCGCGCGGCACCGCGCTGCCGTGCTGTTCGATCAGCTCTTTCGACAGCGCGATGACGTTCTTCGCCTTGTTGCGGAAGAGGCCGATCGTCTTGATCGCCTCGCGCAGCCTGTCCTCGCCGAGCGCCACCATCTTCTCCGGCGTGTCGACGGTCGAAAACAGCGGCCGCGTCGCCTTGTTGACCCCGACGTCGGTCGCCTGCGCCGAAAGCACCACGGCGACCAGCAGGGTGAACTCGTTCACCGAATGGAGCTCGCCCCTGGGCTCGGGATCGTGGTCGTGGAAGGCGTCGAACATGCCGCGCACCTGTTCGCGGGTCAGCCGGCTCGGCCAGACGGGTTTGCGCGCGGAGGGCTTGCGCGCGCGGGACTTGCCGGCGGCGGCTTTCGGCTTCGCGGATTCGGGTTTGGGCTTGGTCATGGCCGACCTATACTAACCGGCCATGAGCGACGGCAATCCGAAACCGGCCGAGGGGTCGATCGAGCTGCCTTTCCGCGCGGTGATCGCGCCGCACCGCTCGTTGTCGCGCCGCGGTTTCATCGTCTTCATGCTGGTATTCGGCCTCGCCAACTTCTTCACCGGGCTGGTCTTCTATCTCAAGGGCGCCTGGCCGGTGATCGGCTTCGCCGGTCTCGACGTGGCCCTGCTGTGGCTGGCCTTCCGGCTCAACTACAGGGCGGGCAGGACCCGCGAGATCATCGAGATCGACCGCGATTCGATGACCGTCTCGGCGATCGACTGGCGCGGTCGCACCAGCATCATGCGCTTCGATCCCTTCTGGACGCGGCTGACGCGCGACGTCGACGCCGAGCTCGGCACCGTGACCCTGCATGTCGGCGAGCGCGGACGCAGCCGCGAGATCGCCGCCGCCCTGTCGCCGCCGGAGAAGCTGACGCTGGCCGACGCCCTTGGCGCCGCCCTGCGGCGCGTCAGGCAGTGAGCCGTCGCGTTTCGGGTGGCCCGAAGCCGGCGCCTCGCCTAGCTTTCCCGGCAACCGACATCCGAACCGGGATACAAGACCGATGATGACGCAACACATGCCCCTGCCGCGCATAAGCGCCGAGCGCCCCGACGAATCGCCTCGCCGCCTCGCCGGCGGCGACTACGCCGCCATCCGCAACGCCATCGCCGCGATGACCGAGAACTGGCGCGACCAGCCGACGCTGGAGGCGATCGCCGCCGACGCCGGCGTCGAGCCGGCGCGGCTGCAGAAGATCTTCCGCCGCTGGGCCGGCATCACGCCGAAGCAGTTCGTGCAGGCGATCACCCTCGATCACGCCCGCCGCCTGCTCGCCGATTCCGCGACCGTGCTCGATACCGCTTACGAGGTCGGCCTGTCCGGGCCCGGCCGTCTGCACGACCTCTTCGTCACCCACGAGGCGATGACGCCGGGCGACTACCGCAATCGCGGCGAGGGGCTGGAGATCCTGTGGGGCTTCCACGAATCGCCCTTCGGCGATGCCCTCGTCATGGCGACCGAGCGCGGCCTCGCCGGCATCGCCTTCGCCGACGACGAATCCGGCCACGGCAACGCCCTCGACGACATGATGCGGCGGTGGCCGAAGGCCAGCTACCGCGAGGATCCGGCGCGCACCAGGGCGCTCGCCGCTCGCGTCTTCGACCGCAGCCTGTGGCGGCCGGAGCAGCCGCTGCGCGTCGTCCTCATCGGCAGCGACTTCGAGATCCGCGTCTGGGAGACGCTGCTGCGCATTCCGCTGGGGCGCGCGACGACCTATTCCGACATCGCCCGCTCCATCGGCAAGCCTTCGGCGCCGCGTGCCGTCGGCGCGGCGGTCGGCCGCAACCCGCTGTCCTTCGTGGTGCCGTGCCACCGGGTTCTCGGTCGTTCGGGCGCGCTGACGGGCTATCACTGGGGACTGACGCGCAAGCGCGCCATCCTCGGCTGGGAGGCAGCCGTTTCGCAGGCGGTATGAAGCCCTAAAAGGCTAGATCGCGACGTCGGTGCGCTTGAGCACGGCGCCGTTCTCGTCGAGCTCGTAGATGATCGGCACGCCGGTCGCCAGCTCGCGGGCGACGATCTCCTCGCCGCTCAGTCCCTCGAGGTCCATGATCAGCGCCCGCAGCGAGTTGCCGTGCGCGGCGACCAGCACCCGCTCGCCCTTGAGCACGCGGGGCAGGATGTTCTCGCGGTAGTAGGGCAGTACGCGCTCCGCCGTCATCTTCAGGCTCTCGCCGCCCGGCGGGGGCACGTCGAAGGAGCGGCGCCACACATGCACCTGCTCCTCGCCCCATTTCTCGCGCGCGCTGTCCTTGTTGAGGCCGGTGAGGTCGCCATAGTCGCGCTCGTTGAGCGCCTCGTCGCGGATCGTCTCGAGATCCTCCTCGCCGAGCTCGGCGAGGATCAGCTTCAGCGTGTGCTGGGCCCGGGTCAGCGCCGAGGTGAAGGCGATGTCGAAGCCGTGGCCGAGCTTCTTGAGCTGCCGCCCGGCCGCCTTGGCCTCGGCGACGCCCTTCTCCGTCAGGTCGGGATCCTTCCAGCCGGTGAAGAGGTTCTTCAGGTTCCACTCGCTCTGGCCATGCCGGACGAGGACGAGAAGCCGTTCCATTCTGTGTCTCCGAATTCAGTTCAGACGCCGAGCACGTCCTTCATCGAATAGATGCCGGGCTTGCGCCCGAAGCCCCAGCGTGCGGCGTGCACCGCGCCGCGTGCGAAGATGCCGCGGTCGAAGGCGCGGTGGGTGAACTCCCCCGTCTCGCCCGGCCCCGCGAAGGCGACCGTGTGCTCGCCGACGACGGCGCCGCCGCGCATCACCGCGAAGCCGATGTCGCCGCGCTTGCGCGCTCCGGTGTGGCCGTCGCGGACCCGGTCGGCATTGTCCTCCAGGACGATGCCGCGGCCGCGCGCCGCCGCCTCGCCTAGGAGCAGCGCGGTGCCCGACGGCGCGTCGACCTTGTGGCGGTGATGCATTTCGAGAATCTCGATGTCGAAATCGGCGTCGAGCGCGGCGGCCGCCTTCTCGACCATCGAGGCGAGCAGGTTGACGCCGAGGCTCATATTGCCGGAACGCACGATCACCGCGTGACGCGCCGCGGCTTCCAGCCTGTGGCCGTCCTCGGCGGAAAGCCCCGTCGTGCCGATCACGTGGACGATGCGGGCCTGGGCCGCGAGGCCGGCGAATTCCACCGTCGCCACCGGGGTCGTGAAGTCGAGCACGCCGTCGGCCGCCGCGAAGACGGGGAGCGGGTCGTCGCTGACCGGAACGCCGGCCGCCGCCATCCCCGCGAGCTCTCCGGCGTCGCGGCCGATGGCCGGCGAGCCTTCCTTCTCGATCGCCCCTGCGAGGCTCGCGCCCTCGGTCTCCAGAACGGTCCGGATTAGGTTCTGGCCCATTCGGCCGGCGGCGCCGACGACGACGAGACGCATGCGGTTTCTCCCTCGGGACGGGGTTGGGCGTTCGCTATATCAGGCGCCCGCGGCGAGGGCAAAACCCTCGCCCGGCGATCAGAGCGCGCCAGCGATCTCGTCGACGATCCGCCGCGCCGCGTCGCGCGGCGCGCCAGCCTCGAGAACCGGCCGGCCGACCACCAGATAGTCGCTGCCCGCGCGGATCGTGCTGGCCGGCGTCGCCACCCGCTTCTGGTCGCCGCTGTCGGATCCCGCCGGGCGAACCCCCGGCGTCACCAGCGCCATGTCGTCGCCGATGAGGCGGCGCAGCTTCTCCGCCTCGAGCGGCGAGCAGACCAGTCCGTCGAGACCCGCCTTCCTCGCCTGCACGGCGCGGCGGCGCACCAGCGCCTCGACGCTTTCGGAGAAGCCGGCCTGTTCGAGATCGTCGTCGTCGAGGCTCGTCAGCACGGTGACGCCGAGCACCTTGAGGCCGTCGGCCCCGCGCCCGCGCACCGCCGCCTCCATCGCCTGCGGATAGGCGTGGATGGTGGTGAACTGCACGCCGAGCCCGGCGATCGAGGCGATGCCCTTCTCCACCGTGTTGGCGATGTCGAGCAGCTTCATGTCGAGGAAGACGTCGTGGCCTGCCTGCCGGAGCTCGCGCACGAAATCGAGGCCGCCAGCGAAGACGAGCTGCATCCCGACCTTGTAGAACGAAACGGCGTCGCCGAGCGCGTCGACGGCGCGCCGCGCCTCGTCGACCGTCGACAGGTCGAGGGCGACGATGAGCCGCTTCTTCGGATCGATTGCCTTGCGGGTCATGGCGTCGTGCCTCGCTGCGGGTGGGATCGTCGCCGCGGCGGGGGACGCAGCGATCAGTTGGCGCTACGGCGATAAACGAAGATTCGCGCCGGCGGAAGGTTCAAATAGGTGATCGGGCCGGCTTCCGCCGTGACGGCGTCGAAGGGCTTCACCGGCGGCTTGGCCGAGTAGGTGAACTGGACGAAGGGGGCGCCGGGCCGGGCGAGGTCGAAGCAGGCTTCCAGCAGGGCCTGTCGCCTTGCCGGCGGCTGCGTCAGCAGCGGCAGGCCGGAGACGATGCCGGCGAAGCGCTCATCGCCGTGGCGGCCGGCCCACTGGCGACGGTCGTAGACGTCGGCGGTGATGATGGTGGCGCGCGGGAAGCGGCGTTTCAGGTGCCTGGCGAATTCCGGGTTGAACTCGACGAGCACCAGCCGGTTCTGCGCGAAGCCGCGCCGGATCAGCGCCTCGGTGAACATGCCGGTGCCGGGGCCGAGCTCCAGCACGGGACCGGGAACCGCAGGGTCGACGCAGGCCGCCATGCGCTGCGCCAGCGCCTTGCTGCTGGCGGCCACGGCGCCGGTGCGCAGCGGGTTCTTGAACCAGTTGGCGACGAAGCGGATTTCGCTGGCGAGCGCCCGCCGGATTGGTGCCGCGCGGCGGTCGATCCTGTCCCCGATCTCGCGCAGCGTGTCCAATTCGCGTCAGTCCTTGCGCTCGAAGAAGGCTTTCACCTTGTCGAAGAAGCCCGACGATTCGGGCGTATTTGCGTCCGACGAGGCCTCGGCGAACTCGCGCAGCAACTCCTTCTGCCGCTTGGTCAGGCTGACCGGCGTCTCGACCAGCGTCTGCTCGTAGAGATCGCCGCGCTGGTGGCCGCGCAGTACCGGCATCCCCTTGCCGTGCAGGCGGAACTGGCGGCCGGTCTGGGTGCCGGCCG
>JBFWXZ010000164.1:0-7066 GCA_050186955.1 Flavobacteriaceae bacterium
CGTAGCCGATGCTCGCATCCACGAAGCGGATCAGCGGCGGCCCCATCGGCTTCTGCGGCGCCGGCAGGTTGAAGGGGCGGACATGCTCGTCGACCATGGCGGCCACCGGCTCCATGCGCGACAACGCCTTCAGCCGGCTCTGCGCCTGCCGCGCCTTCGACGCCTTGTAGCGGAAGCGCTCGACGAAGGCCTCCATGTGGCGGCGCTGCTCGTCCTGCTTCTTCTTCAGCTTCAGCTGCAGCGCCTGCATCTCGCGGCGCTGGCGCTCGAACTGGTCGTAGCCGCCGCGATAGAGGGTCAGCTTGCCGCGATCGAGATGCATGATCTGGTCGACGGCGCGGTTGAGCAGGTCGCGGTCGTGGCTGACGATCAGCAGCGAGCGCGGATAGGTGGCGAGATAGCGCTCCAGCCACAGCGTGCCCTCGAGGTCGAGATAGTTGGTCGGCTCGTCGAGCAGCAGGATGTCGGGCTCGCGGAACAGCACCGCGGCGAGCGCCACGCGCATCCGCCAGCCGCCCGAATAGCTCGACAGCGGCCGCTGCTGCGCCTCCTCGTCGAAGCCGAGGCCCGCGAGGATGCGGGCGGCGCGCGAGGGCGCGGTGTGGGCGTCGATGTCGGCGAGGCGAATCTGGATCTCGGCGATCCGGTTGGGGTCGCTCGCCGTATCGGATTCACGGATCAGCGCCTCGCGCTCGCGATCGGCGGCGAGCACGAAGTCGATGAGCCTGGTCGGGCCGCCCGGCGCTTCCTGGTCGACATCGCCGATGGTCGCCCCGCGCGGCAGGGTGATCGCGCCGTCGGAAGGCGCGATCTCGCCCTTGACGAGGCGCAGCAGCGTCGTCTTGCCGGCGCCGTTGCGCCCGACGAGGCCGGTCCGGCTCTTCTCGGCGAGGGCGACGGTCGCCTTGTCGAGCAGCAGCCGGTCGCCGATCCGGTAGGTGAGGTCGTTGACGTGAAACATCGGGCGTTCGGACTGCTGTCAGGCTCGCGAAAGGTTGATCGGAAACGGCAAGGGGCGGCCGCTGCCGCCCCGCGTGGCGCACTCTATATCCGTCCGGACGGCGCGAATTCAATGGCCGGCCCGGCCGGAAACGGGTGCGAAATGGTGAAAAGGGGAGGAAATCGCATGATGGAACAGGGTTGGAAACGCTACGGCATCGCCATCGCCGTGGCCTCGATGCTGGCCGGGGCGGCTCATGCGGAGCCGGGCTCCTCGGCCTATGTGCGCGGCGGGATCGTCGGTCCCGTCTTCGTCGACGCCGCCTATCAGGCGCCGAGCGGCTGCTGGTACATCGCCGGCGCCGGGCGCGGCGCGCCGGCCGGCGTCTCGCCGGGCACCGACGTTGCGGTCACGGTGCGCTTCGCCTCGAAGGGTACCGCCTGCGGCCCCGGCCGCGTGCTGCACATCGTGACCCGGGTCTCGGCGAATATCGGCAGCATCGTGCGGGTCTATTTCGTCGCCCCCGACGGCCGCATCGTGAAGACCGAGCGGGTGTCGGTGAGCACCGGGTGAGAAGGCGCTAATGCGCTAGAGCCCGCCGCCATGCTAGGATGGAGGCGGGCTGAAGGGGCTGTTGAACGCGCTCACGGAGAATGATTGCCATGAAGCGGCTTGCCGGATTGCTTCTCCCGCCGATGTTCCTCCTTGTGGCGGGCGGCGCGCCCGTCCTCGCCGCGGGGCCAGGAAGCTGGGCCCATATCGACCGGTTCTCCCATGTCGTGCTGGTGGACGCGAACTACGTCGCCCCGCAATCGTGCTGGCGGGTCGCCTCGACGCGGCGCGGCGCGCCGGCCGGCGCCAATGCCGGCGGCGACATCCCGGTGACCATGACGATGACCCGCTCGGGGTCCTGCGCGCCGGCGCAGAAGCTGCTTCGCGGCGGCACCAATGTCGGTTTCCAGCAGATGGGCGCCGTGGTACGCATCTTATTCGTCGGCCCCGACGGGAAGGTCGTGAAGACCGAGCGCGTCGCCATTGAATCGGAACAGTAGCCGAACCGTACAAACACGGAGAAGGATTCGATGAATCGGATTGCCGCCGCGGCGATTTTAGCCGTCTTGCCCGCCGCCTTCGCCGTCGCGACGCCGGCGCTCGCCTGGCACCACAATTCCTACGCCAACTTCATCCAGCCCTCCGACGACGTCTACGGACGCACCAATATGGGGATGCGCGTCTCCATCGCGAATGCCGACATCTCCTGCGACCGCGTCACCGGTGTGCGTCTGCACGACCGCACCGGCACCGGAACCCGGGCCGGCTTCTTCCGCCCGGCGCGGGTGACGGTCGAGGTCGCGCCGTCCTATTGCAGCGAGCGCTTCGGCAACACGCTGGATTTCGTCGTGCCGGGACCGGTCGACACCGACATCATCGATGTCGAGGTGCGCCGCGGCGGCCGCACGGTCCACCGCGAGAAGATCGCCGTCGAGCCCTCGCCGGCGAGCTAACGTCGGCGGCGCGTACTGGGCGTCAATCGCAGCCGAGTTTGTGATTGCTTCGCTTTCTGGATTCCGGCCTTCGCCGGAATGACGGTAGTAGCACGGCATCAGTCCCAATCGTCATTCCGGCGAAGGCCGGAATCCAGTGCAGCAGTCCAGCGAGCCGAAGCCCATCCTTTTAAGACGCGCTTTCAGCGCTCCTCAGGATGGGTTTGTGCCAGCCGCAAGCCCCGCCCTCATCCTGAGGAGGCCCGCAGGGCCGTCTCGAAGGATGGGCGAGCCTCTCGACGCCGGCCCCAATCGTCATTGCCGGGCTTGACCCGGCAATCCATGCCGATGGCATCGCCGATCCGCACTCCCGCTGCGTTTGACGCCGCGGCGGCGGAATGGATCACCGGGTCAAGCCCGGTGATGACGGTTGGGGTCACGAACGGAAAGCGATCGACCGAAAGAGTTCGCGGTAAACCCCTTCTGGATTCCGGCCTTCGCCGGAATGACGATTGGGGCTGAGGCCGTGTTTCTGCCCGTCATTCCGGCGAAGGACGGAATCCAGTTGCAGCGGTGCGGCGTGCGCTGCCCGTCCTTCGTGGCGGGCCCCGCTTACTGGAGCCCGATGCCGGTCTCGCGCTGGAAATAGACGAGGTCGAGCGGCGGGGCGTCGCCGGTCAGCACCGTCAGGATCATGTGCGCGTGGCCGCGGTGATGCGTCTGGTGGTTGAAGAAATGCGCCAGCGCCGGCCCGAGCGGCTGCGTCACCGGCTGCGGCCTGGTGATCGGCGTGTAGGTGAACGAGCCCTTCAGCGCCGCTTCCCCGAGCCCGTCGGCGAAACGCACGATCCGCGTATCCTCCGCCTCACGCGCCTCCTTTAGGGCGGGGAAGTCCTCGAACAGGATCTCGTCCAGCGACTTGGGATGCGGCCCGGTGCCGGTGAAGCGGTTGAGCCAGATGCGGTCGGCGACCAGCACGTGGTTGAGCGTGCCGTGCATCGACTTGAAGAAGGCGCCGGTGTCGGCGCGGTAGTCGGCGTCGGAAAGCGCCTGCGCGGCCTCGTAGATTCTCCGGTTCGCCCATTCGTTGTAGCGGGCGAACATCGCGAAATGATCTTTCATATCGAAACCCTCCGCTGCGTCGCGGGGAGTTTCCTACCACACCGGACCCCGGGCGGGGCACCGCCGGCCGGGACAGGGCCGGCCGGCGGTTCGCGCATGGCTCATTCGGCCGCCTGCGGCGTGTGCTCGTCGACCGGGATGGCGTTCGGGTCATAGCCTTCGCCGGCCGCTTCCAGCGCCTTGCGCACGCCGGCGCCGTAGTCGGGGTGGACGCGGTCGAAGTGGCGGCACTGCCGCTCTTTGATATGCGCCGGCACGCCGGCCATCGCCGCCGCGATGTTGGAGAACAGGCGCTCCTTCTCGTCGGCCTCCAGCACCCGCTCGAACAGCACGCGGACCTGGCTGTAGTCGTCGTGCCCGGTGCGGTGGTCGTAGCGGTCGGCGTTGCCGTCGATGCGCAGCGGCGGCTCCTTGGCCGAGGGGTCCTCGACCGGCCCGCCGAAGGAGTTCGGCTCGTAATAGGCGTCCGGGTTGCCCGAGGCGAGGCCGCCATAGACGTTCATCTCGCCGTCGCGGTGATAGTGGTGCATCGGGCATTTCGGCCGGTTGACCGGGATCTGCTCGTAATGCGTGCCGAGCCGGTGACGATGCGCGTCGGCATAGGAGAAGATGCGCGCCTGCAGCATCTTGTCCGGCGACCACGAGATGCCCGGCACGATGTTGGAGGGCGAGAAGGCGGCGTTCTCGATCTCCGCGAAGTAGTTGTCCGGGTTCCTGTTGAGCTCGAAATGGCCGATGTCGATGGGCGGGAAGTCGGCGTGCGGCCACACCTTGGTGAGGTCGAACGGGTTGAAGCCGGTCGTCTCCGCGTCCTTCTCGGCCATCACCTGCACCTGCATCTTCCAGCGCGGGTACTTGCCTTCCTCGATCGCGTTGTAGAGCCGCTCCTGGTAGCCCTCGCGGGTCTTGCCGACGATCTGCTCGGCCTCGGCGTTGGTGTAGTGCTCGTGGCCCTGCTCGGTCTTGAAGTGGAACTTCACCCAGTAACGCTCGCCGGCGTCGTTCCAGAACGAGTAGGTGTGCGAGCCGTAGCCGTTCATGTGCATCGGCGAGGTCGGCAGGCCGCGATCCGACATCAGGATCGTCACCTGGTGCAGGCTCTCCGGCGACAGCGACCAGAAGTCCCACATCGCCGTCGGCGAGCGCATGTTGGTGCGCGGGTGGCGCTTCTGGGTGTGGATGAAGTCGGCGAACTTGTAGGGATCGCGCACGAAGAACACCGGCGTGTTGTTGCCGACGAGGTCCCAGTTGCCGTCCTCGGTATAGAATTTCAGCGCGAAGCCGCGCACGTCGCGCTCGTGATCGGCGGCGCCGAGCTCGCCGGCGACGGTGGAGAAGCGCGCCAGCATCGGCGTCTCGGCGCCCGGCTGCAGCGCCTTCGCCTTGGTGTATTTCGAGATGTCGCCGGTGATCTTCAGCACGCCGTGCGCGCCCCAGCCCTTGGCGTGGACGGCGCGCTCGGGAATGCGCTCGCGGTTCTGGTGGGCCAGCTTCTCGATGAGCTGGTAGTCCTGCATCAGCAGCGGGCCGCGCTCGCCGGCCGACAGCGAATCCTGGTTCGACGGGACGGGGGCGCCGGCTGACGTGGTCAGACGCTTGGTCATCTTGCTTCCTCCTCGGGGTGGCTGCGGCCGGCCTCGCGCGGTGTCGCGCGCGGGCCTGCCGGGGGCTTTGGGTGGAGGCAATGTCGCAAGCCGGTGCTATAAGAACAAATCAGAATGGTTGTAAAATACGATAAGGTTTCCTGATCGATGATAAGCCTGCGGCAATTGCGCTATGTCGACGCGCTCGCCCGCCACCGGCATTTCGGCCAGGCGGCGGAGGCCGCCGGCGTCACCCAGCCGGCGCTGTCGATGCAGATCCGCGAGCTGGAGAACGCGCTCGGCGGCGCGCTGTTCGAACGGACGCCGGCGGGCGCGGTGCCGACGCCGCTCGGCCTCGACGTCGCCGAGCGCGCCTCCCGCGTCCTCGCCGAGATCGCCGATCTCGAGGCGCTGGGGCAGGGCGAGCGCGCGCTCGCCCTCAACCGGCTGCGGCTCGGGGTGATTCCCTCCATCGCCCCCTATCTGCTGCCGACCCTGCTGCCGCTCGTCGAGGAGGAGCTGCCGCAGCTGCGCATGAGCGTCCGCGAGGCGGTGACCGACGCGCTGGTCGACGATCTCGCCGGCGGCCGCATCGACGTCGTCATCGCCTCGCTGCCGCTCGAGCAGTCGGGCTTCGTCGAGGAGGCCGCCTTCATCGACGAGTTCTTCCTCGCGGTGCCGCTGGGTTCGCCGCTCGCCGGCCTCGACAGCATCGCGCCCTCCGCCGTCGCCGCGAACGAGTTGATCCTGCTGGAGGATGGCCATTGCCTGCGCGATCAGGCGCTGTCGGTGTGCCGCCGCGTCGATCCGGCGCAGCTTCGCGAATTCGGCGCGTCCAGCATGGCGACGATCCTCCAGATGGTGGCGGCTGGCCACGGCGTCACGCTCGCCCCGCGCCTCTGCTTCGAGGGCGATCCGGCGGCGGCGAGCCGGCGCGCCGTCGTGCCCGTCGAGGCGCCGGCGCCGTCGCGCACCGGCGGGCTTGCCTGGCGGCGCACGTCGCCGGGCCGCGCGCGGTTCGGGCGGGTCGCCCGGCTCGTCGCGCGGGCGGGAGCAGGGGCAGGGGCGCGGACAGGAGCGGGGACAGGGGCGGATTGAGTTCGCCCGGGCGCTTGGCTATAAGCGCGCACGGTCGCGGCGCCCGGGGGCGCCGCATTTGTTTTCAACGACAGCGGGCGAGCCCTTCGCCCGGCAATCCCAGCAAGAGGAAACGCGCCCCATGGCTACCGAGCGCACCCTTTCGATCATCAAACCCGACGCCACCGCCCGCAACATCACCGGCAAGATCGTCGCCAAGCTCGAGGACGCCGGCCTGCGCGTCGTCGCCCAGAAGCGCGCCAAGTGGTCCAAGGCCGACGCCGAGGCCTTCTACGCCGTTCACCGCGAGCGCCCCTTCTTCGGCGATCTCGTCGCCTTCATGACCTCGGGCCCGATCGTCCTGCAAGTGCTGGAAGGCGAGAACGCCGTCGCCCGCAACCGCGAGGTGATGGGCGCGACCAACCCGAAGGACGCCGCCGCCGGCACCATCCGCGCCGATTTCGCCGAGAATATCGAGCGCAACTCCGTGCACGGCTCCGACAGCGCCGAGAACGCGGCCAAGGAAATCGCGCTCTGCTTCAAGGCCGGCGAAATCGTCGGCTGACGCGACTGCCGGGAATTTCAGGAGGGCGCGGCCTTCGCGGACCGCGCCCTTTTCTTTGCCGCGGCGGCGTCCTTCGGATAGCCGAAATGCTCGAAATACCAGGGCGCCGCGGCGGCTATCTCGGCGCGCAGCGGGCCATTGTCCGGCCGCGACGACGGGCTGTGGCCGGCGGTGTCGAGGATGTGCTTCTCGATTTCACGCCGCCCGCTGCCTTCCTCCATGTCCCAGCCGAGCCAGTCATAGATGCGTTCGGCGGTGGCGAGCGGCGCGTCGCGCAGCTCGGCGTGGCTTATCT
>JBFWXZ010000165.1:0-7061 GCA_050186955.1 Flavobacteriaceae bacterium
ACCGCCTCCATGAAGCGCCGCCTGGTGTCGAGCACGTCGTTGACGCGCAGCAGCTCCTGGCGCTGCGACTGGAGCTGGCCGGTCATCCGGTTGAAGGTCTGGCCGAGAATGGCGAGATCGCCCTCGCGCTCGACCACCGGAACCTTGGTGTTGAGATCGCCGGCGGCGATGGTCTCCGACGCCTTGAGCAGATTGCGCAGCGGCGCCACGAGCTGGTTGGCGACGCCGATGCCGACCCAGGCCGACGACAGCAGCAGAATGAGGCCGAAGCCGAGATACATCAGCGCGAAGGCCATCTGGACGCCGAAGCGCTGCTCCTCGAGCTGCTGGTATTCCTCGACATTGGCGCGGGTCAGCCGGAGATAGTCGATGACCTCCTTGTCGACCCGTCGCGCGACGTAGAGATAGGTATCCTCGAAACCCTGCAGCTTGACCACGGCGCCGACCTGGTTGGTGACGCCGGGCGCGATCACCACGACCTCGCCGTCGCTCGCCTGCTGCATCGCGGCGGCCGGCGGCTGGGCGAAATTTCCCTCACCCGGCTGCTCGGTCTTCAGGACCAGTGTCAGGTCCCTCTTGATGATGTAGGCGCCGGGCAGCGCGCGGATCGCCGCCTGGGCGGAGAAATAGCGCGCGAAGCGCGGCCGGTCGGCGTCGTAGATATCCTTGGCACGCTCGATGTCGTTGGCCATCGCCAAGAGGTCGGCGCGGATGACCTGCCCGTGCTCGCGCAGATAGGACTGGGCGACCGAGATCGAGGTGCCGACGATCGCCTTGGTGCGCGAGGAGAACCAGTTGTCGAGGCCGCGGTCGAGCGTCACGCTCGCCACCACGGCGACGATGATGGCCGGCACGGCGGCGATGACGGCGAACAGCACCATCACCCGCATCAGCAGGCCGGCGCCGGCGACCCCCGCACGGCGGGCCCGCCAGATGCGGAACACCTCGAGCCCGACGACCAGCAGCAGCGCCGCGACCAGCGCGAGGTTCAGCAGCGACGCGCCGAGGACGACCTGCTGGCTCGGCGCGACCGGCGTCAGCCCGGTGAGCACAGCGAAGGTCGCCGTGCCGACGGCGAGCGCGGTGAGGACAAGCGCCCCGCCGAGGAAGGTCGAGCGGCGGCTCCGGATCAGCGACCGGTCCGGCCTGACGGGTCGCGGGGCCGCGATGGGCTGCGCGATGGGCTGTACCTCGGCACTGGCCGCCATGGGATCCGTCTGCGTACCTCGTCACGCGCCGGTCGGAATCGGCTTCCGACAGAAGCGATGCAAAATAATCACATTGTTGCAGACATGCTACAGGATTGCCTGCGCTATCAGCGCTGGCCCCGAATGACGGCAATATCAAGGTCGCGGATCTTTTTCCGCAACGTATTGCGGTTCACGCCGAGCAGGTCGGCGGCGCGGATCTGGTTGCCCCGGGTCGCCGCCAGGGCGGCCCCGATGAGCGGCTCCTCGACATCGCGCAGGATGCGCTGGTAGAGGCCGGGCGGCGGCAGGCCATTGCCGAACTGGCTGAAATAGCGCGCCAGATGCCGCTCCACCGACATCGACAGCGTCTCCTCGCCGTCGGACGCGGTGACGGCCGGCGCGCTGGCGTCGGCGATCTCCTGGTCGACGATCGCGGTGGTGATCGTCTCCTGCGGATAGAGCGCCGCCAGCCGCCGCACGAGGTTCTCCAGCTCGCGCACATTGCCGGTCCAGCGATGCCCGCGCAGGCGGTCCATGGCGGCGTTGTCGACGGTCTTGCGCGGCAGTCCCTCCTTCTCGGCGAGCGACAGGAAGTGGTTGACGAGGTCGGGAATGTCCTCGCTGCGCTCGCGCAGCGGCGGCAGCCGGATCGGCACCACGTTGAGGCGGTAGTAGAGATCCTCGCGAAAGAGCCCCTGCTGGATCAGGTTGCGCAGATCCTTATGGGTCGCGGCGACGATGCGCACGTCGGTGCGGATCGGCGTGCGGCCGCCGACGGTCGTGTATTCCCCCTGCTGCAGCACGCGCAGCAGCCGCGTCTGGGCGTCCATCGGCATGTCGCCGATCTCGTCGAGGAACAGCGTGCCGCCCTCCGCCTGCTCGAATTTGCCGGCGCTGCGGTTCTGCGCCCCGGTGAAGGCGCCCTTCTCGTGGCCGAAAAGCTCCGATTCGATGAGCTCGCGCGGGATCGCCGCCATGTTGATGGCGACGAAGGGCCCCCGCGAGCGCTTGCCGTAGTCGTGCAGGGCGCGCGCCACCAGTTCCTTGCCGGTGCCGGATTCGCCGTAGACCAGCACCGTCAGGTCGGTCTGCATCAGCCGCGCGAGAACCCGGTAGATGTCCTGCATCGCCGGCGAGCGGCCGACCAGCGGCATCGCGTCGTTTTCCTGCTCGACCGCCGCCGAAGGGCTCTTCTGCCGCTTCTCCGACAGCGCCCGGCCGATGATCGAGGTCAGCTCGTTGAGGTCGAAGGGCTTGGGCAGATATTCGTAGGCGCCGCGCTCCGAGGCCCGGATGGCGGTCATGAAGGTGTTCTGCGCGCTCATCACGATGACCGGCAGGTCGGGCCGGATCTTGCGCACCCTGGGCAGCAGGTCGAAGGCGTTCTCGTCGGGCATGACGACGTCGGTGACGACGATGTCGCCGTCGCCCTCGCTCACCCACCGCCACAGCGTCGCCGCGTTGCTCGTCGTGCGCACGTCGTAGCCGGCGCGGGTCAGCGCCTGGTTCAGCACGGTCCTGATGGCGGCGTCGTCGTCGGCGACCAGAATCCGGCCACTGGGCATCAGTCGATCTCCTCGTCCGGCATCTCGCCCGAATAGATGGGCATCAGCACGCGGAACAGCGTGCGCCCCGGCTGCGACTCGCATTCGATGATCCCGCCATGGTCGCCGACGATCTTGGCGACCAGCGCCAGGCCGAGCCCGGAGCCCTGCGCCTTGCTGGTGACGAAGGCGTCGAACAGATACGGCCTGATGTCGTCGGCGACGCCGGGGCCGTTGTCGCGCACGCAGATCTCCAGCGGCAGGCTGACGCGCTCCTTGTTGCCCTGGACCGCCATGCGCACGCCCGGCCGGTAGGCCGTCGACAGCACGATCTCGCCGCCCGCCGTGTCCGGCCCGATGGCCTCGGCGGCGTTCTTCACCAGATTGAGCAGCACCTGCACGAGCTGGTCGCGATTGGCCAGCACCGGCGGCAGCGAGGGGTCGTATTCCTCGTGGATCGTCAGGTTGCGCGCGAAGCCGCTGGCGGCCAGCCGCTTCACATGCTCGAGCACCACATGGATGTTCACCGGCTCGCGCTCGACCGGGCGCTGGTCAGAGAACACCTCCATGCGGTCGACCAGCTTGACGATGCGGTCGGCCTCGTCGCGGATGAGCTGGGTAAGCGCGCGGTCGTCGTCGCCGACCGTCGATTCCAGCAGCTGCGCCGCGCCGCGGATGCCCGACAGCGGGTTCTTGATCTCGTGCGCCAGCATGCTGGCGAGCGCCGTCACCGAGCGCGCCGCGCCGCGATGGGTCAACTGGCGGTCGAACTTCTCCGCCTTGCCGCGCTCCTGCAGCATGACGACGACATGCCCCTCGAAATCGCCATGCGGGGTGCAGTAGATGTCGACCGGCTTGCCCACGCCGATGCGCGGGGTGCCGAGATCGACCCGGTAGCCGGAGACCGGCGCGCCGCGCTCCTTGGCCTGGTTGACCATCAGCAGCAGCGGGCTGCCGAAGGGCACGATGTCGTCCAGTGTATGGCGCGCCAGCACGCTGATGCCGGCGTCGAAGAAGAGCTGCGCGGCGTCGTTGGCCGACACGATGTGGCCGTCCGGCCCGACCACGATCACCGGGTGCGGCAGGGCGTTGACGATCGGCTCCACCGCCCAGGGCTGGCGGGGCCGGTTTCTCGATACTTCGGCGCTGACGGCCATTACGCGGCGTGCTCCAGGGGCGCGCCGTCGAAGGCGGCGGCGACGAGGTTGAGGACTTCGGCCGGATCCTCGCTGACCACGATGGCCTTGCGGTGCGCTTCGGCGGCCGCCGGCGGCAGCGCCGCCTCGAGATACCAGGACAGGTGCTTGCGGGCGGCGCGCAGGCCGATCTCGATCCCGTAGTGGGAGAGCATCGCCTCGTAATGGGCGGGCACCGCGTCGGCGAGCGACGGCGCGCCGTGGAGGCCCGCCCCCTCGCCTTCCAGCTCCCGCGATATGGCGGCCGGCAGCCAGGGCCGCCCATAGGCGCCGCGCCCGATCATCACCGCGTCGGCGCCCGACGCCTCGAGCGCCTGCCGGGCGCTTTTCGCGTCGGCGATGTCGCCATTGACGACGAGCGGCACGTCGACCGCCTCGCGGACCTGCCTGACGGCGTCCCAGTCCGCCGTGCCCTTGTAGAACTGCCGGCGCGTGCGGCCGTGCACGGTGATCGCCTGCGCGCCCGCCTCGACCGCGATGCGGGCGATCTCGGGAGCGTTGATCGACTGCTCGTCCCAGCCGAGCCGCATCTTGACCGTCACCGGCACCGGCGAGGCCTCGACCACCGCCGAGACGAGGCGGCCGGCAAGCAGCGGATCGCGCATCAGCGCCGCGCCGCAATAGCCGGTCGTCACCCGCTTGGCCGGACAGCCCATATTGATGTCGATGATGTCGGCGCCGCTGCCGGCCAGCCGCCGCGCACCCTCGGCCAGCCATTTCGCCTCGCGGCCGGCGAGCTGCACGACATGCGGGCGCGCGCCCGCCGACTCCGCCTTGAGGATCATTTCCGGCTTGCCGTGCACCAGCGCCTCGCTGGCGATCATCTCGCAGACGACGACGGGCGCGCCGAAGCGCAGCGCGGTGGCGCGGAACGGCGCGTCGGTGACGCCGGACATGGGCGCCAGTATCGCCCTGCCCGGCAACTCGACATCGCCGATCCGCAGAGCTTCGCGGGACTTCCAGAACATCGGTTGCCTATCAATTAGGCGGGGTTCATAAGTGCTCATAGTTTAACCGCTTGCAATTGGAAGGCAATGGGCTACCACGTCTTGTCCGGGAAGAAACGGTAAAATCGGAGCTTCAGTGCCTGACAGGCAGCGCATCGGCCTCGTGATCGTCGCCGCGGGCAGCGGAATCCGGGCCGCCGCCGGCGCAAACGGCGTGCCCAAACAATATGCGGATGTCGGCGGAAAGCCGCTGGTCGCATGGACGATCGGGGCATTTTCCGACGCCGGGCACGATTTCCTCGTCCAGCCGGTCATCAGCGCCGGGCACGGGCAATTCATCGGCGCCGACAGCTTCCCCGGCGCCCTGCCGCCGGTCGCCGGCGGCGCGACGCGGCAGCAATCCGTCCTGAACGGGCTGGAGGCGCTCCAGGCCCACGATCCGAAATTCATCCTCGTCCACGACGCGGTGCGCCCGTTCGTCGAACCGGACTTGATCGCACGGGTCGTCGGGGCGCTGGATGATGACGCGCCCGCCGTGGTGCCCGTGGTGCGGCCCGTCGACACGCTGCGCCGCGCCGACGCCTCCGGCCTCGGCGAGATCGTCAGCCGCGACGAGACCGCCGCCTGCCAGACGCCGCAGGGCTTCCGCTTCGCCGACCTGCTCGCCGCCCATCGCCGGGCGGCCGACGCCGGGCTGCACGATTTCACCGACGACGCGGCGGTGATGGCCTGGGCCGGCCACGCGCTGACGGCGGTCGAGGGCGCCGCCGGCAACACCAAGGTGACGCTGCCCGGCGACCTGGCGCTGGCGCGGTTGCAGCTCGCCGGCGCAATGAAGGGGAAATCCATGGAGACGCGCACCGGCACCGGCTTCGACGTCCATCGCTTCGCCGCCGGCCGCGAGCTCTGGCTGTGCGGCGTCAAGGTCCCGCACGAGCTCGGCCTTTCCGGCCATTCCGACGCCGATGTCGGGCTCCACGCCCTGACCGACGCGCTGCTCGGCGCGCTCGCCGACGGCGACATCGGCCAGCATTTTCCGCCCTCCGACCCGCAATGGAAGGACGCCCGCTCCGATCGCTTCCTCGCCGACGCCGCCCATCGCGTCGCCCGCCGCGGCGGACGCATCGTCAATGTCGACGTGACGCTCCTCTGCGAGGCGCCGCGCATCGGCCCGCACCGCGATTCCATGCGCGCCGCCATCGCCGCGATACTCGGCATCGATGCCGCCCGCGTCGGCGTCAAGGCGACCACCACCGAGGGCCTCGGCTTCGCCGGCCGCCGCGAGGGCATCGCCGCGCAGGCCGTCGCGACGATTGAGGTTCCGTCTGAGGAAACCGCATCTTGAGCATTGACAGGGAATGGGATTCGCTGGTCGCGCAGGCCTCAGGCCTGCTCGATCTCTGCCGCGCCCGGCGGCTGATGGTGGTGACCGCGGAATCCTGCACCGGCGGCCTCGTCGCCGGCGTGCTGACCGAGGTCGCCGGCTCCTCCGACGTCGTCGAGCGCGGCTTCGTCACCTATTCGAACGAGGCCAAGCAGGAGCTTCTCGGTGTCAGCGCACAGACGCTGGAGGCCCATGGCGCGGTCAGCGAGCAGACGGCGCGCGAGATGGCGGCGGGCGCGCTTGCGGCGTCGCGCGCCGACATCTCCGTCTCGATCACCGGCGTCGCCGGACCCGGCGGCGGCTCGCCGGAAAAGCCGGTCGGGCTCGTCCACTTCGCCGCAGCCCGCGGCAACGCGATCATTCACCGGCGCGTCGAGTTTCCCAATAACGGCAGGCGCGGCATCCGCCTCGCGGCGGTGCACATCGCGCTGAACATGCTTCGCGAAATGGTGAACTAGTTCATCGCCGGGGGTGAACTAGTTCACGCTATGCCGTCAACCAGTTCAGGCGATCGCCTGCCGCCGGCCGGGGCCGTAGACCGCGTCGGCGCGCCGCTCGAAGGCCTCGGCGAATTTCGAGAAAGCCTTGTCGAGAACGGCGCCGGCCGCCGCCTGCATCAGCCGGCTGCGGAACGCATAGGCGAGCTCGAACTCGACCCGCGTTCCCTCGCCCTCGGGGTGGAAGCGCCAGCGGTTGGTCAGCGTCTCGAACGGCCCGGAAAGCTGGCTGACGTCGATGGAGAGATTCGCCGGGTCGAGGACGATCCGGCTGGTGTAGCTCTCGCGGAACATCGCATAGGC
>JBFWXZ010000166.1:0-7058 GCA_050186955.1 Flavobacteriaceae bacterium
TGAAGAGTCCGCTCGTCGTCGGCCTCGTCGCCTCCGCCGATCGCATCGCCCAGATCCGGCAAAATCGCATCCTCTCCTTGAAGGCCAACGCCAACAGCGCCTATGTCGACAGGCAGGCGATCGCCCAGGAAATCACCGAGACCCGCAAGCTCTGCGCGCGCCACGGCTGGACGATCATCGATGTGACGCGGCGCTCCATCGAGGAGACCGCCGCCGCCGTGCTCGCCGCCTTCGAGGAGCGCCGGCACGCCAAGAAAGATGGAGTGCGCCGAACATGACGAGGATCGTCCTCGCCTCGACCAGCGCGACGCGGCTGGCATTGCTTCGCGACGCCGGCCTCGAGGTGAGCGTGCAGGCGCCCGGCGTCGACGAGGCGGCGGTGATCGAGGCGACCGGCCCCGACCTGCCGCCGGCCGACACCGCCGAGATCCTCGCCCACGCCAAGGCCGCCGCCGTTTCCGGGTCCGACCCCGACGCCGTCATCATCGGCGCCGACCAGACGCTCGAGCTCGACGGCGCGCTGATGATGAAGGCGATCGACGGGCAGGATCTGCGGCGCAAGCTTCTCGCCCTGCGGGGCCGCGAGCACCTGCTGCATTCGGCGGTTGCCGTGGCGCGGCGCGGCGCGGTGGTGTGGAGCCATGTCGCCGAGGCGCGGATGACCATGCGCGATTTCTCGCCGGAATTTCTCGGCCGCTATGTGGCCGCGGGCGGGCGCGACCTGCTCGGCAGCGTCGGCGGCTACCGGATCGAGGGCCTTGGCATCCAGCTTTTCGAGAGGATCGAGGGCAGCCATTTCGCCATTCTCGGCCTGCCGCTGCTACCGCTGCTGCACTGGCTCAGGGCCGAGGGGCTTATGGAATCGTGACCGTTTCGGATCAGAATCGAAAGGCCGTGGTGGTCGGCCATCCGATCGCCCACAGCCGTTCGCCGCTGATCCACCGCCACTGGCTGGCCGAGCTCGGCATCGCCGGCGCCTATGACCGGCGCGACGTGAGACCCGATGATCTCGAAGGCTTCGTGCAGGCGATGGCGGAGGAGGGGATCGCCGGGGCCAACCTCACCATCCCGCACAAGGAGCTGGTGATGGCGATGGTCGAGCGGATCGATCCGGAGGCCCGCGCCGTCGGCGCCGCCAACACGATCTGGTTCGACGAAGCGGGAACGCTGCGGGCGACCAATACCGATGTCCACGGCTTCCTCGCCAATCTCGACGAGCGCGCGCCGGGCTGGGACGCTGGGGGAAAGACCGCGATGGTCTTCGGCGCCGGGGGTGCCGCGCGCGCGGTGGTGTTCGGGCTGTTGTCGCGCGGCTTCGAGCAGGTTCTCATCCACAACCGTTCGGCTGAACGGATCGCCGGACTGCGCGATGCCTTCGGCGCGGCGGTCGAGCCTGCCGGCGCTCTCCGTGAAGCGCTTGCGGCGGCCGATCTCGTCGTCAACGCGACGAGCCTCGGCATGCACGGCGCGGCGGCCTGGACGATGCCGCTCGACGGGCTTTCGCCCGCCGCCGTCGTCGTCGATCTCGTCTATGTCCCCCTCAGGACGCGGCTTCTCGAACTGGCCGAGGCGCGGGGCAACCGCATCGTCGACGGGCTCGGCATGCTGCTCCACCAGGCAGCCCCCGCCTTCCAGCGATTCTTCGGGAAGATGCCGCAAGTGACGGAATCGTTGCGGCAGCGAATCGTTGCCGATCTCGAGGGCGGCGCATGAGGATCATCGGCCTTACCGGTTCGATCGGCATGGGCAAGTCGGCGGTCGCGCGCATGTTCGCCGAGCGCGGCATCCCGGTCTTCGACGCCGACGCCGAGGTGCACCGGCTCTATGCCGGTCGGCTCGCCGGGGAGATCGAGAAGGCTTTCCCCGGCACCACCGGGCCCGTCGGCGTCAACCGCGCGAAGCTCGCCGCCGTGCTCAGGGACGATGCGGCGATGAAGCGGCTGGAGGGGATCGTCCATCCCGCCGTCGCGGCCTCCCGGCAGCGCTTCCTCGACGAGGCGCGGCAGGCGGGAAAGCCGGCCGCCGTGCTCGAGGTGCCGCTGCTCTTCGAGACCGGCGGCGAGCGCTACTGCGACGTCGTCGTCCTCGTCTCCGCGCCCGCCGACATCCAGCGCGGGCGCGTGCTGGCGCGGCCCGGCATGAGTGTGGAGAAGTTCGAGGCGATCCTCGCCCGCCAGATGCCCGACGCCGAGAAGCGCCGGCGCGCCGACGTCGTCATCGACACCTCGACCTCGCTCGCCGAAACCGAACGGGAAGTGGACAGCTTCTTGCGGACGATTGCGATCAGCCCGCCCGTCGGGTAGCGATTGGGTCTTGAGGGGATTCGCGATGCGGGAAATCGTACTCGATACCGAGACGACCGGCCTCGACGCGACGCGCGGCGACCGCATCGTCGAGATCGGCTGCGTCGAGCTCGCCCACGGCCTGCCGACCGGCGAGGTCTGGCACTGCTACTTCAATCCCGAGCGCGACATGCCGCCGGGCGCGGAAGCCGTGCACGGGCTGAGCGCGGCCTTCCTCGCCGACAAGCCGCTCTTCGCCGACAAGGTCGAGGAGTTCCTCGCCTTCGTCGCCGACGCCAAGCTTGTCATCCACAACGCCGCCTTCGATATGGGATTCCTCAACGCCGAGCTGCGGCTGGCCGGCCGCCCGGCCTTCGATCCCGCCGTCGCCATCGATACGCTGGCGATGTCGCGCCGCCGCTTTCCCGGCGGCTCCAACCGCCTCGACGATCTCTGCCAGCGCTTCGGCATCGACAATTCGCGCCGCACCAAGCACGGCGCGCTGCTCGACGCCGAACTGCTCGCCGAGGTCTATATCGAGCTCAATGGCGGCCGCCAGCGCGGCCTCGAGCTGGTCGCCGAGGAACGCGCCGTCGTCGTCGCCGGGACCATGCCGCGCGCGCGTCCTGCGCCGCTGCCGTCGCGGCTTAGCGAGGCCGAGCGCGCCGCCCACGCCGAGTTCGTCGCCTCGATGGTCACCGAGGCGATCTGGCTCAGGAAGCAGGCCTGAAACATCAGTCCTGAAACGCGTGGGGCGGCCAATGGCCGCCCGTTCCGCTTTTCCGTCTCAAAGATTCCCGTTCGGCATCAGGCCTGCGCCTGCTGCTCCTGCGCGCGCTTGCGGTAGAGGCTGACGAAGTCGATCGGGTCGAGCAGCATCGGCGCGAAGCCGCCCTGCTGGGTCGCGTCGGCGATGATCTGCCGGGCGAAGGGGAAGAGCAGCCGCGGGCACTCGATCATCACCAGCGGATGGATCTGGTCCTGGGTCGTGTTCTGCAGGCGGAAGATGCCGGCATAGACGAGCTCGATATTGAAGAGGATGTCCTTGTCCTCGCCGGCCTTGGCCTCGAGCATCAGCTCGACCATGAAGTCGGTTTCCGACAGCGGCCGGGCGTTGACGTTGATCTGCACGTTGAGCGGCGGCGCCTTCTCCGGCTTGCGGATGAAGGACTGCGGCGCGTTGGGGTTCTCGAACGACAGGTCCTTGATGAACTGGCCGAGAACGTTGATCTGCGGCGCCTGCTGGGCGGCGGCCGGCGCTTCGGCAGCCGCGCCGCCATTGGTTTCGGTGGGTTTCTTCGCCATCGACGGTTTCCTCTGGAGCGTTTCCCGCCCGCGTCGCGTTGCAAGGCGGATCGCGAAAACAGGCGGCTTTGAGATGTCGGCGTGGTCGCTATCATGGCCGCGCCGACGGCACAAGCTTGGCGCGTCTCAGCGCCGCGGCGGGTCGTCGCGGATCTCCTCCGCCGATCCCTCGATCACGGTGCCGCGGCCGCGCGGCGGCTCACGTGTCCCGGGTCCCGCCGGGTAGACGCGGACCCGCATCGCCGCCAGGCGGAAGAGGTGGCTGCCGACGAATTCCCGGACCGGCGGCAGGAACAGCGCGAAGCCGATGGCGTCGGTCATGAAACCCGGCGTCAGCAGCAGCGCCGCGGCGGCGATGAGCAATGCCCCGTCACGCAGCTCGGCGGCCGGAATTTCGCCGCGGTCGAGCGTATTCTGGATTCGCGCTATGGTCGAAAGGCCCTGTGCGCGCAGCAGCATCGAACCGGCGATCGCCGTGCCGATGACGATGGCGAGCGTCGCGACGAGGCCGATCTGGCCGCCGATCGTCACGAACAGGGCGATTTCGACGATCGGCACGCCGACGAAGAGGGCGAGAAGATAGATCATCGGGCGGCCAGCCCTGCGCATTTGCGGTGCTTGACGGGAAAATGGGCGAACATCTGGATTCCAATCATTGAGTCTATAGATATAGGATCAATTGCGAATGGGGTCTTCCGGCGGTCCGGAAATGGGTGAATGAGCGAATTTTTCGATTTCTACACGATTGTCTTTCTCGCGCTGGCCGTGGGCATCTTCCTTCGCCTGCGCAGCGTGCTGGGCCGCCGCACGGGCCATGAGCGGCCGCCTTTCGATCCCTATTCGGCGCGCCGCGACAAGCCCGCCAACGACGATGCGGCGGCGCCGACCGCCAAGGCCGGCGACGACGGCAATGTGGTGACGTTGCCGAGCCGCGGCAAGACTCAGGCCAAGCCGGCGGCCCCGGTGCCCGACTGGACCGCCTATGTGAAGCCCAATTCACCGGCCATAGACGGATTGACGGCGATCCATACCGCCGAGCCCTCCTTCGACCCTGGGCATTTCCTCACCGGCGCCCGCGCCGCCTACGAGATGATCGTCAACGCCTTCGCTGCCGGTGACCGCAAGACCCTGCGCTCGCTTCTCAGCCGCGAGGTCTATGACGGCTTCGCAGCGGCGATCGCGGAGCGCGAATCCAAGGGCGAGGAGATGTCGACGACCTTCGTCGGCATCGACGACGCGACCATCGTCGATGCCGCCGTGAAGGGTTCGAGCGGCCAGGTCACGGTCCGCATCATGTCGAAGCTCATCACCGTCACCCGCGACAAGGACGGCAAGGTCGTCGACGGCGATCCGGACAACATCGCCGACGTCACCGATGTGTGGACCTTCGCGCGCGATCTCGGCGTGCGCGATCCCAACTGGAACCTGATCGCCACCGAAGCCGGCGAGTAGGCCGCATGCTGCGGGGCCTGCTCGCGGGGGTGCTGGCGGCCGGGATGTTCGCCGCCGGGCCGGCGGCGACGCACGCCGCCGGCTACGACAGGAAGCCCGTCGCCTTTTCCGATCTGCCTGGCTGGCGTGCCGCCGATCATCGCGGCGCGCTCGAGGCCTTCCGCCGCTCCTGCGGCAAGCTCGCCGGCGGCGCGTTCGCATCCGCCTGCCGCGACGCCGCCTCGACGCGCGACGCGCGGGGCTTCTTCGAACGCCATTTCTCCGCCTTCCGGGTCGTGACGTCGGGCGGGCAGGGGTTCCTGACAGGCTATTTCGAGCCAGAATATCCAGGCTCCCTTACGCCAGGCGGGCGCTACGGCGTTCCGCTGCTGGCGCGGCCGTCCGATCTCGTCGACATCAAGCCGGGCGCATTGCCCGGCGGGCTCACCGCCGCGCGCAAGGCCGGCGGCGGGCTCGAAGCCTATCCCGACCGCGCCGCCATCGAGGACGGGGCGCTCGGCGCGGCCGCCCGCCCGGTCGTCTGGCTCGCCGATCCGGTGGATGCCTTCTTCGTCCATATCCAGGGTTCCGCGCGCATCGCGCTGGCGCAGGGCGGATCGATCCGCGTCGGTTTCGCCGGCCGCAACGGCCACGCCTACACGCCCGTCGGCCGCATCCTCATCGACCGCGGCGAGATCGCCCGCGAGGAAATGACGGCGGGGCGGCTGCGCGATTGGCTCAAGGCGCATCCGCGCGAGGCGCGGGCGATCATGCGCGAGAACCGCTCCTACATCTTCTTCCGCCGTGTCGACGCGCCGGACGCGCTGGGCCCCGTCGGCGCGCAAGGCGTGCCGCTGACGCCGATGCACTCGATCGCAGTCGACCGCGCCTTCCACACGCTCGGCACGCCGGTCTACGTCTCCGGCGACCTTCCGCTGGGGCCGGGCGGCGCGCCGATCCGCGTCGGCGACCTGCTGATCGCCCAGGATACCGGCGCCGCGATCAAGGGAGCGGCGCGCGGCGACATCTTCTTCGGCTCGGGCGAGGCGGCTGGCGAGATGGCGGGCCGAGTCCGCCATCCGGCGGATTTCTACGTCCTGCTGCCTCGGTGATCGCAATGGCGCGGCGCTCGGGAGGCAGGAACGAGGAGGACGCCACGCTCTGGCGCAAGGTCGTGGAGAATGTCGAGCCGCTGCGCCGCAAGCGACCTCGCGCCGTGCCTGCCGGCGAAGCGCCGGCGAAACCCGAGGCCGCCCCGAAGGTCCGCAAGGAGAAAGTTGCGAAACAGGCTCCGGCCGCACCCGCAACCACACGCACGAATATCGAGCGCAAGCCGGCGGCGCCGTCCGCGGCGATCGATTCCAAGCTGCTGCGCAAGGTCGGCAAGGACCGGACGCCGATCGAATCGGTGCTCGATCTGCACGGCATGCGCCAAGCCGAGGCGCATCGCGCGCTCGACCTCTTCATCCGCTCCGGCCATGCGCGCGGGTTCCGCGTTGTCATGGTGATCACCGGCAAGGGCGGCGCCGAGGGCAAGGGCGTGCTGCGCCGCTCGGTTCCCGACTGGCTCGACCATCCCGCGCTCGCGCCGCTCGTCGTCGGCTGGTCGGCCGCTCATCGCCATCGCGGCGGCGACGGGGCGATCTACATCCACCTGCGCCAGCGCGGGAAGCTCAGGCCGTGACCCCCTTCGGCGCCCGCATCCGCGCCATGCGCCAGGCCCGCGGCGTCACGCTGAAGGAGATGGCGGCGGCGCTCGACGTGTCGGCGGCCTATCTCTCGGCGCTGGAGCACGGCCGCCGCAGCCGCCCGAGCTGGTACCTCGTGCAGCGCATCATCGCCTATTTCAACGTCATCTGGGACGAGGCGGAGACGCTGCAGCAGCTCGCCCAGCTCTCCCACCCGCGCATCACCGTCGATACCTCGGGCCTGACGCCGGAGGCGACCGAGCTCGCCAACCGGCTGTCGCGCGACATTGCCGCGCTCACCCGCGAGGAGGCCGGCGAGCTGCTGCAGCGCCTCAAGCGTTTCGAGGAACGG
>JBFWXZ010000167.1:0-7002 GCA_050186955.1 Flavobacteriaceae bacterium
ATCGACAAGTTCGGCATCGACATCGGCGTCACCGGCAAGTCGATCATCCTGTGGAACGTGGTCGCCGCCTCCGGCGACGTCTACAAGCCGGGATCGCTGGCCGGCGCCTATGGCGGAGCCGGCGCGTCGGCCGCCTTCGCGGTGGGCCTCGGCGCCAATGTGCTGGTCGGCGGCTCGCAGGATTCCTTCGCGCTGCAGCCGGTGAGCGTTTCCGGCGAGACCGGCGTCAACGTCGCCGTCGGCCTGTCGCGCATCACGCTCAACCCGATGTAGGAAATATCCGGGAGAACGATGGAGAGGGCGGCCTTCGGGCCGCCCTTTTCTTGTTCAGGCCGCCCGCATGCGGGCGACATAGGCTTGCAGCGGCTCGACGCGGATTTCGCCGGCGCGGACCGCGGCGATGCCGCGCGCGGCGGCGAGCGCGCCGGCCACGGTCGTGTAGTAGGGCACCTTGTGGAGGAGGGCGGCGCGGCGCAGCGAGCGCGAATCCTCCAGCGCCTGCTTGCCCTCGGTGGTGTTGAAGACGATGTCGATCTCGCCATTGGTGATGGCGTCGACGATATGCGGCCGTCCCTCCAGCACCTTGTTGATCTTCCGGCAGTCGATGCCCTCGGCGGTCAGATAGCGCTGGGTGCCGCTGGTCGCGACGATCCGGAAGCCTAGCCCCTGGAGGGTGCGCAGGGCCGGCAGGACGCGCGGCTTGTCATCCTCGCGCACCGAAACGAAGACGGTCCCGCGCGTCGGCACGCGGGTGCCGCTGCCGAGCTGGCTCTTGGCGAAGGCGAGCGAGAAGTCGCGGTCGATGCCCATGACCTCGCCGGTGGAACGCATCTCCGGCCCGAGCACCGTGTCGACGCCGGGGAAGCGGGCGAAGGGGAACACCGCCTCCTTGACCGCGATGTGGTCGTAGACCGGCCTCCTCAGGCCGAAGGAGGCGAGCGGCTCGCCGGCCATGACGCGGGCGGCGATCTTGGCGATCGGCACGCCGATGGTCTTGGCCACGAAGGGCACCGTGCGGGAAGCGCGCGGATTGACCTCGAGGACGAAGATCTCGCCGTCCTTGACGGCGTACTGGACGTTCATCAGGCCGCCGACATTCAGCGCCAGCGCCAGCGCGCGGGTCTCGTTCTCGAGCTCGGCGATGAGCTTGGGCGGCAGCGAATGGGGCGGCAGCGAGCAGGCGCTGTCGCCGGAATGGATGCCGGCCTCCTCGATGTGCTCCATGATGCCGCAGACGAAGGTGTCCTTGCCGTCGGCGAGGCAGTCGACGTCGACCTCGACCGCGTTGGCGAGATAGGAATCGATCAGCACGGGGCTCTTGCCGGAGACGACCACGGCCTCCGAGATGTAGCGCTCGAGCTGCTCGGTATCGCGGACGATCTCCATGGCGCGGCCGCCGAGCACGTAGGAGGGCCGGATGACCACCGGATAGCCGATCGCCTCGGCGATGCTGCGCGCCTCCTCCGCCGAGCGGGCGATGCCGTTCTCGGGCTGCTTGAGGTTCAGCTTCATCAGCAGCTTCTGGAAGCGGTCGCGGTCCTCGGCGAGGTCGATCATGTCGGGCGAGGTGCCGAGGATCGGGATGCCGGCCTCCTGGAGCGACTGGGCGAGCTTCAGCGGCGTCTGGCCGCCGAACTGCACGATGACGCCGTGCAGCGTGCCCCTCGACTTCTCGACGCGCAGGATCTCCAGCACGTCCTCGGCGGTCAGCGGCTCGAAATAGAGCCGGTCGGAGGTGTCGTAGTCGGTCGAGACGGTCTCCGGGTTGCAGTTGACCATGATCGCCTCGTAGCCGGCGTCGCGCAGGGCGAAGGCGGCGTGGCAGCAGCAATAGTCGAACTCGATGCCCTGGCCGATGCGGTTGGGGCCGCCGCCGAGGATGACGACCTTCCTCGCCTCCGACGGGCGCGCCTCGTCGGCCGCCGGCCCGCCGGCGAAGGGGCCCTCATAGGTCGAGTACATATAGGCGGTGGGGGAGGCGAACTCGGCGGCGCAGGTGTCTATGCGCTTGTAGACGGGGTGCACGCCGAGCTCGTCGCGCAGCGCCGCGACGGCGGATTCATCGGTGTCGGCGAGCGTGCCCAAGCGGGCGTCGGAGAAGCCCATGGATTTCAGCCGGCGCAGGGCGCTCGCCGTCCTCGGCAGGCCGTGCTCGCGGATGCGGGCCTCCATGTCGACGATGTTCTGGAGCTGCTCGATGAACCAGGGGTCGTAGGCGCAGGAGGCGTGCACCTGCTCGTGGTCGACGCCAAGGCGCAGCGCCTGGGCGACCTTTAGGATGCGGTCGGCCTTCGGCGTGCCGAGCGCGGCGCGGATCGCGTTCTTGTCGTCGCCCTGGCCGAGGCCCGGGATCTCGATCTCGTCGAGGCCGGAAAGGCCGGTCTCAAGCCCGCGCAGCGCCTTCTGCAGGCTTTCGGCGAAGGTGCGACCGATGGCCATGACCTCGCCGACCGACTTCATCGAGGTCGTCAGCACGCCGGCATTGGGATCGGTGGAGGGAAACTTCTCGAAGGCGAAGCGGGGGATCTTGGTGACGACGTAGTCGATGGTCGGCTCGAAGGAGGCCGGCGTCGCGCCGCCGGTGATGTCGTTCTCCAGCTCGTCCAGCGTGTAGCCGACGGCGAGCCGGGCGGCGACCTTGGCGATCGGGAAGCCGGTGGCCTTGGAGGCGAGCGCGGAGGAGCGCGACACCCGCGGGTTCATCTCGATGACGACGAGGCGGCCGTCGGCCGGATTGACGGCGAACTGGACGTTGGAGCCGCCGGTCTCCACCCCGATCTCGCGCAGCACCGCGATCGAGGCGTTGCGCATGATCTGGTATTCCTTGTCGGTCAGCGTCAGCGCCGGCGCGACGGTGATGGAATCGCCGGTGTGGACGCCCATCGGGTCGATGTTCTCGATGGAGCAGACGATGATGCAGTTGTCCGCCCTGTCGCGGACCACCTCCATCTCGAATTCCTTCCAGCCGAGCACCGATTCCTCGATCAGCACCTCGGTGGTCGGCGAGGCGTCGAGCCCGCGCTCGACGATCTCCAGATATTCGGCGCGGTTGTAGGCGATGCCGCCGCCGGTGCCGCCGAGCGTGAAGGAGGGGCGGATGATGGCGGGCAGGCCGATCTCGGGCAGCGCTTCCAGCGCCTCGATCATCGCCTTCTCCTTGTAGGCCTCCTTGCGCTCGTTCTCGCCGGCGTCCCAGTCGCGCTCGAAGGAGGCGAGCGTCTCGGCGCGCAGCTCCTCGTCCATGTCGGCCTGAGCGATCTGCGCGCGCTCGCGCCGGTAGCGCTCCTTGTCGGCGTTCTTCAGGTCGGAGGCGTTGGAGAGCCGCGAGCGCGGCGTCTCCAGCCCGATGCGCGCCATCGCCTCGCGGAAGAGCTGCCGGTCCTCGGCCATGTCGATGGCGTCGGCGTCGGCGCCGATCATCTCGACGCCGTATTTCTCCAGGACGCCCATGCGGCGCAGGCTGAGCGCGGTGTTGAGCGCGGTCTGCCCGCCCATCGTCGGCAGCAGCGCGTCGGGGCGCTCGCGCTCGATGATGCGGGCGACGATCTCCGGCGTGATCGGCTCGATATAGGTGGCGTCGGCGATCTCCGGGTCGGTCATGATCGTCGCCGGATTGGAGTTCACCAGGATGATCCGGTAGCCCTCCTCGCGGAGCGCCTTGCAGGCCTGGGTGCCCGAATAATCGAACTCGCAGGCCTGGCCGATGATGATCGGCCCCGCGCCGATTATCAGGATCGAGGATATGTCTGTGCGTTTCGGCATGGGATGGTCGCCGCCCTGGTTGCAGGTCGAGCGAAACCCGGCGCAGATTTGCCGGCGCCGGGCGTCACTGTCGAATCCGTCTGAATGTGTGCTGAAGCCGCCTTATAGGGGAAAACGCCGGGGTGCGTAACCCGGATTCTGACGCTTTTCCCAGCCTTGTCCGGCTGCGCAATTCCGTTGCCTTCCGATAGCGCCTGCAACTAGTGTTGGGGTTCGTTTCGACTTGCCGGAGAGATGCCGATGCGGTGGCGCGGACGTCGCGAGAGCCAGAATGTTGAGGATCGCCGCGGAGCCGGCGGCGGGTTCGGTTTTCCCGGCGGCGGAGGCGGGCGGATGCGCATCCCGGTGGGCGGCCGGCGCGCCGGGTTCGGCGGCATCGGCACCATCGTCATCTTCCTCATCATCGCCTGGGTGCTCGGCATCAACCCGCTGACCATGCTGACCGGCGGGCCGATCGATATGGGCGGCGGCACGCAGCAGGAGCAGGGCGAGGCCAAGGCGCCGCCGGCCGACGACGAGGCGGCGAAATTCGTCTCCGTCGTCCTCGCCGACACCGAAGACACCTGGAAGCAGATCTTCGCGAACGAGGGGGCGGCCTACGAGACGCCCAAGCTCGTGCTGTTCTCCGGCCAGATCAAATCGGCCTGCGGCTTCGCCCAGTCCGCCTCGGGGCCGTTCTACTGCCCGCTCGACCGCAAGGTCTATATCGACCTCGCCTTCTACGAGCAGCTTCGCCGCCAGTTCAAGGCGCCGGGCGACTTCGCCCAGGCCTATGTCATCGCCCACGAGGTCGGCCATCACGTGCAGAACCTGATCGGCGTCATGGACAAGTACCAGCAGGCGCGCCAGCGCATGTCGGAGGCCGACGGCAACCAGCTCTCGATCCGCGTCGAGCTGCAGGCCGACTGCTTCGCCGGGATCTGGGCCCACTACACCAACCAGAAGGGCCTGCTCGAGGAGGGCGACATCGACGAGGCGATGAACGCCGCCCAGCAGATCGGCGACGACGCCATCCAGCGCCGCACCCAGGGCTATGTCGTGCCCGAGAGCTTCAATCACGGCACCTCGGCGCAGCGCATGCGGTGGTTCCGCCGGGGCCTGACCGAAGGCCGGCTCGACGCCTGTGACACCTTCGGCACCGGCAATCCGTAAGCCGTCCCGGCCGGGCGAGCGCGCCGGCGGGCTCTAACCTCGGGTTAACTTCCGCAACGGTAGTCTGAGCCGATGGGCCGCCACGGCTGTGTGCCGGCCCGACGGTGTACGAGTAACCCGCATGCACAGCCAGGACCGCGCACGCACCCGCCTGCTCTTCGTCTCGGGCAACCCCTTCGTCGCCGGGCTCGCCCGCACGATGCTGCGCGACACAGGATTCTCCGCCTTCCGGGAGGCGTCCTCGGTGGCGCTCGCCCACGAGATGCTGCGCCGCGAGCCCTTCGGCGCGGTGATCTGCGACTGGCATATGGTCGACGGGTCGTGCATCGACCTGCTGCGGCGGCTGCGCGACGGCACGATGGGCAGGATCGCGATGATCCCGGTCATCGTCATGCATGGCGGGGCGTCGCGCCGCGAGGTCGTCGCGACCGCCAGGGCGGGGGCGAACGACGTGCTGGTCAAGCCGTTCTCGCAGAACGCGCTGGAACGCAAGGTGCTGACCGCGCTGATCGAGAAACGCGCCCTTATCCGCACGCCGGCCTATACCGGACCGGCGCCGCGCGAGGCGCTGATCGCCTATCTGACGAACCGGTTGCGGCGCCAGATACCGCGCCGGGAGCGGGAGGACGTGGAGTTCATCGCACAGCAGGCGAACGACGCGGTGCTGCTTTAGAGCGGTTCACCGTTTCCATCAAACCGTGAATCGCTCCAGGCGTCAGGAGGCCTTGCGCTCCGGCTTCGGCGGCAGGTCGCGGGCTTCGCGGATCAGGTTGACGAAGCGCGTGAACAGATAGTGGCTGTCCTGCGGGCCGGGCGAGGCCTCGGGATGGTACTGGACCGAGAATACCGGCTTTCCCTCCACCGCGATGCCGCAGTTCGAGCCGTCGAACAGCGAGACATGCGTCTGCGCCACGCCCTGCGGCAGGCTGTCGGCGTCGACGGCGAAGCCGTGGTTCATCGAGGTGATCTCGACCTTGCCCGTGGTGTGATCCTTGACCGGATGATTGGCGCCGTGGTGGCCCTGATGCATCTTCATGGTCCGGGCGCCGAGGGCGAGCGCCAGCATCTGGTGGCCGAGGCAGATGCCGAAGACCGGCTTGCCGCTGTCGACGAGGTCGCGGATGATCGGGCCGGCATATTCGCCGGTCGCCGCCGGGTCGCCGGGGCCGTTGGAGAGGAAGATGCCGTCCGGCTCGAGGCCGAGGATGTCGGCGGCCGGCATGGTCGGCGGCACCACGGTGACGCGGCACTTCTCGCCGGCGAGCTGGCGCAGGATGTTGCGCTTGACGCCGTAGTCGACGGCGACGACGTGGAACTCCGGGTCGTCCAGCGTGCCGTAGCCCCTGCCGAGCTCCCACGGCGTCTCGCTCCACTCGTGGCGCTGGGTGGTGGCGACCATCGGCACGAGGTCCATGCCCTCGAGCCCCGGCCAGGCCTTCGCCTCGGCGATCAGCGAATCGGCGTCGAACGCGCCCGACGGATCGTTGGCGATGACGCCGTGCGGCATGCCGTGCTCGCGGATATGAGCGGTGAGCGCGCGGGTGTCGAGGCCGGCGAAGCCGATGATGCCGCGCGATTTCAGCCAGGCGTCGAGATGGCGCAGGCTGCGCCAGTTCGACGGGTCGGTGACGTCGGCGCGCACGATGCAGCCGCGCACGCCGGAGGCGGCGGCGAGATTGACCGTCTCGATGTCCTCGTCATTGGCGCCGACATTGCCGATATGGGGGAAGGTGAAGCAGATGATCTGCCCGGCATAGGAAGGATCGGTGAGGATCTCCTGATAGCCGGTCATCGCCGTGTTGAAGCAGATCTCGCCGACCGCGTGGCCGGTCGCGCCGATGCCGGCGCCACGGAAGACGGTTCCGTCGGCGAGCGCCAGAAAGCCGCTCGCAACCGGATCGCTCCATGCCGTTGCGGTACCTTGCAGTTCGTCTGTCATGCGCTATATAGCCGCCCGAATTCCACCGGCTGGAGACAATCTGCGTCGCAGCCCCGGGGCGTCTGAACCCGGCGCGGTGATAACCCAGAAGAGGTCGGCGGTCAAGCTGCGATTTTCGAGGAAATCGCAAAGAATTCAATGAGTTAGGA
>JBFWXZ010000168.1:0-6975 GCA_050186955.1 Flavobacteriaceae bacterium
CCGTCATCGTCTCGACGCCGCAGGACCTTGCCCTCATCGACGCCCGCAAGGGCATCAACATGTTCCGCCGGGTCGACGTGCCGATCCTCGGCGTCATCGAGAACATGAGCTATTTCCTTTGCCCGTCCTGCGGCACCCGCTCCGACATCTTCGGCAATGGCGGCGCCCGCAAGGAGGCGGAGAAGCTCGGCGTCGAGTTCCTCGGCGAGATCCCGCTGCACATGGACATCCGCGAGACCTCCGACGCCGGCCGCCCCGTCGTCGTCTCCGATCCCGACGGCGCCCACGCGAAGATATTCCGCGACATCGCGGAGAAGGTCTGGGCCGAGATCGGCCGCGCCGCCGAGCTCGCCGGAAAGGCCGCGCCGAAAATCGTCATGGAATAGGCGGCCGGGGAGTGGCGAAACGGCGGGCGCCACATTATATTCAAAAAAATGAATATATCAGTGGAGCCTTCCATGACCGTCAGAAAGAGCGCTTCGACCGGCCCGTCCTCCCCCGATGTGTGGGGTGTCCATGACGCCGACACCGGCTCGATCCAGTATGTCGCCGCCTGTCCCGCGACCCGCAAGGCGGCGATCATCGACCCCGTCCAGGACTTCGACCCGGCGGCGGCCCGCCGCGGCTGGTCGAACGCCGAGAGGCTGCTGGAGATCGTCGACGCCGAGAAGCTCGACGTCGAATGGGTGCTCGACACCCATCCCCATGCCGATCACCTGACCGCCTCCTTCCACCTCGCCGAGAAGCTCGGCGCGAAGACCGCCATCGGCGAGAAGGTGAGGGACGTGGCCGGGCTGTGGCGCGGCTATTACGGCGTCGGCTTCGACCCCGCCGCCCATTACGGCCGCCTGCTGAAGGAGGGCGACACGGTCTCCTTCGGCGATCTCGAGGCCGGCGTCTGGCTGTCGCCAGGCCACACGCTCGCCAGCATCACCTATCTGATCGGCGACGCCGCCTTCGTCCACGACACGCTGATGCAGCCCGACAGCGGCACCTCGCGCGCCGACTTTCCCGGGGGCAGCGCCGAAGTGCTGTGGGAGAGCATCCAGCGCATCCTCTCGCTGCCCGACGACACGCGACTCTTCGTCGGCCACGACTATCCCGGCAAGAAGCGGCCCGAGGCCCGCTGGGAGGCCAGCGTCGCCGAGCACAAGGCGTCGAACATCCACCTCGCCGGCACCTCGCGCGCCGACTACGTCGCGCTGCGCACGGGCCGCGACGCGACACTGCCGCTGCCCGACCGCATGCTGGCGGCGCTGCAGTTCAACCTGCGCGGCGGCCGCCCGCCGGAGCCCGACGCCGACGGCCATCGCCGCATCCTGATCCCGCTCGACAGGTTCTAGAACCGCTCCGGAGCGGGGTCAGTCCTCGGCCCACATCCTCAGCAGGTTGGTGCCGGCCTTGGAGACGAGATCGAACTCGCCGCTCTTGCCCTCGCGCTCGAACAGCGAGCGGCGGGCGGTCTCCAGGTCGAACAGGATCTCGCGCTTCTCCGGCTCGCGGACGAAGGAGCGGGCCCAGCCGACGGCGGCGTAGCGCACGCCACTCGTCACCGCCTCGACGCGGTGCAGCGTCGTCGAGGGGTAGGCGACCATGTGGCCGGCAGGCAGCTTCACCACCTCCTCGCCGGCGGTCGTCTCGATGACGAGGCCGCCGCCCTCGTAGCTGTCGGGATCGGACAGGAAGAGGGTGAAGGAGACGTCGGTGCGCATGCCGCCCATCAGCGCGTCGTCGACATGGCTGCCGTAGTTCATGCCCGGCTCGTAGCGCGACAGCAGCAGCGGCGTCAGCGCCTTCGGGCGCGCCCACAGCGTGAACAGCATGTTGGAGAGGATCTTCTGCGACAGCGTGTCGCGCAGCTTGGCGAGCGCGGCGTCGTTGGTCGCCTGCATGTTGTTCTTGACCAGCTTCGCGTGCCAGCCGGCGGTCGCCCGTCCGTCGACGAACCTCGCCTTGCCGAGCACCTTCATGGCGGCGGCGGTCTCGTCCGCGGAAAGCAGGTCGGCGATGCGCATCAGCATGGGAGCCTCACTTTTGAACCGTTCCAGATGCCGGGAAAATGGCCGAAAACGGCTTGTCCGCATTGACGCGCCGGCTTCCCGGCCTCTACTATTCTTGAGTTAAATCGTCAACTTGACCGCGGCCTTGACCCGCGTGTGAAGGAGCAGGAGATGACCAGCCGTCCCAGGACGTGGCTTGGTATCGGGGCGTTCGTCCTGGCCGGGCCCACCGCAGCGCTTTCCTCAGGCGCGCCGCAGGAGACCATCGACACCCCGGCATTCGCCAATCCGCCCGCCCTCGGCGCCCCCGCGACGGGGATTCCCGGCGCCGCGCCGGCCGCCGTCTACCGCATCGCCCAGGGGGGTGAAGGCGGCGAGGGCGGTGAAGGAGGCGAAGGCGGCGAAGGAGGTGAGGGCGGCGAAGGCGGCGGCGGGCTGAGCGACTACAAGCTCGAATCGACCGATCCCAACGCCTACAGCTACGAGGCCGACGACGTCGTCGAGACCTACGCCAAGGGTGTCCACGCCAGCTACGAGGCGGCGCTCGCCGCGGCCATCGGCCTGCAGGACGCGGTCAGGGAGATGCTCGACAACCCCACCGCCGAGACGCTGGCGGCGGCCCGCAAGACCTGGATCGAGGCGCGCCGGCCCTATCTGGTGACCGAGGTCTTCCGCTTCTATGACGGGCCGATCGAGGACGTCGAGGGGCAGATCAACGCCTGGCCGATGAACGAGGCCTTCATCGACTATGTCGAGGGCAAGCCCGACGCCGGCATCATCAATAACGCCTCGGCCTCCGTCGACATCGCCGCGCTGATCGAGAACAACCAGGTCACCGACGAGGCCGACGTCACCACCGGCTGGCACGCCATCGAATTCCTGCTCTGGGGCCAGGACCTCAGCGCCGACGGACCCGGAGACCGCCCGGCCTCCGACTTCGAGGCCGGCAAGGGCAACAACGACCGCCGCCGCGCCTATCTGGGCGCCGTCACCGACCAGCTCGTCAAGGACCTGGAAGAGCTCGAGGAGGCCTGGGAGCCCGGCGAGCATTACGCCGAAACCTTCGTCGACATGGACGACCGCGACGCCATCGGCCGCGCCTTCAACGGCATGGCGGTGCTCGCCGGCTTCGAGTTCATGTCGGAGCGCCTCGCCGTCGGCCTCGATTCCGGCGACCAGGAGGACGAGCATTCCTGCTTCTCCGACACCACGCACCAGGACTTCGTCTACGACCTCAAGGGCATCTCCAATGTCTGGAAGGGCGAGTATCCCAACGTGACCGGCCCCGGCATGCGCGAGGTCGTCGCCCGCGTCGACGAGGCGCTGGCCAGGGAGGTCGACGGCCTGCTGGCCGACGCGACCGCCAAGGTCGACGCCCTCGGCGACCCGTGGGACAAGGTGCTCGCCTCCGAGCCCGGCAGCGAGCCGCGCCAGCAGGCTGAGGCCGCCGTCTCGGCGCTGCAGGCGCTCGGCGACGGGCTCAAGAAGGCGGGCAACGCCGTCGGCGTGCTGGTGCTCATCCCCTCGGGATAGGCCCCGGCCATGCGCCTTGCCGTCGCATCGGGCGTCATCGCCGCCGTCGCATCCTATGCGGCGGCGGCCACGCTTTCCGCCCATCCGGACCTGCGCGCGACGCTGAACGCCATGCCGGTCAGCGCCCGGCTCGGCGGCGACACCACGCGCCCGCTCGACAACGACAAGGCCTTCACCTTCCTCGCCGCCAATTCCCCGCGCGAGCGCCAAAGGCCCTTCTTCTTCGGCAACCGCATCTTCAACACCAACTGGGTCGAGTTCCCGGCCTCGGTGAAGGCCTTCGACGGGCTGGGGCCGACCTTCAACCGCGTTTCCTGCTCGGGCTGTCATGTCCGCGACGGGCGCGGCGAGCCGCCGGCCAAGCCCGGCGATCCGCTGCTCTCGATGCTGGTGCGGCTGTCGGTCGCCGGCCCCGACGGTCCGGTGCCGCATCCCGACTATGGCGACCAGCTCAACACCTACGCGATCAACGGCGTGCGCCCCGAGGGCCAGGTCGCGGTGCGCTGGGACAAGGTCGCGGGCGCCTATGGCGACGGCAGCCCCTACGAGCTGGTGAAGCCGCGGCTGGAATTCTCCGATCTCGCCTACGGGTCGCTCGACGGCGCCATGACCAGCCCGCGCGTCGCCCCGCAGGTGATCGGCCTCGGCCTGCTGGAGGCGGTCCCCGAGAAGACGCTCGTCGCCCTGGCCGATCCCGACGACGCCGACGGCGACGGCATCTCCGGCCGCGTCAACTGGCTCGCCGACGCGGCGGGCAGGCCCGTCGCCGGCCGCTTCGGCTGGAAGGCGAACCAGCCCGATCTCGCCGAGCAGGCGGCGGGCGCGGCGCTCGGCGACATCGGCCTGACCACCTCGCGCCACAGCGACCAGAACTGCCCGCCCGCGCAGGCCGACTGCGTCGCCGCCGCGCGGCAGGAAAAGCCCGAGCTTCCCGACGCCTTCTTCGCCAAGCTGGTGCTCTACATGCGCACCCTCGCCGTGCCCGAGGCGCGCCGGCGCGACTGGGCCGACTTCGAGCGCGGGCTGGCGCTGTTCCGCGATTTCGGTTGCGATTCCTGCCACGTCACGACGATGGTCAGCGGCGACACCGATTTCCCCGAACTCGCCAACCAGACCTTCCATCCCTTTACCGACCTGCTGCTGCACGACATGGGCGAGGGGCTGGCCGACGGCCGCCCGGACGGCGAGGCGACGGGCAGCGAATGGCGCACGCCGCCGCTCTGGGGCCTCGGCAAGGTGCCCTCCGTCAACGGCCATGACCGGCTGCTGCATGACGGCCGCGCGCGCGGCTTCGCCGAGGCGATCCTGTGGCACGGCGGCGAGGGCGCGGCGGCCCGCGAGGCCTTCCGCAACGCCGGCGAGGCCGACCGCGCGGCGCTGATCGAATTCCTCAGCATGCTGTGAGCGCCGGCGCTCAGTCGTCGGCGGAGAACATCTCCGGCAGCGTCTTGATCGCGCCCGCCTCGCGGACCTCGTAGCCCGGCATCCCGGCGATCGCCTCGCGGAACGCCTCGCTCGACATCACGTCGATGATCTTCCGCGTCGCCGGCAGGTCGAGCGTCTCCTTGCGGCAGACGAAGAAATAGTCCTCGGTCAGCAGCGGCACGAAATCCAGATGGAACTGCCGCGCCGCCGCCTCGAACCCGAAGGCGACGTCGGCCATGCCGCTCGCCACATAGGCGGCGACCGCCCCGTGGGTGAACTCGACCCGTTCGTAGCCGCCGATCCGCGCCGGCGGGATCGCCTGTTGCGCCAGCAGGTGCTCCAGCAGCTGGCGGGTGCCGGAATCCTGGTCGCGGTTGACGAAGCTGACCTCCGGGCGCGCGAGATCCTCGATGCGGGAGATGCGATGCGGGTTTCCGCGCTTGACCATCAGCCCCATCTCGCGCGTCACGAAGCTGATGACGCGGTGCTCGCCCGCCGACAGCCACGGCTTCGCCGCCTCGATGGCGCGCCGCCGCAGCGGCCCCTGCGGCAGATGCGTGCCGGCGAGGTCGCAGGTCTCGTGGGCGAGCGAGACGAGCGAGCTCTGGTTGCTGATGTAGCGAAGGTCGATATTGACGCCGGGAACCGCGACCAGCAGCTCGCGCAGCTTCTGCACCGCGAAGCCGTGGCTCGCATGCATGCGGATGATGGCGGCGCTGTCGGGCAGCAGCAGGTTGATCTCGGCCTCGAGCTCGCGGGCGAGGTTCTGGAGCTGCGGGCCGAGCCGGGCGCGCAGCCGCTGGCCGGCCCAGACCAGCTTCTCGCCGAGCGGCGTCAGCGTCGTGCCGCGGCCGCGCCGGCGCTCGACCAGCGGCGTCTCGAAATAGTCCGACCAGCGTTCGATGAGGTTCCAGCAGTGCCGGTAGGAGAGGCCGGCGCGGTTCGCCGCCTCGGTGATCTTGCCGGTTTCCCGGATCTCGTTCAGCAGGTCGAGCGTCACCGGCACCGGATGCCGGTCGCCGTCGCGCCTGAAGTGCCATGCCGGCTCGATCTCGACCCGCATCATCGCCCGCAACCTCCGCTCCGCCGCCGCCAGTTCATGCATTCGAGTTCATATGTGGATAGTGCTATATAGGAACACATTATCATATTCACTTGGCGATTAATGTCCATATATCAGCGGGTAATCGGTTCGCGAAGGAAGCAAACGCCATGAATATAAGAACTGTAGTGCATATTGATGATGTCCGGGGCGGCGATCGCGCGGCGCGCTTCCCGACCGACCTCCTCATCGACGGGCGTTTCGTCCCGGCGGCGTCCGGCAGGACCTTCGCCACCGTCAATCCGGCGACCGAGCAGGTCACCGCCCATGTCGCCGAGGGCGACGCCGACGACATCGACGCGGCGGTGAAGGCCGCCCGCGCGGCGCTTGCCGGCGAATGGGGCCGCATGCGTCCCGCCGCCCGCGGCGAGCTGCTGTCGCGGCTCGCACAGCTCATCCGCGACGACCTCGACGAGCTCGTGGAACTCGAGAGCCTCGATTCCGGCAAGCCGGTTTCGGCGATCCGGCGTCAGGACATGCCGGCGGTGCTCGATACGCTCGCCTATTACGCGGGCTGGGCCGACAAGATAAACGGCCAGGTCATCCCGGCGCGTCCCGACGCGCTGACCTATACGGTGCGCGAGCCGGTCGGCGTCGTCGGCGCCATCGTGCCGTGGAACTTCCCGCTGATGATCGGCATGTGGAAGCTGGCGCCGGCGCTGGCCTGCGGCTGCACCGTGGTGCTGAAGCCGGCGGAGCTGACGCCGCTGACGGCGCTCAGGATCGGCGAGCTGGCGCTCGAGGCCGGGTTCCCGGCGGGCGTGCTCAACGTCGTTCCGGGCTTCGGCCAGACCGCCGGGCAGGCCCTCGTCGACCACGCCGACGTCGACAAGGTGACCTTCACCGGTTCCCCCGGCGTCGGCCGCGAGATCATGCGCCGCGCCGCCGGCAATTTGAAGCGGGTGACGCTGGAGC
>JBFWXZ010000169.1:0-6941 GCA_050186955.1 Flavobacteriaceae bacterium
CGCAAGCCCTCGCCTCTCCCCAGCCCCGGTGCTTGCAGTCTCGTCACTTATGGTAAACGGTCTGTTAACGAAACGGTGCGGCGGGAGGGTTCAGGCATGGCCGGTCTGTGGTTCGAGGAGTTCGATGTCGGGCACGTCTTCCACCATTCCCTGCGGCGCACGCTGACCGAGGCGGACAACGTCTTCTTCAGTTGCATGACGCTCAATCCGCAGCCGCTGCATATCGATTTCGACTTCGCCGAGAAGCACTCGGAATTCGGCAAGCCGCTGGTCAACAGCCTGTTCACGCTCGGCCTGCTGATCGGCATCTCCGTCAACGACACCACCGTCGGCACGACCATCGCCAATCTCGGCATGAGCGATGTGCGGTTCCCCGCCCCGATGTTCCACGGCGACACCCTGCATGTGGAGACCGAGGTGAAGGAGAAGCGCGAGAGCCGCTCGCGGCCCGAGGCGGGAATCGTCACCTTCGAGCATCGCGGCTACAATCAGAACGACGTGCTTGTGGCGATCTGCACGCGGCAGGCCTTCATGCGCAGGAAACCGGTGGGCTGATGCGTTCCTATCTCTTCGTTCCCGGCGACAGCGAGGCCAAGATGGCCAAGGCGCTGGGCTCCGGCGCCGATGTGCTGATTCTCGACCTCGAGGATTCCGTCGCCCCCGCCAGCAAGGCCGACGCGCGGCTGCGGACCGCCGATTTCCTCGCCGCCAATCGCGGCAAGGACGGTCCCGCCCTCTATGTCCGCGTCAACGCCCTCGACACCGGCCTCACCGACCAGGACATCGAGACGGTGGTCGCCGCCGGCCCGGCCGGGCTGGTGCTGCCGAAATCGCGCTCGGGCAGCGACGTGGCGCTGGTCTCCGCGCTCGTCGCCGCCGCCGAGGCCGATGCCGGGCTCGACGACGGCTCGGTGGCGCTGATGCCGATCGCCACGGAGACGGCGGCGGCGGTGTTCAATCTCGGCTCCTATGCCGGCTGTTCCGCCCGCCTCGCCGTCCTCACCTGGGGCGCCGAGGACCTTTCCGCCGATATCGGGGCGGAGACGGCGCGGGAGGAAAACGGCGATTATTCAGGGCCTTTCGCGCTCGTGCGGAATCTCTGCCTGATGGGCGCGGCGGCCGCCGGCGTCGACGCCGTCGACACCGTCTACACCGCCTACCGGGATGCCGACGGCCTGCGCCGCGAATGCGAGGTTGCCCGCCGCGACGGCTTCGCCGGCAAGATGGCGATCCACCCCGCCCAGGTGGCGGTGATCAACGAGGTGTTCCAGCCCAACGCCGAGGCCATCGAGCGCGCCAGGCGCATCGTCGCCCATTTCGCCGAAAGCGGCGACGGCGTCACCGGCATGGACGGCGAGATGCTCGACATGCCGCATCTCAGGCGCGCGCAGCGCCTGCTCGCCCGCGCCGGGATAGGCTGAGGCCCGCCTTTCAGGTGGCGCTGCCGGCGCCCGCCGGCCGGCGGATCTCGAACACCTCGTCGACGACCGAATAGTCGAAATAGCCGAGCCGGGCGATCGGCCTCGCCCGCGTGATGTCGACCAGCCCGTCGACGATCAGCGATTCGTCGAGATGCACCCCGACCACCTGCCCGAGCACCAGCCACGCATTGGCGGAGCGCCCGTCCAGCCCTTCCAGCTCGATGGTCCGCAGGTGCCGGCACTCGAAGGCCACCGGCGTCGCGGCGACCCGCGGCGGCTTCACGGCGACGCTCGCCGCCGCCTCCAGCCCCGCCAGCTCCATCTCGTTGACGCCGTGCCCGACGCCCGCAGAGGTCTGGTTCATCTGCCGCTGCAGGTCCCAGGTCGCGAGGTTGCAGACGAATTCCCCGGTCTCGCCGATATTGGCGACCGAATCCTTCCAGCTCTGGCTGGAGAAGCCGACGATATGCGGGTTGGTGGCGAAGCAGTTGAAGAAGCTGTAGGGCGCGAGATTGATGCGTCCCTGCGCGTCCTGCGAGGTGATCCAGCCGATGGGGCGCGGCACCACCAGCGCCTTGAACGGGTCGTGCGGAAGCCCGTGATCGTTGCGCACGGCGTCGTAGTACATGCGCTTCAGCCCCGCCAGTCGCTGGTGATCGCGTCGATTTCCGGCCGTAGCCGGTCCGCCGGCGGCTCCGCGCTGGTGCCGATGGCGACGAAGCCGGCGACGGTCTCGCCGGTTTCCAGCCCGATCGTCCGCCGCGCCTCGTCGTCATAGGCCGGCCACCCGGTCAGCCACTGGCCGGCGAAGCCGAAGGCGTGGGCGGCGTGCAGCAGGTTCATGCACACCGCGCCGGCCGAGAGCAGTTGCTCGAATTCGGGGATCTTCGCATGCGGCGCGGCGCGCGAGACCACGACGATCGTCACCGGCGCGACGGTGAAGCGGCTGCGCTCGATGTCGCGGCGCTGCTCGTCCTCGTCGCCCGCCCGCCGGTCGCTGATCGCCGCCAGCCTGTCGCCGAGCCGCGAGCGCGCCTCGCCCTCGACGACGATGAAGCGCCAGGGCGCGAGCTTGCCGTGGTCCGGCACCCGCGCGGCGATGCCGAGCATCGCCTTCAGCTCGTCGGCGTTCGGCCCCGGCGAGCCGAGCATGCGGGAGGGCACCGAACGGCGCGTCTGGAGATGCGTTCTCAACGGGTGGTGGATGTCGCTCATGGTCGCTTTCGGAAAGGTTCGCGGGCAGGCACGCCGCCTCAAGGGGCGGGGCGAGTAAACATCCCGCGGCGCGGCGAGGCAACGGCGCGGCGGCGTTTCCCCGCGCCGGCAGGGTCGCCTATGCGAAAATCCTCCGCCGCGCAGGCCTCGACGGTTGATCGCATCGCCCCCGCCGCGCCACAATCGCGGCCGAAAAACACCTGCCCCGCCGCCCGCGCCAACGAATACGGGTCCCATGACGAATACGCCGCGTTCCCTGCTGTCCGCCGCCCTGTCGCTGCTGGCGCTCATCCTCCTCGCGCTCGGCCCGGCGAAGGCGGCGACCGAGCGCGGCGTGGTCTATGTCGTCGACGCCTCCAACAGCATGTGGGCGCAGATCGACGGCGAGAACAAGATCGTCACCATCCGCGACGCGATCACCCGCGCCTTCGAGAGCCAGGCCGGCAATCTGCGGCTCGGCGTCATCGCCTTCGGCAGCCAGGAGGCCAATTCCTGCACCGATATCAGGACCGTGGTCCCCTTCGCGACCCGCGACCCCGCCGTCGCCCGCGACGGGCTCGGCGCCGTCCGGCCCAAGGGCGCGACGCCGATCGCCAAGGCCGTCGAGGAGGCCGCGCGCGTCGCCGGCTTCACCACCCGCCCGGCGACCATCGTCCTCATCGCCGACGGCGCCGACAATTGCAGCGGCGACCCCTGCGCCGTCGCCCGCGCGCTCAACGAGCAGTCGGCGCAGCTGCGCATCGACGTCATCGGCTACGACAGCGAGGCCGAGAAGCTGGCGCCGCTCGCCTGCATGGCCGAGGCCACCGGCGGCACCTTCACCGCCGCCGATTCGGTCGGCGAGCTCAACGACGCCATCACCGCGCTGACGCTCGCCGCGGTCGAGACGGCGCCCGACAGCGGTCCGCCGCCCGTCAAGCCCGACGAGATCGCCACCGGCGTCCCCTCGCCGCGCCCGACAATCGCCCTGCCGCCGATGCGGCTGCCCGGCGCCGCCAGCCCCGATCAGCCCGCCGGCGAGCCCGCGTCCGGCGAGGACGCCGTGCGCGCCGCCGGCGCCGCGGTCGGCCTCGGCGACAAGGCGGCGCGCGCCGTCACCGCGGCCCGCATCCCGCTCCGCGCCATGGCGCTGATCACCGAGGACACCGCGCCGATCCAGTCCGGCCTCGTATGGCGCGTCTTCGACGGCCAGCCGGACGGCGGCGGCGAATACAAGATGGTCGAGGAATCGAGCGATCCGCAGCCGGTCTTCATCCTGCCGAAGGGCGACTACGTGCTGAACTGCGCCTTCGGCCTCGCCACCGCCTCGCGCCGCGTCTCCGTCGCCGACCAGGCGGTCGAGGAGGTCATGGTGCTGAATGCCGGCGGCATCCGCCTCAAGGCCATCGGCGGCGACGAGCTGCCGCTCGACGGCAAGGCCGTGACCTTCACCGTCTATTCCTCCGAGCAGGACGAATACGGCCAGCGCAAGCTGGTCGTCGCCAATGCCGAACCCGACACCATCATCCGCCTCGGCGCCGGCGCCTATCACGTGGTCAGCCAGTACGGCGACGCCAACGCCACCATCCGCACCGACCTCCAGGTCAAGCCCGGCAAGGTCACCGAGGCGACCATCCGCCACGACGCTGCCGCCATCACCCTGAAGCTCGTCAACGAGGCCGGCGGCGAGGCGCTCGCCAACACCGCCTGGAGCGTGCTGTCGCCGGGCGGCGACGTGATCAAGGAAAGCTACGGCGCCTTCCCCACCCACGTGCTCGCCGCCGGCGAATACACCGTCGTCGCCCGCCACGAGGGCCGGCTCTACAACAAGGGCTTCTCGGTCGAGCCGGGCCGCCCGCGCGAGGTCGAGCTGGTCGCGCAGTAACGGTTCAGGCGGTGGTTTTCGCCCGCAGCATGTCGGGCGGCGTCGCTTCATCGACCAGCATCCCCACCGCCTCGTCGAGCCCCATCGACTGCTGATCGCGCGAGCCGAGGCGGCGGATGTTGACGCTGCCCTCCTCCGCCTCGCGCCGGCCGCAGACGAAGATCGCCGGCACCTTGGCGAGGCTGTGCTCGCGGACCTTGTAGTTGATCTTCTCGTTGCGCAGGTCGGCCTCCGCCGAGATTCCGGCGGCCTTCAGCTTCTTCACCACCTCGCTCGCATAGGCGTCGGCGTCCGAGGTGATCGTCGCCACGACGACCTGCAGCGGCGCGAACCACAGCGGCATCTGCCCGGCATGGCTCTCGATGAGGATGCCGAGGAAGCGCTCCAGCGACCCGCAGATCGCCCGGTGGATCATCACCGGCTGCTTCTTCTCCGAATCGCTGCCGATATAGAAGGCGCCGAAGCGCTCGGGCAGGTTGAAGTCGACCTGGGTCGTCCCGCACTGCCACTCGCGGCCGATCGCGTCCTTCAGCGTGTATTCGAACTTCGGGCCGTAGAAGGTGCCCTCGCCCTCGTTGATGCCGGTCTTGATGCGGTTGGAGTCCTTGGCCATCTTCGCCAGCACGCGGCGCAATATGTCCTCGGCGTGGTCCCACATGGCGTCGGTGCCGACGCGCTTCTCCGGCCGCGTGGCGAGCTTCACCATCACCTCCTCGAAGCCGAAGTCGCGATAGACCGACAGCATCAGGTCGTTGATCTTCAGGCACTCCTCCTCGAGCTGCTCCTCGGTGCAGAAGATGTGCGCGTCGTCCTGCGTGAAGGCGCGCACCCGCATCAGCCCGTGCAGCGCGCCCGACGCCTCGTAGCGATGGACGTTGCCGAACTCGGCCAGCCGGATCGGCAGCTCGCGGTAGGACTTCAGCCCGTGCTTGAAGATCTGCACGTGGCCCGGGCAGTTCATCGGCTTGAGCGCGAAGACCCGCTGGTCGGCGTCGGGATCGTCGGGATGCTCGAAGGCATGCGCCGACTTAACCGCGAACATGTTCTCCTGGTACCAGCCCCAGTGGCCCGAGGTCTCCCAGAGCGACTTGTCGAGGATCTGCGGCGCGTTGACCTCCTCGTATTCGTCGCCGAGCCGCCGGCGCATGTAGCCGACGAGGTTCTGGAACATCTTCCAGCCCTTGGCGTGCCAGAAGACGACGCCCGGCCCCTCCTCCTGGAAATGGAACAAATCCATCTCGCGGCCGAGCCGGCGATGGTCGCGCTTCTCGGCCTCCTCGATCATGTGGAGATAGGCGTCGAGCTGCTCCTGATTGGCCCAGGCGGTGCCGTAGATGCGCGTCAGCATCGGGTTGTTGGCGTCGCCGCGCCAATAGGCGCCGGCCACCTTCATCAGCCGGAAGGCGTTGCCGACATTGCCGGTCGAGACCATGTGCGGCCCCCGGCACAGGTCGAACCAGTCGCCCTGGAAATAGATCTTGAGATCCTCGCCCTCGGGGATCGCGTCGACCAGCTCGACCTTGTAGGCCTCGCCCTTGTCGCGGAACACCTTCTTCGCCTTCTCGCGGTCCCAGACCTCCCTGGTGAAGGGCCGGTTGCGCTGGATGATCTCCCGCATCTTCTTCTCGATGGCCGGGAAATCCTCCGGCGTGAACGGTTCGTCGCGCGCGAAGTCGTAGTAGAAGCCGTTCTCGATCACCGGGCCGATGGTCACCTGGGTGCCCGGCCACAGCTCCTGCACGGCCTCGGCCAGCACATGCGCGCAGTCGTGCCGGATCAGCTCCAGCGCGGCCGGGTCGTCGCGGGTGACGATCTCGATGCTGCCGTCGGCGGTGATCGGGTCGGCGAGATCGCGCAGCGTTCCGTCGAGCTTGAAGGCGACGGACTTCTTGGCCAGCGATTTCGAGATGCCCTCGGCTATCGCGGCGCCGGTGACGCCGGATTCGAATTTGCGCGAGGAACCGTCGGGAAAGGTGAGCGTGAGCTCGGGCATGCTGCTTCTCCTGTTTCCAGTCCCGCATACGAGCGCGGGTGGGTTGCCGGTCGGTCGCGCGGCGAGGATCGCTTTCCTGCGCGTGGCCGAACGGGGAGCTTATTAGATGACGATGCGGGCGCGCGTAAAGGCTCACGCGCCCGCCTCATGCCTGCGATGCAGGATGGAGCCGGGCCGAGGACCCGGCAGGCGGCCTAGCTGTTATCTTCGACCGGCGCCTTGGGGCCGTTCTTCTTGATCGAGTCGATGGCGTTCTGCGCGCTCGACTTCGAGGTATAGCCCTCGGTCGAGAACATGATCTCGGTGTTGTATTTGAAGCGGACGCGGTACTCGCCCTTCTTGTCCTTGTAGATTTCGAACTTGTGAGCCATCTCGAGCCTCCCGTTTGTGGTTTGAGGACCAATAGCGTCATAACGCCACGGCACCTTGTTGGCTAGACGATTCGGCT
>JBFWXZ010000170.1:0-6882 GCA_050186955.1 Flavobacteriaceae bacterium
CCCCATGGTGCGGGTCTTGCCGTGAAGCGTGAACCGGAACTCCCAAGACTTCGTGCCCCACGTGCTGACTTGCAGGTAAAGCCCGCCGCCGTCCGACAGTCGCCCGCGTTGCTTGTGCGCTTTGATTTGCCGATCCGAAAGCCGGTGAATGCCGCTTGCCATGGCTGATACCTACCCATTTCCTACCCCTAAAATATGGAGGAAACATGTAGGCTTATCAAGACCTATATGGACACAAAGTTCATATAACTTACTGATTTACATAGACAACACAGGGTATCGGCAAACATCGTCGGACGGTAATTTGGTGGTCTCCTCCGCTACCACCTTCATAGCTACCGGGTCGTCGGTTCTTTCCCCCAGTCAACGCCGACAGGTGGCGGATGACCGCTCCCCGCCCAACGCCGAGATTTCGCGATATCTCCCCTCCTATCCCCGTTCACGCCTCGCTAATGCCGCATAGGCATGATGGTGGTGTCGAAGCGGAATAATCTCGAAGCATGGGCGAGCGCCGATGGCAGACCTGATCTTTCCCGCCTTCCTCGTCGGCGCGGGACTGGTCCTGGTCTCCGTGGTCACGAGCGCGCTCGCCTTCCGGTTCGGCGCGCCGCTGCTGCTCGTCTTCCTCGGCATCGGCCTGCTGGCCGGCGAGGACGGCCTCGGCATCCACTATGACGACGCCGGGTCGGCCTATTTCATCGGCAGCCTGGCGCTTGCCGTCATCCTCTTCGACTCCGGCTTCGAGACCAAGCTGAGATCGTTCCGCCTCGCGGCGCTGCCGGCGATAACGCTGGCCACCGCGGGCGTCGCGCTGACGGCGAGCCTCGTCGGCGCGCTGGCGCATTTCGTCCTCGGCCTGTCATGGCTCGAGGGGCTGTTGCTCGGCGCCATCGTCGGCTCGACCGACGCCGCGGCGGTGTTCTTCCTGCTGCGCGTCGGCGGCATCACCATCCGCGACCAGGTGCGCTCGACACTGGAGATCGAATCCGGCTCGAACGATCCGATGGCGATCTTCCTGACCGTGCTGCTGCTGGAGCTGCTGCTGGCGGGGCAGGGCGAGCACCGGATCTGGAGCGAGTTCCTCGAGGGCTTCGCGATGCAGATGGGGCTCGGCGTCGTCTTCGGCGTCATCGGCGGCTATCTGATCGTCGTCGCGGCGAACCGCATCGTGCTGGAGGGCCCGCTCTATCCGATCGGCATGCTGGCGGCGGCGATCTTCGTCTTCGGCCTGACCGGGATGCTGGGCGGCAGCGGGTTTCTCGCCGTCTATGTCGCGGGGATCGTCGCCGGCAACAGCGCGATGACCGGGCAGGTGACGCTGCGGCGCTTCCTCGAGGGCGTGACGTGGATCGCGCAGATCGCCATGTTCCTGACGCTCGGGCTGTTCGCGACGCCGTCGCAGTTCCTCGACATCCTGGCGCCGGCGGTGGCCATCGCGGTGGCGCTGGCGGTGGTCTGCCGGCCGCTGGCGGTGTGGCTGTGCCTGCTGCCCTTCGGCTATTCGCGCAACGAGAGCGCCTTCGTCTCCTGGGTCGGCCTGCGCGGCGCGGTGTCCATCCTGCTCGGCATCATCCCGCTTGCCGCCGGCCTCGAGAACGGCCAGCTGCTGTTCAACACCGCATATATCGTGGTGCTCGTCTCGCTGGTGCTGCAGGGCTGGACCATCGGCCCGATGGCGCACTGGCTCGGCGTCGTGGTGCCGGCGCGCATCGGCCCGGTGGAGCGCGTCGGGCTGGAGCTGCCGGGCCGCGCCGATCACGAGCTGATGGTCTATCGCGTGGTCGCCGGCAGCCCGGTGCTGGAGGGCGAGCGGCTGCCGCGCTGGGCGCGGCCGTCGCTGGTGGTGCGCGAGGGGCGCTCGATGCGCTTCCAGTATGCCGGCCGCCTGCAGGAGAACGACCTCGTCTACATGTTCGTGTCGCCGCCCTATGTGCGGCTGCTGGACCGGCTCTTCGCTAGCCCGGTGAGCGTTTCCGACGACGATGCCGACTTCTACGGCAAGTTCACGCTGGACCCGGCCCGGCCGGTCTCGGCACTGGTCGAGGCCTACGGGCTGCGCGCCGTGCAGGAGCGCTATCACGATGACACCATCGCCGCCTTCATGGCCGCCCGCCTCGGCGGCAGCGCGGAGATCGGCGACCGGGTGAATTGCGGCGACGTCGACCTCGTGGTGCGCGAGGTGACGCCGCAGGGCGACATCGCCGAGGTCGGGCTGGCGATCGATCAGTCGGAGGCCGTCCCGCAGCTTCCGCTGTTCCTCAGCGGCACGGAGATTCGCGCCTGGCTGGCCTCCAAGCTCCGCCGGGGCGGCGGCGAGGCCGAATCCAGGGGCGAATGAGCGGCGGCATGGGGACCTCTGGTCTCCCTGCCTTGAATTTGCCCCGGCGATTTCCCACACTGTGTTCATGTTTCGCGCCGACCAACTCACCAGAATCATGAACAGGGTCTGCCCCATCGCGGGCAACTGACCCCCGGCCGGTTGCGTCGCAGCCCGGTCGAGGGGCAGGCGGCGCAAGCTTTTCCGATCCCGGAAAACCGCTTCCGCCCACGACGCGACAATCCAGTAACCAACGCGAATGCCCGGCCCCTGCGCATTGCACGGGACAAATGGGCATTTCATCGAAAGCGAATTTCAAGAGGAGGTCATCATGGCCGCCGCCAGGAACAAAAACCGCAAGCCGTCGATCCTCGTCGGCCAGACGGACCACGAGAAACTCACGCGGCTCGCCGAGGCGGCCGCCGAACGCAACCCCGTCGCCGCCGGCGCGCTGCTCGACGAACTCGACCGCGCCGAGGTGGTCGCCGAGGCGCGGCTGCGCGGCAACGTCGTGCGCATGGGATCGACGCTTCGCTACGCGACCGAGACCGGCGAGACGCGAACGGTCACGCTCGTCTATCCCGGCGAGGCCGATATCGCCGCCGGCAAGATCTCGATCCTGACGCCCATCGGAGCGGCGCTGATCGGCCTGTCGGCCGGCCAGTCGATCGACTGGCAGGCCCGCGACGGCCGGATTCATCGCCTGAGCGTCGAAAGCGTCACCCAGCCCGCCGCCGAAGCGCTGCCGGCGTAACCGCCATGGCCGTCCGGCTCAGATTCTTCGGAGGGTGCCTCATCGCAGGAGCGTGATCCCCTGCGCCGCGTCCGTCGCGGCCAGGGGCCTTTCCCCCATTCGCCCGTTCACACGAGACGCCCCGGGGCCGGGGCGGGGAGAGACTGCGATGTCGAAAGAAACCTGCATCCTGACGACCAAGGACTACACCATCCTCGAAGTGCTGCTGGACCGCCACCGCGACGGCGACCTGCCGATGCGCCGGCTGCTGCGGCGCAAGATCGATACCGCCATCGTGGTGTTCCGCGACGACGTGCCGCCGGCGGTGGCGACGCTGGGCAGCCGCGTGCGCTACCGCGTCGACGGCGCGGCGGCGGAAACCCGCTTCCTCGCGCATGACAGGATGCCGGCGCCGAAGGGCCTGTTCCTGCCGATCACCACGGTGCGCGGGCTCGCCCTGCTCGGACTCTGCGAGGAGCAGGCGATCGCCGTCGAGACGGGCGATGCCGCGCGCGAGAAGATCCGTCTCGATCAGGTGGTCGAGCAGCCGGAGGCATTGCGCCGCGAGCGCGATCTTTCCGACGAGCCGGCGTCCGGGGAGGGCACCCGGTTCAGGACGATCGAGCGGGCGTTTCGCGCCGGACCGGCGGGGCCCGACGATCCGGGGCCGTCGGCTGCCTGAGGCGTCCTCTACAGATCCCCGTCCCGGCGGCGCGAGACGATGCTCTCGATGATGGCGCTGCTGGAGATCCCCCGGCGGTAGGGCAGGCGTCGCATGATGCCGCGCTCTTCCGCCGGGACGTAGAACTCGGGCGTGGCGTCGCCGGCATAGACGACGGCGCCGATACGGTAGCGCTGGAGCAGCGCCGTCATCGTGCGCCCGTCCATCGGTTCGTCGAGGATGAAGGCCTCGTCGACGCAGGAGAGCGCCGCGACGACGGCGAGGCGTTCGTCCTCGCGGATCACCGGGCGGCGCTTGAAGGTCTCCGCGATCCGGTCGCTGACGACGGCGACGACAAGGCGGTCGCCCTGGCTGCGCGCTTCCTCGAGGAAGGCGACGTGGTTGGCGTGCAGCAGGTCGTAGACGCCGTCGGTCAGGACGTTCATTCGCGATCTCCGGCGGCGGGGCGGCGCTCGCGGTTGAGGGCGTGCCACAGCGCCTTCTTCAGCCTGAAATGGATGCGCCACCACAGCGAGCCGACGGGCCGCAGGTTTCGGATCGAATAGCGGTAGTCCCAGACGGTGACGGGGGTTTTCCACGCCCGCCCGTAGGCGGCCTCTAGATAGCGTTCGGGCGGCGACGGCATCATCACCGGGATGCCCTGGAAGTTTGCCGGCGCAAGGTCGAATGGCCTGAAGTCGGCGCGGAGCATTCTGTCGCGGGCCCAGACCGCCGACCAGATTGCCTGTCCCGTGCGATGGAAGCAGGCGAGATCGATGCGGATGGCGCCGTCGCGGAACTGCTGGACGAGCCCGTCGCCGGGGATGCCGAAAGTCGCTTCGTGGACGAAGCCGGCCTCCACGAGGCTCGCGACGATCGCCTCGCGGTAGTCCTCGGCCCAGATGCCAAAATCCACATCGTAGTCGCCGGCGATGAAGCCGCCCTCGCGAACGAGGCCGAGCAGGGTGCCGTCGACGATGAAATAGCGGCCGGCGGCGAGCGGATCGAGGCAGGCGACGAAGCGGCGAATGGCCTGCAACGCAGCGCCGTGGTCCATCGCTACCTGTCCCATCGCGTGCCCCGCCCGCGCCCCGTTTCGCGCGGCGAAGCCTATCAGATGGGAGGCGGGCGGGTAATCGCGCTCAGGCGATCTTGAGCAGGATCTTTCCGCGATGGGCGGCCGATTCCATCATCTCGTGGGCGCGGCGGGCTTCCTCGATCTTCAATACGGCATGGATCAGCGGCCTGAGCTTGCCGGCGGCGAACAGCGGCCAGACGCGCTCGGTCAGCTCGCGGGCGATCCCGGCCTTGAAGGCGGGCGGACGGGTGCGCAGCGTCGAGCCGGTATAGGTCAGCCGCTTGAGCATCACCGGCATCAGGTCGATGTCGACCTTCGAGCCGGCGTTGAAGGCGAGCTGCACGATCCGCGCGTCGGGGGCGGCCGCCTTGATGTTGCGGGCGATGTAGTCGCCGCCGATGATGTCGAGGATCAGGCTCGCGGCGCCGGCGTCGCGGACGATCGCGACGAAATCCTCCTCGCGGAAGTCGATGGCGCGCTCGGCCCCGATCTCGCGGCAGAAGGCGACGTCGCCGGCCGCGCAGGTGGTGAAGACGCGCAGGCCGAGCGCGGCGCCGAGCTGGATCGCGGTGGAGCCGATGCCGCCGGCGCCGCCATGCACCAGGAAGATCGAGCCGGGCTCGATCTCGCGGCCGTGGAAGCAGTTGCTCCAGACGGTGAAGAAGGTTTCGGGCAGGCCCGCCGCGTCGATCTCGGAGACGCCTTCGGGGATCGGCAGGCAGTGGCCGGCGTCGACCGCGACATATTCGGCGTAGCCGCCGCCATTGGTGAGCGCGCAGATGCGGTCGCCGACCGACCAGCGCGCGACATCGGAGCCGACGGCGACGACTTCGCCGGAAACCTCGAGGCCGAGCAGGTCGGAGGCGCCCTTGGGCGGCGGGTAGTGGCCGCGGCGCTGCACCATGTCGGGCCCGTTGACGCCGGTGGCGGTCACCCTGACCAGCACCTCGTTCGCCGCCGGCTCGGGAACCGCGCGGCTGCCCACATGCAGGACGTCGGGGCCGCCCGGCTCGCGCATCTCGATGGTCTTCATCACGGAAGGGATCATGTCGGCTCCTTCGGTTCGTGGATCGCCGGCCCGCTGGCTCGCGGCGAGTTCTAACCGCTCGCGCGGGCCGGATACAGGGCGCGGACAAGAAAACAGGACAGGTCCGCTGGGAGAGGGTCCCGGACACTGTCCTGTTCAGTTGGGGAGGAGCCCCTCATGAAGGGGGGATCTGGTTCATGCGTTGGGCGGGGCGTCAGCCGCGCAGGACCTCCAGCAGGGTCTCGCCGAGCTTGGCCGGGGAGGGAGAAACGCGGATGCCCGCCGCCTCCATCGCCGCGATCTTGTCCTCGGCGCCGCCCTTGCCGCCGGAGATCACCGCGCCGGCATGGCCCATGGTGCGCCCGGGAGGAGCGGTGCGGCCGGCGATGAAGCCGACGACCGGCTTCTTGCGGCCCTTCTTCGCCTCGTCGGCGAGGAACTGCGCCGCATCCTCCTCCGCCGAGCCGCCGATCTCGCCGATCATGATGATCGACTTGGTCGCCTCGTCGGCGAGGAACAGCTCAAGCATGTCGATGAACTCGGTGCCCTTGACCGGGTCGCCGCCAATGCCGACGGCGGTGGTCTGGCCGAGGCCGGCATTGGTGGTCTGGAACACCGCCTCATAGGTCAGCGTGCCGGAGCGCGAGACGATGCCGACATTGCCCTTCTTGAAGATCGAGCCGGGCATGATGCCGATCTTGCATTCGTCGGGCGTCATGACGCCGGGACAGTTCGGGCCGATCAGCCGGGAGCCCGACTTGTCGAGTTTCTCCTTGACGCGGACCATGTCGAGGACGGGGACGCCCTCGGTGATGGCGACGATGAGCGGGATCTCGGCGTCGATCGCCTCCTCGATGGCCGCCGCGCAGCCCGCCGGCGGCACGTAGACCACCGTCGCGTTGGCGCCGGTCTTCTCCTTCGCCTCCGCGACGGAGGCGTAGATCGGCAGGCTCTCGCCATTGGCGCCGGTCCAGGTCTCGCCGCCCTTCTTGGGGTGGGTGCCGGCGACCATCTGCGTGCCGTGTTAGGCGAGCGCCTGCTCGGTGTTGAACGAGCCGGTCTTGCC
>JBFWXZ010000171.1:0-6875 GCA_050186955.1 Flavobacteriaceae bacterium
AGGCGGGCTCGGACGCCATATTCCTCGATATCGACACCCCTGAGGCGCTCGCCGCGGCTCGCGGGAAGCCTGTCAGCACTCCGTGACGGCGGCTGCCAAGGCGCTGAATTATTTGAATAAAATTAACCTTGTTGCGTTGCAATAGCGTTCAGCCGTGGCAACATGGCCATGGCGCAACGGACGGAGTTTGCCATGGTTTCCATCGAGTTCGAACGGCAGTTGAGGGGGCATGGACTGACGACGGCGGAGATTCTCTACCGCATGCCCGATCATCTCCACCTGCTGCAGAGCTATCTCTGGCAGGAATACGACACGGCGCCGGATTTCCCGGTGCTGCGCGGTTTCCTCGATTTCTGGGAGCGCGAGCTGGAGGGGCCGCTGCACACCGTCAAGGTGGCGCATCTCAAGCTCGTCAAACCCTCCGGATGGCGTCCCGTCGACGGGCTTTTCCGGCTCCACTGAGGGCGGTTGAAATCGGAACATAAATAGAACATTCTGCGCTTCCGACACAGGGAGGCGCGGGACATGGCCGAAGGGCTGACCATCGTCGAGGCGACGGCCGATCGCTGGGACGATTTCGAGGATCTGATGGGCCCGAAGGGCGGCGCCGGCGGTTGCTGGTGCATGCTGTGGCGGCTGAAGCGGCCCGACTTCAAGGCCGGCGAGGGCGAGGGCAACCGCGCCGCCATCCGCCGCGTCGCCGAGACCGCCGACGCGCCGCCGGGCCTGCTCGCCTATGAGGGCGATCTTTGCGTCGGTTGGCTGTCGATCGCGCCGCGGCGCGAATTCCCGCGCCTCGATTCCTCGCGCATCCTCTATCCGCTGGACGACAGGGAGGTGTGGTCGATCACCTGCTTCCTGATCCGCAAGGGGCATCGCCGCAAGGGCATCGCGACGGCGCTGCTGGTCGCCGCCAAGGAATTCGTCAGAAGCCGCGGCGGCGGTATCCTCGAAGGCTATCCGATCGATCCGGAAAAGCCCGAATACCCGCCGGTCTATGCCTGGACCGGGCTGAAGAAGGCCTTCGACAGGGCGGGCTTCAGCGAGGCGGCGCGGCGCACGCCGACGCGGCCGATCATGCGGGCGAGCGTCTGACGCGGGTTTCGCCGCGGGCGTCTAGTCCGCGTCGGACGGTTTCGCCGGCTCGCCATAGGGCGGGCGGGGGATCGCCAGATGCGCCTGGCGCAGCGCCTCCGACCAGCGGTTGCGCAGGTCGGCGAAATAGGGCTCGTCCCTGGTGATGCGGTAGTTCAGCGAGGATTTCAGCGCGTCGCGCTCATAGGTGGCGATGTCGATGGGCATGCCGACGCCGAGATTGGAGCGCATGGTGGAATCCATCGAGATCAGCGCCAGCTTCAGGCCGTCGGAGATGTCGGTGTCGAACTGCGCGGCGCGGTCGAGGATCGGCTTGCCGTATTTGTGCTCGCCGATCTGCAGATAGGGGGTGTCGACCGTCGCCTCGATGAAGTTGCCGGCTGCATAGACCTCGAACAGGCGGAGCTGGCCCCTGCCGACCTGCCCGCCGAGCAGCATGGTCACGTCGAAGCGGGCGCTCTGCTGCTCCAGCGAGGGGCCGTCGATGCGGTAGACCTCGCGGATCGCCTGGCCGACGAGATGGGCGGCCTGGAACATGCCGGTGACCGTCCAGATGGTGCGCAACTCGCCGGTCGCCTCGACCTCGAGGCCCTCCGAGATCAGGCTCAGCACCGATTGGGTGATGGCGAGGTTGCCGGCGGTCGCCAGCGCGATGAAGCGGTCGCCGGGCCTTTCGAAGATGTGCAGCTTGCGGAAGGTGGCGACATTGTCGAGGCCGGCATTGGTGCGGGTGTCCGCGACCATCACCAGACCGTCCTTCAACAGCAGGCCGACGCAATAGGTCATGTCCCAGCCGAATCCCCGCGCAACCTTCGTCGTGCAGGATTACCGCCGCCCATGGTGCGATGCAACGCGTTCGGCGGCTCCGCCGGGGACTTACTGATTGTCCGCCATGCGATCGGCCATGTGATCCGTTTGGGAGACCTTGACCGCGACCTTGAGCGCCTCGTCGTTGCCGCCCGACTGGATGCCGCGGACCGGGGCGGCGCCGAGATAGTCGAGGCCGCAGGCGACGCGGACATAGTTCTCGCCGGCGCAGACGGCGTTGGCGGGGTCGAAGCCGACCCAGCCGAGGTCGGGAACCAGCAGCTCGGCCCAGGCGTGGCCGGCCTCGTGCTCGGTCTGGCCGTTCTGGTGGACGAAATAGCCGCTGACATAGCGCGCCGGCAGCCCGAGAGAGCGGGCGCAGGCGATGAACAGATGGGCGAAGTCCTGGCAGACGCCGTGCTTCTCGCGGAAGGCCTCGGCCGCCGTCGTCAGGGTGTCGGTGGCCTCGGTGTCGAAGGTCATGCGCTCGAAGATCGCCGCGGTCAGCGCGTGGCCGGTGTCGAGCGGATTCCCGCTTCTGGCCTTCTCCGCGAATTTGCGCAGCGGCGGCTCGATCCCGGTCAGCGGGGTCTCGCGCAGATAGAGCGCCGGCGGCAGCCTCTCGGCGGCGCCGCTCACGACGCCGTGCGTCTCCTCCGTCTCGACGATGCCGGAGACGCGCACCGCGAGGGTGCCGACCGGGCCGCCGACGGTGAAGGTGTGGGTGATGTTGCCGAAGCTGTCCTCCGACTGCACGAGGCGGCAGTCGTGATCGACGTCGATGCTCCAGCGCACGACGTGCTGGCCGGTGTGGCTGCGCGGGGTGAGACGGAGAATCTGCACCACCTGCCGGGCCGGAACGGCATAGGCGTAGTGCGTCTCGTGCGCGATCGAAATCCTCAAGCCGCTCTCCGGATCAGACGAGATACTGCTCGGTTATCGCGGCGCCGAGCGCGTTGTTGTCGGCGATGAATCCCGCGAGGAACTCGTGCATTCCGGACTGGAAGATATCGTCGACGCGGGCATTGTCCAGTTGCGCGTGGACGCGGCGGACGAGACGCTGCGACGGGCCCTGCCGGCCGTAGGTGCGGGCCAGTTCGTCGAGGAAGGTCACCATGTTGGCGTAGCAGGAGGCGAGCGAGCGCGGCATCTCCTCGCGCAGGATCAGCAGCTCCGCCACCAGCCACGGCTTGACGTTGTCGCGATAGACCCAGTGATAGGCGGTCAGCGCCGACACCGAGCGCAGCACCGCCGACCACTGGTAGTAGTCGACACCGCCGCCGACCGGCTCGGTGTCGGGCAGCAGCACGTGGTATTTCACGTCGAGGATGCGGGCGGTGTTGTCGGCCCGCTCGAGATAGACGCCGAGGCGGGAGAACCAGTAGGCGTCGTTGCGCAGCATGGTGCGGTAGGCAGAGCCGTCGACGCGCAGCGAGACTTCCTTGACCCAGCTTATGAAACGGTTGAGGTCGCGCGCCGAGATCGCCGAGCGCTCGAATTTCCGCAGCTCGATCCAGGCGCTGTTGATGGCCTCCCAGGTGTCGGAGGTCAGCGCCGTGCGCACCGCGCGGGCGTTGAAGCGGGCCTTCTCGAAGCAGGAGCGGATCGACGAGGGGTTGTCGGGCGAGAAGGCGAGGAACTCGATGACGTTCTCCGGCGTCGCCTCGTCATAGCTCTCGGCGAAGCCGTGGGCGACGCCGGCTGTGGCGAGCGCCGATTCCCATTCGTTGGTCCCCTCCTTGCTGAGCGAGGGGGTCGAGGCGATGCGCGAGGTCGCGTAGAGGATGCGCGCGAGGCTCTCGGCCCGCTCGACATAGCGGGTCATCCAGAACAGGCTTTCGGCGGTCCGGCTCAGCATCGCGTGTCCCCCGGGCGGCTCACAGATCAACCACCCAAGTGTCCTTGGTGCCGCCGCCCTGGCTCGAATTGACGACCAGCGAGCCCTCCTTCAGCGCCACGCGGGTGAGGCCGCCGGGGACGATGCGGACCTTGTCGGAGCCGGTCAGCACGAAGGGCCGCAGGTCGACGTGGCGCGGGGCGACGCCGCTGTCGGCGAAGGTCGGGCAGGTGGTGAGCGCCAGGGTCGGCTGCGCGATGTAGTTGTCGGGATGCGCCTTCACCTTCTCGGCGAAGGCGGCGATGGTCTTCTTGTCGGAGGTCGGGCCGACCAGCATGCCGTAGCCGCCGGAGCCGTGCACCTCCTTGACCACCAGCTCGGGCAGGTGCTCGAGCACGTATTTCAGCGAATCCGGCTCGCGGCAGCGCCAGGTCGGCACGTTCTCCAGCATCGCGTCCTTGCCGGTGTAGAAGCGCACGATCTCGGGCATGTAGCTGTAGATCGCCTTGTCGTCGGAGATGCCGGTGCCGACGGCGTTGGCGAGCGTCACGTTGCCGGCGCGGTAGGCGGCGATGAGGCCGGGCACGCCGAGCGCGGAATCGGGGCGGAACATCAGCGGATCGAGGAAATCGTCATCGAGCCGGCGGTAGATAACGTCGACGCGCTTCGGCCCCTCGGTGGTGCGCATGTAGACGACCTCGTCGGCGACGAAGAGGTCGCTGCCCTCGACGAGCTCGACGCCGAGCCTGTCGGCGAGGAAGGAGTGCTCGTAATAGGCCGAATTGAAGGGCCCCGGCGTCAGCACCGCGGCGACCGGCGCGCCCGGCGCGTTGGGCGGCGCCAGCGAGCGCAGGGTCGCCAGCAGCTCGTCGGGATAGATGTCGACCGGGGCGACGTTGACCGAGCCGAACAGCTCCGGGAAGAGCAGCATCATGATCTCCCGGTTCTCCAGCATGTAGGAGACGCCGGAAGGCGTGCGCGCATTGTCCTCCAGCACGTAGAAGGTGTCGGCGTCGACGCGCACGATGTCGATGCCGGCGATCGGCGCCCAGATGTCGTGGGGCGCGCGGAAGCCCATCATCTCCGGGCGGAAGGCCGGGTTCGAATAGACGAGTTCCTCGGGCACGATGCCCGCCTTGAGGATCTCGCGGGCGCCGTAGAGATCGGTGAGGAAGGCGTTGATCGCCCTGGTGCGCTGCTCGAGCCCCTCGGAGAGCCGGTTCCACTCGCCGCGCGTCAGCACGCGGGGGACGATGTCGAAGGGGATGATGCGTTCCTCGGCGTCCTTCTCGCCATAGACCGCGAAGGTGATGCCGATGCGGCGGAAGAGAAGCTCGGCCTCGGCGCGGCGGCTTTCGAGGTATTCGGGCATGACGCTGTCGAGGAACTCGCGGACGTGGCGATAGCCCTCGCGGCACTCGCCCTCGTGCCCCCACATCTCATCGAACGCTTTCTGCTTCGGCAACACTCCACCCCGGCCCGAACCTGACTACGGGCCAATCGTGAACAGTTGCGAGGGGCTTGTCTACGGAAGCGGTTGCTTAAAATTTAGGCGGGGAGAATTTCCGGGCTATCCCGCGGATTTTCCGGGCGCGCCGCTTGCCCGGGCTTCCGCCGCCGCGATGTAGTCGCGCGTCACCGGCAGGCGGTCGTTGGTCCTCGCGAGCTGGATCTGGAAGACCACCAGATCCTCCCAGCGGAAGGAGGCCTCGGCGGCCAACAGATAGAGTTCCCACATGCGGCAGAAGCGCTCGTCGTATAGCGCCTTCGCGGTGTCGCGGTTCGCCGCGAAGCGTTCCGACCAGTGTTTGAGGGTTTCGGCGTAGTGGAGCCTCAGGACCTCGATGTCGGTGACGATCAGGCCGGTGCTCTCGATGGCGGGCAGCACCTCCGACAGCGCCGGGCTGTAGCCTCCGGGGAAGATGTATTTGCGCACGAAGGCGCTGGTGGCGGAGGGCGGGCCGGAGCGCCCGATGGTGTGCAGCAGCATGACGCCGTCGCGGTTCAGCAGCCGCGCGCATTTTTCGAAGAAGGTCCGGTAGTGGTTGACGCCGACATGCTCGAACATGCCGACGGAAACGATCCGGTCGAATGACGGGTCGACATTGCGGTAGTCCTCAACCGCGAACCGGACGCGGTCCTGAAGGCCGCTTTCGCTGGCGCGCCCGGTGGCGATGCGATGCTGCTCCTCGGACAGGGTGACGCCGGTCACGTCGACGCCGAAGACGTCGGCGAGATAGAGGCCCATGCCGCCCCAGCCGCAGCCGATGTCGAGGACGGCCTGTCCCGGCCGCAGGTCTAGCTTTGCCGCGATGTGCCGCTTCTTGGCTTCCTGCGCGTCCTCAAGCGTCATGCCGGGCTCGCTGAAATAGGCGCATGAATACTGGAGGTCGCGGTCGAGGAAGAGCCGGTAGAGATCGATGGAAAGGTCGTAGTGGCGGTGGACGTTGCGCCGCGACCGCCGCTCGGTGTTCACCTGCTGCAGGCGGCGGAAGGCGTGCCGCGCGTTGTCGATCGTCCGTGTCCAGACGGTGTCGATGCTGCCGGCGCCGAGATTCTCGTAGACGATGCGCATGAAACCGAGGATGCCGCCTTCGAGGAACTCGAGTTCCCCGTTCATGTAGGCTTCCGGCAGCGCCAACGTCGGATCGAGGGTTATGGCGCGTTCCGCCCGCTTCGAGACGATCTGGATATGGGCGCGCGCCTCGGAGCCGTCGCCATAACGGTGCGCCTTGCCCGCTGCGTCGGTCACCGTCAGCGAGCCCCTGCGCACGAGCGTTCGAAACAGTCGGTCCAGCAGAAGGTTCATGTCCTGTCATCCTAATCGCCGGCGGGAGCCGGTAGCGCGACGCCCCCGGTCAGATCAGCTTCATCCCCCGCAGCGAGACGTGCCCCTGCTTGCCGACGATGATGTGGTCATGGACGGTGACGCCGAGCGGGCGGGCGATGTCGGCGATGGAGCGTGTCATCGAGATGTCGGCCTGCGAGGGTGTCGGGTCGCCGCTCGGATGGTTGTGGAGCATGCAAGTGTGTCGTTTATGATGCTGATATTGCATAGAAATTATCGATGTCGTTCGCCACTGGTGCCGTGAAGTGGGGTATGTTCCTCATGAGCAATCGTGATCATCACGGCTAG